>NZ_JBANRJ010000001.1:490000-790000 GCF_037154075.1 Sphingobium aromaticiconvertens
TGGGTCTGTGACTTAGTGTATCAAGCAAGCTTAAGCCGTTAGGTGTAGGCGCAGCGAAAGCGAGTCTGAATAGGGCGACCATAGTTTGATGCATTAGACCCGAAACCCGGCGATCTATGCATGACCAGGTTGAAGGTGCGGTAACACGCACTGGAGGACCGAACCGTTCAATGTTGAAAAATTGTCGGATGAGTTGTGCTTAGGGGTGAAAGGCCAATCAAGCCGGGAAATAGCTGGTTCTCCGCGAAATCTATTGAGGTAGAGCGTCGAATATTTGCCGTTGGGGGTAGAGCACTGGATGGTTGCGGGGGTCGCGAGATCTACCAACACTAACCAAACTCCGAATACCAACGAGTCTAGTTCGGCAGACAGACGGCGGGTGCTAAGGTCCGTCGTCAAAAGGGAAACAGCCCTAACCTACAGCTAAGGTCCCCAAGTCATCACTAAGTGGGAAAGCATGTGGGATTTCCAAAACAACCAGGAGGTTGGCTTAGAAGCAGCCATCCTTTAAAGAAAGCGTAACAGCTCACTGGTCTAAATAAGAGATCCTGCGGCGAAGATGTAACGGGGCTAAAGTGATGCACCGAAGCTTAGGGTTTGGATCTTTTGATCCAAGCGGTAGCGGAGCGTTCCGTAGGCCGATGAAGCGATCTGGTAATGGGTCGTGGAGGTATCGGAAGTGCGAATGCAGACATGAGTAGCGATTAACAGTGTGAGATGCACTGTCGCCGAAATTCCAAGGGTTCCTGCTTAAAGCTAATCTGAGCAGGGTAAGCCGGCCCCTAAGACGAGCCCGAAGGGGGTAGTCGATGGGAACCACGTTAATATTCGTGGGCCTGGTGGTGTGTGACGGATGGTGTAACTTGTTCGGGCTTATTGGATTGCTCCGGGCAGGGAAATCGTCCCAGGAAATAGCCCCACCGTATAGACCGTACCCTAAACCGACACAGGTGGAATGGTAGAGTATACCAAGGCGTTTGAGAGAAGTATCCTGAAGGAACTCGGCAAATTGCCTCCGTACCTTCGGAAGAAGGAGGCCCCATGTTAAGGCAACTTTTCATGGGGGGCACAGGCCAGGGGGTAGCGACTGTTTAGCAAAAACACAGGGCTCTGCTAAGTCGGCTTCAAGACGACGTATAGGGCCTGACGCCTGCCCGGTGCTGGAAGGTTAAGAGGAGGAGTGCAAGCTCTGAATTGAAGCCCCAGTAAACGGCGGCCGTAACTATAACGGTCCTAAGGTAGCGAAATTCCTTGTCGGGTAAGTTCCGACCTGCACGAATGGCGTAACGACTTCCCCACTGTCTCCAGGATATGCTCAGCGAAATTGAATTCTCCGTGAAGATGCGGAGTACCCGCGGTTAGACGGAAAGACCCCGTGCACCTTTACTGCAGCTTCAGAGTGGCATTAGGAAAGAACTGTGTAGCATAGGTGGGAGGCTTTGAAGCGATGACGCCAGTTGTCGTGGAGCCATAGGTGAAATACCACCCTGTTGTTTTCTGATGTCTAACCTCGCACCGTTATCCGGTGCAGGGACCCTCTGTGGCGGGTAGTTTGACTGGGGCGGTCGCCTCCTAAAGAGTAACGGAGGCGCGCGATGGTGGGCTCAGGACGGTTGGAAACCGTCTGTTAGAGTGCAATGGCATAAGCCCGCCTGACTGCGAGACTGACAAGTCGAGCAGAGACGAAAGTCGGTCATAGTGATCCGGTGGTCCCTCGTGGAAGGGCCATCGCTCAACGGATAAAAGGTACGCCGGGGATAACAGGCTGATGATTCCCAAGAGCTCATATCGACGGAATCGTTTGGCACCTCGATGTCGGCTCATCACATCCTGGGGCTGGAGCAGGTCCCAAGGGTTTGGCTGTTCGCCAATTAAAGTGGTACGTGAGCTGGGTTCAGAACGTCGCGAGACAGTTTGGTCCCTATCTGCCGTGGGCGTCGAAATTTGAGAGGAGTTGACCCTAGTACGAGAGGACCGGGTTGAACATACCTCTGGTGTACCAGTCGTTCCGCCAGGAGCGCAGCTGGGTAGCTATGTATGGACGGGATAACCGCTGAAAGCATCTAAGCGGGAAGCCTCCCTCAAGATAAGATTTCATCGAGCCGTGGAAGACCACCACGTTGATAGGCTGGGTGTGGAAGTGCGGTAACGCATGAAGCTAACCAGTCCTAATTGCTCTGTTCGCGCTTAAGAGTCCCACCATCAACAACAGTGCTGGATATCCAGCGCCAAGGCGATGTGCGATGATTATACGCAGCCCGATAATTACAGGTCAAAATACACACCGTGCACGGTATCGATTAAAAACCCTTATGCGCCTGCTTCATTGCTTGGTGACCATAGCGTCTGTGACCCACCCGATCCCATCCCGAACTCGGCCGTGAAACCAGACTGCGCCGATGGTACTATTGCTCAAGCACTGGAAGAGTAGGTCGTCGCCAGGCATTGCAGCACGCGCATAAGAAAAAACCCATTCACATGTCAAAAGGGCGGCCCAAAAGGCCGCCTTTTTGCATTACAAACCCCCATGCACCCAGCATGGGACAGTGTCGCGGGATGGAGCAGCCCGGTAGCTCGTCAGGCTCATAACCTGAAGGTCGCAGGTTCAAATCCTGCTCCCGCAACCATCTCAAATTGCGATTTGAGATGATCACAATCACCGGAGGCCATAGGCCGCTTGAAACCCGCCCCAGAGGCGGGTTTTTTGCGTTCAAGCGCGATCGACAATATGCCCGCCAGATCCCCACGCACATCAATCTTCAACTCGCCCTCTTCGGGTACGAGAATGATCTCGTCGATCAGCGAGCGAATGACTTCCGCCGCTTCGAAACGCTGAGTTTCGTCGGTATGGTCGAGGGCCTGGGACAGATTGTCGAGCTGCGCCCGATAATGATGGGCCATGTTCGGGTGCAGCAGGGGCGGCGGCTCCTGCGCCTGGGCGAGGTCACGCTCCAGTTCCTTCTTTCGAGCCTCCAGCCCCACCATCTTGGCGTTGATCTTGTCTGCTGCACCACCTCGCAGGATCAAGTTCACCAGCATATCAAGATCCCGGTCGATCTTGCTGATCTCTGCCTGAGCTGCGGTGATGGCTGCGCCTGCGTTGCTCCTCAGCCGATTGATCTCCCGGGTGAACTCCTCACAAAATTCGGCAAAGAGCGTGGGGTCCATCAGATGATGCCGCAGCGCATTGAGAACCCGCTCCTCCAGCCGGTCACGCCGGATATTCAATCGGTTGTCGCAGGTACCCTTGTTCCGTGCAGTAGCGCATCCCAGCATCGCTGCCGAAATCATGGAGTAGGCGCCACCGCAGCAACCGCATCGCAAAAGGCCGGACAGGAGATATTTCTGTCGCCTGCGGTCCCGGAACGGCGTGGGCGTTTCTGTTGAATCAGGCCGGGTGAGTTGGCAGGATTTTTGTCGCTCCTTGGCCTGCTGCCAAAGCGCATCGTCGATGATCCTCAGTTCGGGCACGTCCTGAACGATCCATTCAGATTCCGGATTGGGGCGTGCCTGGCGCTTTCCGGTGTCGGGAGCCTTGATAAAGCGCTGCCGGTTCCAGATCAGCTTGCCAACATAGAGTTCATTGTTGAGGATGCCCGTGCCGCGCTTGGGGTTGCCGTTGATGGTGCTGAACCCCCATGCGCCTCCCGTCGGCGCTTCGATACCCTCCTTATTAAGTTCGCTGGCGATGCGCTTGCCGGACTTACCCGCGACGAAATCGCGAAAGATCCGTTCGATGACCATTGCCTGCGTCTCATTGATGGAGCGATCACCACGGATCAGTTCGCCGCTGGCATCGAGTCGCTTTACGACATCATAGCCATAGCTGTTACCGCCGCCCGACTTGCCCTGCTCGACCCGCCCACGCAGACCACGCCGGGTCTTGTCGGCAAGATCCTTGAGAAACAGGGCATTCATTGTTCCCTTGAGGCCGACATGGAGATGGCTGACTTCACCTTCGGACAGGGTGACGATCTTGACGTCCGCATAGGCCATCCGCTTGAACAGGCCTGCGATATCTTCCTGATCGCGGGACAGGCGGTCCATCGCCTCAGCCAGCACGATCTGAAATCCCCCTTGGCCGGAATCGGACATCAGCGCCTGGATGCCAGGTCTTAAAAGCGATGCACCGGAGATTGCGTGATCGGCATATTCCTCAACGACCTGCCATCCCTGCTTTTCTGCATGCAGACGGCAGATGCGCAGCTGATCGGCGATCGAGGCATCGCGCTGTTTGTCGAATGAGTAGCGGGCATAGAGCGCAACCTTCACAAATGATCTCCTGCATCAGGAGCGGGGTGTGCGGCGCTCCTCCAACATTTTGCGATAGGCCTTTCGCGCGGCACGGCGGGCGAGCATATGAATCAATGCTACAAGGCGCTTGTCGCTGCTCGCATCCCCAACTCTCAGCTTGAGTTCCGCGGGTTCCCGTAGAACGCGCCGAGAAGGATGCTTGCGGTCCACCATGATCACCTCATTTCCGCGCTAACGCAATATCCGATCAATCACTTGCGCGTGTGGATGAGTATTCGACACATCCGTGCATGCGTCACGGGTCTCATTGGGCCCAAGGCGTACCTTTGAGGTCAAGATCAGGAAGAATACGTGTTCACGATATGACGGAAATAGCCTTCAGGGTGAAGCAAATTGGATATTGCCTTGCCGAATCAATTCGCTAAGCTTGTGGTGCGTCGAATGAGAACGGCGCGGAGGCGTGAGAACCTCCCTAAGAGACTCTCCACTGGCATATATTGCCGGGTGGCCGATGCGTATGTCCAAGCCGCTTGCGGTGAAAGGCATCGGCGCATGGCTTAGGCATGTTCTCAACACCCGGCTTCCAGCCGGCTTTGCCTCCCATGAAGAGGCGAAGCAGGCATGACGGACGCACTGATACCATCTGAGATACATTCGTGCGTAGCGAAGCATGGTTGGATGTTTCCATGCGTCTAATCGCCAACATCCTGAACTCTCTTTCGGAGCCTCGGATCGCGGAGGGCGACCCGCTGCCCCCCGATGATCGGATCGTCATCGGTTCGGCGCTCGCTTTGGAAGACCTCTATCGCGCGCGCGCGCCGCGGCTTCATCGCTTTTTCGGCGGACGCACCGAAAGGCAGGATGCTGGCGATCTTGTTCAGGAATGTTTTGCCCGACTTGCCGAAGCCAGTGCATCGAAGGAGAAGGCGATCGACCACCCCGAGGCCTATCTCAACCAGATTGCCAAAAACTTGTTGCGTGATCGTGCCAAAGTGGCTCTGCAAAGATCACTTACCCGGCATGATCCGGTGGAAGAGGTGGCACTGCAAGGTCCCGATATAGTGGCGGCCCTGGAGGCACGAGACATGCTAAACCGGCTACAGACGGCCCTCATGAAACTCAAACCCAGAACGCGCGCGATTTTTCTCGCGCATCGGGTCGATGGCATGAGCTATAAGGTTATCGCCCGGGACCAAGGGCTTAGCATCAAAGGGGTCGAGTGGCACATGCACAAGGCAATAATCCAGCTTGATCGCGTGCTGCGGGCGCGTTGATGGTCGATCCCACCGGTGAGGGGCGCTCGGATGATCAAATCCGGGAGGAAGCGGCCGCCTGGCTCGCGCGTCTGCGCGATTCCAGCGATACGCAGGATTATGAGGCGTTTGCCGATTGGTACAGTGCCGATATCCGGCACGCAGACCTTTATGACGAGGTACTTGCAAGCTGGGATGAAACAGCCTCTGCGGGTTTGACGCCGGCCGGCGAGGCAAACAGCCAAGCAAAGTCAGCGCAGCCGACTAAAAACGGCGGGCGTCTCATGCTGGCTGCAGCGGCTTGCATCGTGATCGCACTTGCCCTTGTTTGCCTTCATGCCCTGAGCGCCGCGGGCAACCCGAAACGCGCGGATGAGTTGGCGTCTGGAATCGGCGAAATACGGACGCTTTCCCTGCCCGACGGATCCAAGGTGACGCTCGATGCAGGCAGCGTCGTCATTGTCGACTATGGCGACCAGCAGCGGCATCTGCTGTTGCAGCGGGGTCGCGCCCGCTTCGATGTCGCCCACGATGCGGTTCGCCCATTCATTGTGTCGGCCGGGAACGGCGATGTCATCGCGCACGGCACGATCTTCGATGTTGACCTGCAGGGCCAAAGGATGACGGTTTCCCTTCTGCGCGGTTCCGTAGAGGTCAAACGTCATTTTGGCACCAGGCAAGGGCAATTTCTCATGCCGGGGGAATCGGCATTTGTCGAAGACGGGGCCCCGAGCGAGCCGGAACCGATATCCGCGGGAGCGAGGGACTGGCCGACCGGCGTGCTATCTTTTTCGAATGCAGAACTTGGTGACGTGGCCCGCCTCGCCAATCGTCATGCGGCAGCGGGAATCATCATCGTCAGCCCGGACGCAGCGCAGCTTAAGTTTACCGGGACGATGGTGGCCGACGACACAGCGGGCCTCGCAAAGCTGCTCGCTGCGACCTTTGGGCTTTCCCTCAATAAGGATCGGGCGGGAAATTTCCTGCTGGCGGTGCCTGCGAAAAAATTACCAGGGTAAATCGGCAAATATCGGTCTTCCCCTTCGAGCGACGCCGCGTCGGTGCTTCGCCGAGAGGAATGCCCCATGCGACTATTTCGAAACACGGCCCTGGCCGTTTCGGTGCCGGCCCTTGCCGTCTCCACGATGTTCGGCTCACAACCGGCTCGCGCGCAGCAAAATGGCCAGTATGTCTATCATCTGCCGGCCCAATCGCTTGAACTGTCGCTGAGGGCGATCGCCGCCCGTTCGGGACGCAATATCGGCGCTGCCGCGTCGGTCCTTGCTGGCAGGACCGCTCCCGCGCTTGATGGGGCGTTCACGACCGAAGGGGCAGTGGGGAGAGTGTTGGCAGGAACCGACCTGCGCTACCGGGCGGTGGGTTCAGACCTGATCATCGAAGCCATTGCGCGCGATAGTGTGTCGGAGAGCAGCGAGGAACGGCAAGGCACCTCGATTACCGTGACCGGGAGCCGCATTCGCGGTGCGCCCGTCGCGTCCCCCACGATCAGCGTTGATCGAGAGGCAATCATTGCGAGCGGGCAGACGGGCCTTGCCGAAGTTGCCCGCAACCTGCCCCAGAGTTTCGGAGGCGGGCAGAATCTCGGTGTCGGCGCGAATGTCGGCAGCGCCAACGGCATCAATGTTGGCGGTGCGGCGACGATCAATCTGCGCGGTCTTGGCAGCGACGCCACGCTCACCCTGCTCAACGGCCATCGGCTCGCCTATAATGGTTCCCGGCAGGGCGTCGATGTATCCGCCATACCACTGGGTGCGGTTGACCGTCTGGAAGTCGTCGCGGATGGCGCCTCAGCTCTATATGGCTCCGACGCCGTGGCCGGCGTTGCCAATATCATCCTGCGCCGGGACTTCGAAGGCCTGACCGTTGATCTCGACGGAGGCCTGGCGACGCAGGGCGGCTATTCCCGGCAGCGGGTGGCCGCAACGACCGGCGCCAAATGGCGGTCAGGCGGCATCATCGCATCCTATGAATATGCCCGCAGCACGAGCCTGCGCTCGGATGAGCGCGATTTTGCCCGCTCACGCCCGGGCGTCATCATCTTCCCGCCGACCGAGCGCCATGCCATTGTCCTCTCCGGCCATCAGGAACTGACGGAACGGCTTTCCTTCGCGGCGGACCTGCTCTTCAATCGGCGTCGGACGGAAATCGGTTTTCCCGACAATCCCGCCGGGGACCTGTCCGTCAGCCGTACCGAACAGCCGTCCACCAGCCGCTCTTTCGCCGTGGCCCCATCGCTGACGCTCGAACTGCCGGGTGGATGGCGGGGCGCGCTTTCAGGCGTCTATGGGAAGGAACGTGTTTTCACCCGCGCGAATAATTTCGTGGGCCAGACGCTCATCCGTTCGACGCCGCTCTGCTATTGCAATGACGGGAAATCCTTCGAACTGGCGGCCGATGGAGGCCTGTTCGACCTGGGCGGTGGTACGGCGCGCGCCGCCCTTGGTGCCGGCTATCGCAGCAATCTGCTCAATGCCGATCGGGGGCCCGGTAATGTCGCCAATGTCCGGCGCTCGCAGGACAGCTATTATGCCTATGGCGAACTTAACGTGCCCCTTGCTTCGCCCTTCCAGGGGCGCAAGGGCCTGTATCGCCTCAACCTCAGCGCAGCGCTGCGCTATGAGCGCTATCCCGGCATCGACGAGGTCGTCACACCGAAATTGGGCCAGCCTGTTGATTGCCGTTGAGAAGTGACCCGGGGAAGCCAGTAATTTCCACTGAGAAGTGACCCATGTTTGAACACGTCCCTGGCTTTGACGAGCGGGGGACCATGGAGTGTTGGACATGGCATTATTGAGCGTTATCCGGCGGTGGCATTACCGCGATCATCTATCGATCCGGGAGATAGCCAGGCGCACCGGTCTTTCCCGCAACACCGTTCGTAAATATCTGCGGTCGGACACGATCGAGCCGCAGTTCAAGGTGCCGGAGCGACCGAGCAAGCTGGACCCGTTCGTCGAGCGGCTGACAGCCTGGCTGAGGCGGGAGATGGGCCGTCCGCGCAAGCAGAAGCGCACGGTCAAGCAGTTGTATGCCGATCTGGTGAGCCTCGGCTTTGACGGTTCCTATGGCCGTGTCGCGGCCTTTGCCCGGGACTGGCGTGATGATTATCGCCGCCAGCAGCAGATGAGCGGCAGAGGCACCTTCGTGCCGTTGTCCTTCGCACCGGGTGAGGCGTTCCAGTTCGACTGGAGCGAGGACTGGGCGATCATCGATGGCGTGCGCACCAAGCTGCAGGTCGCGCACTTCAAGCTCAGCTACAGTCGCGCCTTCTTTGTGCGGGCCTATCTACTGCAGACCCACGAGATGCTGTTCGACGCCCATAATCATGCGTTCCGCGTGCTGGGCGGCGTGCCGCGACGCGGCATCTACGACAACATGAGGACTGCCGTCGACAAGGTCGGGCGCGGCAAGAGCCGGACCGTCAACGCCCGCTTCCTGACGATGGTGAGCCATTATCTGTTCGAGGCCGAGTTCTGTAATCCGGCCGCTGGGTGGGAGAAGGGCCAGGTCGAGAAGAACGTGCAGGATGCACGGCATCGCCTGTGGCAGCCTGTCCCCCAGACTCAGAGCCTCGACGCTTTGAACATCTGGCTGGAGGAGCGCTGCAAGGCGCTATGGCAGGATATTCCGCACGGAATCGAGCCCGGGTCTGTCGCTGATGCCTGGGCGGATGAGGTGGCGAGCCTGATGCCGACAGGCAGGGCGTTCGATGGCTTTGTCGAGTATGGCAAGCGGGTCTCACCGACCTGCCTCGTCCATCTCGAGCGCAACCGCTACAGCGTGCCGGCGTCGTTCGCCAACCGCCCCGTCAGCCTGCGCGTCTATCCCGACCGCTTCCTGGTGGTCGCCGAGGGACAGTTGCTGTGCGAACACCAGCGTATCATCGAACGATCCCACGATGGGCCGGGGCGCACCGTCTATGACTGGCGCCATTATCTGGCGGTGGTGCAGCGCAAGCCAGGTGCCCTGCGCAATGGGGCGCCGTTCCTTGAACTGCCTGATCCCTTCCAGCGGCTGCAGCGGCATCTGTTGCGGTCTCCTGGCGGTGACAGGGAGATGGTCGAGATCCTGGCCCTGGTGCTGCATCATGACGAGCAGACCGTGCTGACGGCCGTCACGATGGCGTTGGAGGGGGGCGTTCCAACCAAGACCCATATCCTCAACCTCCTGCACCGTCTGCTCGACGGCAAGCCGCTGACAACGCCGCCGGTCACGGCGCCACAGGCGCTGAGACTGGTCAGCGAGCCGATGGCCAATGTCGAGCGCTATGACGCTCTGCGTCGGGAGAGCCGCCATGCGTCATGATCCCGCCAGCGGCGCTATTATCGTCATGCTGCGCAGCCTCAAGATGCACGGCATGGCGCAGGCCGTTACCGATCTCATGGAACAGGGTGCACCGGCGTTCGATGCCGCCATCCCGATCCTGTCCCAGCTCCTGAAGGCGGAGACTGCTGAACGAGAGGTGCGATCGGTATCCTATCAACTCAAGGCTGCGCGGTTCCCGGCCTATCGCGACCTGGCAGGCTTCGACTTCGCCAGCAGTGAGATCAACGAAGCGCTGGTGCGCCAGCTTCACCGCTGTGAGTTTATCGACGTTGCCGACAACATCGTGCTGGTCGGCGGCCCCGGCACCGGCAAGACCCACATCGCGACAGCGCTGGGCGTTCAGGCCATCGAGCATCATCGAAAACGGGTGCGGTTCTTCTCCACCGTCGAGTTGGTTAATGCGCTCGAACAGGAGAAGGCCCAGGGCAAGGCAGGCCAGGTCGCCGGAAGGCTCGCCCACGCCGATCTCGTGATCCTCGATGAGCTCGGCTATCTGCCGTTCAGCGCCTCAGGCGGTGCATTGCTGTTCCATCTGCTCAGCAAACTTTACGAGCGCACCAGCGTCATCATCACCACCAACCTCAGCTTCAGTGAATGGGCCACCGTGTTCGGTGATGCCAAGATGACCACAGCGCTGCTCGATCGGCTGACCCATCACTGCCACATCCTTGAAACCGGCAACGACAGCTTCCGGTTCAAAAACAGCTCTGCTCAGCAGCCCACAGCGCGAAAGGAGAAAACCTCATCTTGACCCAACGGTGACATCCGAAACATAATCGCAAGGTGGGTCACTTCTCGATGAAAACCCCGGGTCACTTCTCAACGGCAATCAACACCCTTATAGCCTGCCGCCGCCGCTGCCTCGATCCGGCGGCGCATATCGATGGGACTCGGCTGGTGCGGCCCGGCCATCGGGCGGAATCCCGCGAGCGTGAAATAGGAGGCGACCAGCGGGGGGACGGTCATGGCGGATTATCCCGTTATGGTGAAATGAGGGTTCTTGCCGTCCCACGTCCTGGCGGCATGGCGCAGCGCGCCGAACAGCGCGGTCGCGCCCTCGCCAAGCTGCGCGACCTCCAGGATCACGCCCTGATCGCCGCCCATCGCATAATAGCCGATGATGCCGCCGCTGATCCGCCCGCCCTGCAGCCGCTTGCCGCCGCGCGCGAGCACGTCCTTTTCCGTTGCGGCGAAATCGTCGGTGAAGACGCAGGTGTGGTGCATCCCCTCCCGCCCGGCCTCGCGCCATTCCGCGAAGATGGACCGGCCGACCGGCTGGATCAGTTCGATATTGATGTCGCCCGAATAGGCGATCGCCGCATGAAGGCCCAGGATCATGCTCTCGCCATGCAGGTCCGATTCGTCATAGACGAGGTCGCGCAGCATCATGAACGGGCCTACGCCCATCACTTCCGTCCACCATTTGACGCCTGCGTCCAGATCATCGACCACATAGGCGATCTGGTTGAACGGGGTGGCGCCTGCGATCGGCTTCATCGTCTCTCTCCGTTGTTATGTATCAGACCAGCGCGAAGCTGCGGCAGACATCCTCGCCTTCCTTGTAGGTCCAGTTGCAGGAGGCGGTCTTGATCAGATGATAGACGCCGAGCAGCGGCGGCGTCGGTTCGTAGAGTTCGATGAAGTGGCCGAACTGCTTCGTCGCGTCCATCATCGCAAAACCCCGCCCGGCGTGACCTCGCCATAAAAGCCTTCCTCGAGGCCCTTCTCTTCGAACTCCTTCATCGTCGCCTGCAGATTGTCCACGATCAGCGCGACATGATGGAAGCCCGGCCCGCCATTGGGATAGAGGTCGGTGAAGACCGACGGCTCCTTGCTGTTGACCTGCGAAGACGCCCGGTTGGCCGCGATGGCGGGCGAGGTGCATGGGGATATGCTCGGCGACGTAATAGGGGCCGGACCCGAAGGCGGCGGCATGCTCCTGCGCCGCCTTGCGCGCGTCGGGCATATAATAGGCGACCTGCCGGATGGGATATTTCATGAAGCTGCGTTCGGCCATCTCTTCCTCGCGATCCTTATCTGCGCGGAGTGTAGCAAAGCGCGCCCGATTGGGCATCGTGCAGACGATAACAAAGCGACCGAAACGATAAACTTTCCGTCGGACAGCCGCGCGCGCCCTTGGCGAATGGGTGCGGGTGAGGCATCGGTGTCAAATGTGAAAGGAGATGGGCTGTGTCCCTCGAAATCGAATCGGCGCTGCGCGCGCTGCTGGCCCGGTCCAGCGATTGTGTCTGGCGGCGCGATCGGGCGGGCTATTCGCAATGCTGGGCGAGCGACGGCGAATGGCACATATTGGGCGAGGTGGTGCGCGGGCGGGAGGCGATCGTGTCGCGTTGGGTGGAACTTATGGCCCCGTTCGAGAAGGTCTGGCAGCTTTCGCACAATGTCGTCTTCGGTTTCGATCGCGACCAGCCTGCGGCGCGCGTCTATCTGGAGGAGACGCTGGTGCCCGCCGGCGCGCCGGTGAATTTCCTCAAGGGCATCTATCATGACAGCTACAGGCTGGAGGACGGCGCATGGCGCTTTGCCCGGCGGCATATCGACATCGGCTATCTTGGCCCGGCGGATTTCAGCGGACGGTGGTTTCCGATGATCGACCATGGTCCGGCGCCCCATGATCCCGATCCGTCGCGCCTGTCGACGCCGAGCATGGCAGAGGCCTATGGCTGAGCCAAGGAGAAAGCCGATGAGGAGGGTCGCCGGAAAAGTCTGCATCGTGACCGGCGCCGCGTCGGGTCTGGGCGCCGCCGATGCGCGGCGGCTGGCGGAAGAAGGCGCGAGCGTCGTGCTGACCGACGTCGCGGAGGATGCGGCGCGCGCGGTCGCGGCGTCCATCCCCGGCGCGCACAACACGCCGATGATGGGTGCGGCCTTCGAACAGGGGGAGGAACGCGGGCGCGACGAGGGCGGGACGCGGCTGCTTGCCGATCCTGCCGACCTTGTCAACCTCGTCCTCTTCCTCGCCTCCGACGAATCGCGCAACATCACCGGTACCTATATGGTGTCCGACAATCGGGAGACGATGCGGTAGGGGTTTGGGTGGGTAAGAGCAAAGCGAGCCTCAGTCATCTCGGTAATATGGCGCCGCTAACACGGCGCACCCACCCCCGGCTCCTCCCTCAAAGGGAGGGGAGAAGCCATAAGTTTACGCTGCGTTCCCGATTCCTAAGCCATCGAGCCATTGATGGAGGCGGTTCTGCTCGTCGCAGTCGAGCAGGCCGGTGAGGAAGATCGCAGCGCCCGTGGCGAGGTCGCGCCGCAAATGAGGCAGGCTCCCGCGCCGGTCGGTCCAGTCGATGAAGGCGCTGCGCAAATGCGCCTGAAGCGCGCCGGCGACGGCGCGCGCCCCGCCCAGCCGGTCGAGCCGGTCCGCGTCGCAGAGCGCAGACAGCCAGCGCGAAAGCGTGCCGACCGATTCTTCACGCAGCATGCTGTCGACGCGGCGGCCGCCTGGCGCGGGCGCGCAGAGTTCGACCAGATGGCGGGCATAGGTCGGGCGCGTCATCGCCGCCCACCACAGCGCATCAACATAGGCGGAGACGATGTTGACGTCGCCGCGCATCGCCAGCACCAGGGCTTCCTCGATACACGTGCCCAGGCCTTCGAGCAGCGCCTGCTCGACGACCGCGCCGCGTCCGCCGACCAGCGTAGATTGTGGGGGCAGCGACCCCGCTCCGTGCCGCCAGCCGCCGCACCGTTACCCCCGAGGAGCCGCCTTCATCGAACAGCGCGCGCGCGGCGGCGAGGATGGTGGCGCGGCGATGACCCTGCGCGAGCACGCGCTGCCCCGCGTCGGGCAGGATGGCGAGCATCTTGCGCGGCAGGGTGATGTCGATGCGGTTGCGCACATCCTCTTCAGTGACCGGGACGGCGCGCAGGGGCGGCGCGGCGCGCTGTCTCTGGTCGAGGGTGAAGGCGGTCGCCATCGCGATCAGCCGCCGACCGACGCGACCGAGCCGCCGTCGACGCGCAGGATCGCCCCGTTGACGAAGTCCGCACGGTCCGACGCCAGGAAGGCAACCGCGCCGGCAATCTCGTCGGGCTGTCCACCGCGCCCGACCGCGATGTTCGGGCGGAAGCTCTGGAGCAGCGCGGCCTCCGCCTCGGCGAGCGGTGCACCGGTCTGCTGCGCATAGCTCGCGATCATGCCCTTTACCCCTCGGTCAGGGTGAAGGCGGGCGAGACAATGTTCGCGCGCGCACCCCCTCGGCGGCATAAGCCTTGGAGATGGTCTTGGAGAAGGCGTTGAGCGCGGCCTTGGCGGCGTTGTAGTCGGCACCGATCGGGTCGGGCTGGACACCGGATTCGGAGGAGATGGACACGATCCGGCCCTAGCCGCGCGCGCGCATCCCTGGCAGAAGCGCGCGGGTGAAGCGCACGGCGGACAGGACGTTGATCGGCTCCAGCCCGAGCATGTCGCGCCCCAATATTTCGTAGCTGAGGTCGATATTGTAGACGATGTGGCGGATGGCGATGCTGAAGTCCCGCCAGTGACGCTGCGCCGGATGGCTGTTGTAAAAGGCCGACGAGCCACCCAGCGTCATGAGCTGATCGACGGCGGCGGTTAGCAATTCGCTCGCCACGGCATTTTCCGCCTTCATCGCCACGCGTTCCACATGGGTGAGGAGCCGTCGCTCCGTCGCCGCGCAGTCGTTGGTGAACAGGGATTTTTCCGCGATGGCACGGGCCGCGCCGATCTTTGCCGCCGCCTCGCCCAGCCGCCCGACATAGAAGTGGGAGTCGCGTTTTGCCGCGAAGCTGGTGTTCAATATGGGCTTGCCCACGCCGGGCAGCAGGCTGTCGAGCAGTCCCTGCGCAACGCCTGCCAGCACGACGATCACCTGCGGGCGCAGGACGGGGGTCGGCGCCCAGAAATCGCTCGCCTCGTCGAAGCGCTCGCCGGTCTTGCCCGCCTCCCCGGCGGCCATTTCGGCGGGTGCGCAGAGATTGGCGTCGGTCACGCGCACGCCCTGCGCGATCAGGTTGTCGGAGCCGGTGGCGCGCATACCGCTGACATTCCATGTCTTCTCGCGGCGAAGATCGCCGATCGGCACCAGCGCCATCAAGAAGCCCGCTTCCCCCATCACCGGCACGATCGCCCAGTCGGCATGATGCGACCCGGACGCACAAGCCCAGTTGCCGTCGATCATGTAGGCGCCGTCGCCCGTGGCGGTGAGCTTGCCCGGCGCGCCGGCGCAGGACGCGACCTTGTACCGCCCGCTGCCGAAGACGAGGCGCTGCACGGTCGCGGGCATCGGGCATGCGCGAGAGGAGCCAGATGTTGATGACATGGCATCCCCGGTCTCGCGTTCATCGTCCAGGCTGCGGCGCCTGAGAGTAGTGGTGGCTTTCTTGGTTGCAGCGGGATCGGCACTGGCAGGCGGCGATCAGAGGTTGCCGCGCTCGCGCTGGGCGGCGGTCGAGAGAAGAGCAGGAGATCGATAAAATCCTGACAAAGCAGGCGCCGGCAGCCGTCCGATGTCCGCCCGATGAGCCGGGTCTCGAACAGGGGCACGTTATCCCTTTGCCCATGTGGCCGGTGATCCAGCCTGGTTCGTTTGCCATCCCTGATGTGTGAATGTAAATCGCTGACTGCTTGGCTGCCCTTGGCGTCAGGCCCGCTAGCCATGTTCTTCCAGATGTTGCGGAAGCAGCCCTTTGGGCCGGAGCTCGATGAGATACGCCCCTATCCTCGATGAGATACGCCCCTCTCACGGAGCGGGCACTTTCTACCGAAGCGGACAGTGCCCGTTCGATGCTGGTGCGGCAGATGGCCAGCGCAGCGAGTATTTGCTGATCTTTTCTTCCAGAGGATAGGCTGAGAGGATTGCCGCGGCAACCGGCGGATTGTAGCGCGCCCGGAACGGCAGCCGGTCAACTTTCCCCTCGGTCACAAGTAGACCGAAGCAATGGGCACGGACTAGTCGGGCGAAACCGAGCTGGTCATATTTGCCAAGCTGCGCCAGTTCGGCGGTGATAGCCGACTCCCATTCGACATTCCTGCCTGCGCGGATGAGCAGCGTCATATCGTCGGAAATAACCGGCCGGGTGGAAGACGCGATCCGCTCCACAATCCTGGCGCCTACCTTGGTGTTCTGCGCAATGGCCTGCGCGCTGGAAAAGCCCACGGGAAGGAAGGCCAGCTGCAGCGGCAGGGCGACAAGGGCAAGAACCACATGGACAGGCGACAGCTTCTCCACACCGGACGTCTGCCCCATTGCCCGAGCAGCGAAGGGCGCCAGCGTCAGTGCCGCAAAGACCGCGACAGCGGAGAACCATTCTATCATATAGTTGTAGCTGGCTCCCGACTTCAGGATCCCCAGCAGCATGATCGTCTTCAGTCCGAGGAAGATCAGCAGCATCAGCGCCGCGACCGCCGCTCGATTCTGCGCGAGAGAATCCCGGATCAAGGCGAGCGAGCCTTTGTCCAGAAAAGTCCTGCTGCCCCGCCAGGTCGCCGTCACGCCCAGAACGGATAGCGCGATCAGCACCATGTGGATGAAAAGCTGTGGAAACAGGATGTCACCGAAGGACGATGGCAGGAACCGATTAATATTATAGACCAGAATATGCGTCAGGAACCCGCCGTCCGTTGCCCGGCTCAGCCATGCGAGTGCCAGCAGACCGGAAATGGTTGAAAAGGCGATGCCGCGAACCGCCAGCCCCGGGCGGACCAGCAGCAGCACCGAAAAGGCCGCCATGGGCGCCGCAATCGATATTTGCTTGGCATAGAGCGACAGTACGAACATGGCCGCCGCACCATAAATCCACGCGGGGCGATCGAGTGCGCGCAGGGCGAGCAACATGCCTGCCAACCCCAACGCTCCCGACAGCATGTCGACCCGCATCAACGGCGTCCAGATCAGCACTGGATAGCAGGTGAGGAACAGCAGCCCGGCCATCGTTGCGCAAATTGCCCGGACGCGCCCATCCACCTCCGCAGGCATGGCGCGCGCCGTCAGCAATCCCACCATATATGCGGTCGCGAAGGAGGAGAGAATGGAGACCAGCCGCCCTGCGACCAGCTGATCCATACCGGTAAGAGCCGCCAGCGCAGCCGACGTCATGTGAAAGACGGGCGGGTAGTGATAGACGATCGCCGGATAGACCTGAAGCGGGCCATAGGCCGTGCCGTCCACCATGTCCCGCATCTGTTGCCATACGATTCCTTCGCCATAATCAAGCGAATAGGGGTAGAAGAGGACGGCTTTCAGATGGGTCAGCAGCTCGCCCACATGCCAGAGCATGACGCACGCAAGGATGCCGAGTCCTGCGGCAAGCAGGATCGCGATCCGGTCTGGAGCAAAGCATGTCTTTTGGGCGATCTCTCCACCGTCACCCATGATGTTGCGCCGGGCGTGCCACGATCAGCATCTGTTTGCCCAGCGGCTTGAAGGGCGAGCGCAGATAGGCGCCGACCAGCATCTTCCACGTCGGGAGGCGCGACTTGATGCTGAGCGGCAGGAAACGAGGATGAACCTCCAGAACTTCCCATCCATGCGCCGTCATCAGGTCTGTAAGGCCAATGTGCGAATAGGCGGTGATATGAGTATAGTCGTCGAAATATTCCCGAAAGGCATAGCGATAATTGGGCTGGAGGATCGTCAGCCTGCCGCGATCCGACAGTTTTGCCTTGAGCGAAGAGAGGACGCTCACGAGTGCCTGCTGCGACAGATGCTCGAACAGGTTGGACGCAAAGGCAAAATCGACGGCGCCATCCTCCACCGCTGCCAAATCCTCAACCGGGCCGATGATCGTCTCCACAGTCGGCGCGACGTGCTGGCGCATACCCGGCCACATATCCAGCGCGATCCGGCGGGATGCGGTTACGCTGTTGATGAAGTCGCCATACCCCGCTCCCAGGTCGAGCACGCAATCCTGCGGCGTGATGCGATAGCGGAAATAATATTGCCACAGGGCGCTCCACACCCCGGCGCGGCGCTTGTCTGCGGTCAGGCGCGATTCATGATAATTGCCGGTCATGCATACCGCTTCCAGTTATCGAGCATGCCGAAAATCATGCGCATGCCCACGGTAAATCCGCGCCAGTTGTTGATGTTGCCGCCTTTACTGACTCCCACCCGGGGATGGAAGGTAATTGGGCATTCCAGCAGGACGAGTCCGTTGCCAAGCGCGGTATCGAGGAAATGGGCGTTGAATTCGAGATTTACGGCCGGCTTCAACGTGTCAAGCAGCGGGATCAGCGATTCCCGTCGACACAGCTTGTACGTCGTGCCGACATCGGTAATCGTGCCGCGGCCCAGATGCTTCGCTTCCAAGAGCTTCCCGACAAAAATATTGCCATAATACATGAAGGTGGAAAGCTGTGTGACATATTGCCGCAGCGGCTCGACGGTCCTTGTACCATTTACGATGTCGGCATGGGGCGCATAGGCCAGAAGCTTCTCTATGTCATAAGCCCGGAAGGTACTGTCGCCTTCGCACAGGACGACGAACTCGGTATCCTCGAATTTCACAGCCTCTGACAGGCACCGAAACACGCAACGGCCATAGCCGGGCGCCATTTCGTTGAAGGTGATGGCGCCTGCATCCTGCGCGCGCTCGAAGGTCCGGTCGCTGCAGTTGTTGCTGACGACAATCACGCGCTCTACCAGCGGATGCTCCAGAAAATCCCTGACCGCGGGGCCAATGCTATCCTCATCATTATAGGCGGTGAGGGCTACAGTCACGCGACGGCGGCGGACCGGCTCAAACCGAACCGGCGCATTGGGCTTCTTGCCGCTGAACAGGAAGAGGAGGTCAAATAGAGCAAAGGCCAGCCCCAGCATGATCGGCACGCCGCTGTACCACACCAGCCAGGCGGAAATCGGATCGAGCAGATGACGCAGACCCAGTAGATAGCGGGGAAACACAAGCAGAACGCCAACCAGATAGGAGGCGAAGCCTAGGATGAACAGCAGGACGCCGTAAAGCAGGAACGGCGTATGCCGGTTTTGTCTAGTGGCGTTCTTCATGGTGCCCCCCAACCTGATGGCGCTACGAAGTCGCTTTAGATTCCTATGGTTAATTATACGTAATGGTGGCCGGGGCAGATTCCCGTGCATGCGTGTTGCGTAGATTTTTTCGGCTGTGATTCAAGCTTGCGATGTCAGGTGGCGGATCAGACCCTTTTGATGAAGCGGGCTTTTCGGATTTACGCCGTGTGGTTTCCGCTGAAGCCATCGCCATGATGCATCGCATGAACATGGCCGCGATGCTTGTAATTCCGTCAGGCGGCGCGAAAGACCCAGTGGCGCGCGACAACGAATGTCATGACAGGGGTAGCGGCAACCATCATGATGATCGGCGTCCAGTTGGCCCATCCCAGTAAACCGGTCAGTAGCCAAACCCACAGCGAGTTAAGCGCGAAAGCGGCAACCGACATCACCAGATATCGCACAATACCGGGGAAATGCGCGTCGCTCTGCCGGAAACTATAGACCCGGTGCATTTGATAGCCCAAGACAAGTTGGGTGAGGTAGGCCACGAAGTTTGCCAGTAGCGGCGCCCAGCCTAGAATGATGGCGCACAGACAATAAGTCGCAACCGCCACCAGCGCGACACCGCCGCCATTGATGGCGAAGCGGAGGAACGCCGCCCAGTAAGAATGGCTCCAGAGAAACCTCATTGACGCAGTGGTAGCCGAGCCGCGTTAATGGCGCTTTAATGTGCCCTCTGACCCTCACGGCCGGTGCCGTCGGTCAGGTTCTGTGACAGCAAACGTCAAGCCGGTAGTCGCAGACAACGCGCATGCCCGGACCCAATCCCTTCCGCTATTTCAATTCCTCCCCCCGGGAATTACGCCTCGTGGTGATGATTTATGTCTGCTTTCCCCTAAGCCTTCGTAATGTTGGGGATCTGCTTTTCGAACGCGGCATCAGATTAAGTTGGTCGACACGGGCGCAATGGCGTTCCGGTGTCGCCGCAGCTCCAGACTTAAACGATATCCTTCACTGGATCGTATCCCCAGTTCTTTAGCGAATAACGCCAACGCGAGGTAAAAACATTATCCGGGCGCTGGGCAGAGTGACGACGGATGTACCCGATGCATTTTCGCATAAAGGCAATCTCGTCTGTCCTCAGCTCATCTTGGGGCCTCCGCAATATTTGGGCAATTCGACGTCCGCTCGCATGACCAACACTCTCAGGCGCAAGGCCGTTCCGACCTTTCCATCCCACCGCGTTACTTTCACTGGTTTGCAGCCATTCGTCCAGTTCATCCGCGCCCATGTTGATCGTACACATGAACATATGCACCGTTTCGTTATCCATAACGGGAATCCCTCGGTCGCTGGGCCAACAATCGGGTGGAAAACAGTCATCTTCCATTCCAACGACGAGAGCGCGCGCGATGCTGCGATTTCGACAGATGAAGGTGCTACAGAAATTCGCGTCCGTCCATGCCAACATTCACAACCATCTTTCTCTGTCGAACGCCATCTCGTTGATCGGCAAGCCTACAAGGAGCGACGCTCGACCGCCCTGGTCGAGTGGCAATTCCTCGTGGGATAGTTCACCCTCATCAAAAACCCAAATGCATCGGTGAGAGAGCGGTTGGCTTTAGACTGACAGCACCGTGGGATGCTATCCGTAATGCTTGGCCTCGCGTCACTCGCGCCGGATGCGCAAATTACTTCACCGCAACCGGATGTACCAGAATGATAGGATTCTGCTCTAGCTTGGCGGGCCGGATCTGGCGGTCGCGGCAGATTGGTTTAATGGTGCGGGCATGGTCGGTCGATGCCCCTTTGCTGCTGTTATCGTCATTGTCGCGGCCGTCATGCTCGCTGCGCCCCTGGCGGCGCTAGCCAAGGCGCCCTCCGGTTCACCCAAACAGACCAACGTCGTTGGCATTTACGATGGAGGCCAGACCGAGATGGCCGTCGGCCTCGAACTTCGCAAGGATGGTCGCTTCCGCTATGGCCTGTCCTACGGCGCGCTTGATGAACAAGCCCAGGGGACCTGGGCATCAGATGAGGACCAGGTGCTGCTCACCAGCGATCCGTTCGTTCCGCCCCGGTTCACTCTTGCAGGTCGGCTTGATGCGCCCGCTGGCCAACTCAGCATCACATTGGAACTGCCCAATGGGATGTCACGGCAATATTTCCAGGCTGAACTCCGTCTCGCGGATGGGAGCGTAGTCGAGCATCAGCTCAACGACCGGCAGGAACCGCTGGCATTTGATCCGCGGGAAAAGCCGGTGTCCGTCGCGTTGACTCTGCCAATCTTCGGGCTTCGCAGCGAGACCGTGGATCTGTCCGGAGCCGCAGGCAGTGTGGTTCGCTTCCGTTTTGAGCCAAACGCATTGGGCACGGTCGCTTTTTCAAAAACAGCGCTGCGGAAGGATCATGGCGCCCTCATCCTCATGCGCCATGATCGCACGATCCGATTCAGGCGTCTGCCCGATGCGGAGGTGACCGACGCGGATTTAAAGGATTGAAGCGGGCGGGCCGACCCTACCGCAAAGCTTCGTCCAGCAACCGCGCCAGCCGCAGCCCCCCACGCTCCACCTGCAACCGCACCGCAGGTACAAGGCGGTTGATTTGCGCTGCGTTCAGCTTCGCGCGGGTGTCTCCCGGTATCGTGCAGGCGTTCCCGCCCAGTGCCAGGCCGTAGGCAAGGTCGCGGCTCAGCGTCCAGCTTTCGCGACTCCAGTCCTCCGTCGTGCCGCCGCCCATCTCTGCGCGCTCGGCGGGGGTATAGACCCGTACCAGCGGCGGCGGCGAGATAATCGACCGCTCGGCCAGCCAGCCGTCCCAAATAGTGTGCAGATTGAGCTTTGGCGTCGTATAGATTCCATAATCCGCCTTCTGCCGGTTGCCGCCCAGGTCGCCCTTGTCCGCCGCATGGAGAGGCTGGTGCAGGTCGCCGACGAAATGGACCAGATAAGCCAGCGCCATCAACCGTTCGCGCGCGGGCACCTTGCGGTCCTTAAGCAACCGGAAATTGCGATCCACCTGCGCGGTCACGCAATTGCCGTCGGGGCAGGCGGCCTTGACGTCATAGGGCTGGCAGATCGACAGATTCTGATAATGCCAGTTATATTGGTAGCTGAACCGGTCCCCCAGCGTCTTGATACAATCGGGCCACACGCTCGCGCCCTCGATTGTGTTGATCGGGCATTCAGGCGTCTGGATGTCGGGCGCGTGGCGCAGCAGCGCGGTAATGGCGGCGCGAGTCCTGGGCGTCACATTGCGCGCGGCGATTTTCGCCACTGTCTCATGCCCCAATTCCCACCAGGCCATCGCCGGGGTCGGTGCCAGCATCAGCAGTGCGCCCAGCAATAATATTAGCGGGCGCATCCGCTCATTCATCGCCATAGATCGCCACCTGGCGCTCCCCGTCGCTCGTTGCTTTGCCCCGATAGAGGCCCGGCGTGTTGAAATGGATCGCGGTGCCGCCACCTGGCGCCGCGACAATTACTCCGCCGACACCGCCCATGGCCGCAATCTCGCCAAAGACAGCGCGCGCGGCTTCGTCGGGCGTCTCGCCCATCATCCGCACGCGCGCTGCAATTTCGTGACCGACGCCGACGCGAATGAAAAATTCCCCCGCGCCGGTCGCCGACACCGCGCAACCGCGATCATCGGCATAGGTGCCCGCCCCGATCAGCGGGGAATCACCGATCCGCGCCCAGCGCTTGCCGGTCAGCCCGCCGGTGGAAGTGGCCGCCGCGACATGGCCCTGCGCATCCAGCGCTACGGCGCCGACCGTCCCATATTTCATGTCGACATCATAATAGCTGCCGTCCGGTCGCGCTTTGAGTTCCTCCAGTTGGCGGCGGCGTTCAGCGGTCATGAAATAGTCCTGCTCGACCTGTTCGACGCCCTGCTCGACCGCAAACCGGTCTGCGCCCTCACGGCTGAGCAGCACATGGGGGCTTTTCTCCATCACCGCGCGGGCCAGCCCGACCGGATTGCGCGTAGTGGTGACGCCCGCCACCGCGCCTGCATCCCGGCTGCTTCCATCCATGATTGCCGCGTCCAGTTCGATCCGTCCCTCATAGGTGAAGACCGCGCCGCGCCCGGCGTTGAAATGCGGGTCGTCCTCCAGCACGCGCACTGCCGCTTCGACTGCGTCCAGCGCCGAGCCGCTACGCTCCAGCTCCGCGACCCCGGCATCGAGCGCTGCATTCAGACCCGCGCGCGCCGTTGCATCCTGCTCGGCCGTCAATAGATCGCGTGTCATCGCCCCCGCGCCACCATGAACCAGCAGCGTCCAGGGACCGGAGGAGGGGGGCACGGGAGAATCGGAAGACATGGCGGTTTTGGGTCCGATGTTGAGGGATGTCTCCTTTAGCAAAGGAACCGTCCGGTGATAGCCCATAGCGATACGGAGGCACCCCGCCGTTGCCGTAGCGGAACCTGTTGCGTATCGGCATCAAACCGCGGAAATGCGACAAATCGCGCCCGCTTTTCTGGATATTAACCATCAAATCGCTAGTGGGCGGTGTGAAGACAGGCGCTCGCTGGGGTTCCCGCACTGCCTAAAGTCTGGGTTGTTTGGAGAAGGAATGACTATGTCGCCTACGCGTACCACCATGATGTCTGCGATATTGGTCGCGGGTGCGGCCGCTTTGCCGATGCCGGCGCTGGCCGGTGGCTTTTATCTTCAGGAACAGTCGCCCAAGGAAACCGGGCGCGCGCTGTCGGGCGGCGCGGCGGCGGCGGACGATCCCTCCACCATCTATTTCAATCCGGCGGCGATGACCCAGCTTCCCGGTATCCAGACGTCGGTTGGCGGCATCGCCCTGATGGCCAGTGCGAAGCAGGTCAATCGCGGCTCCACCCGCACGATTCCCGGCGTTCCGACGCCAGTCGCGATCAATGGCGGTTCGGGTGGCAATGCGTTTGAAAAGGTGATCCCGATCCCCAGCTTTTACGCAACCGGCCAGGTCAGCGATCGCCTGTGGGTCGGCATTGGCGTCAACGCGCCCTTCGGTCTGAAGCTGGAATATGATGACGGCTATTTCGGCCGCTATGATTCAACCTATACCGACCTGAAAACCTACAATATCCAGCCCTCGGCAGCCTATAAACTGTCCGACAGCCTGTCGATCGGTGGCGGCGTCGATGTGCAATATATCAAAGTGACGCTGATCAACGCGCTGCCCAATGTGTCGCCGCTACTGGCCGATGGCATGGTAAAGGTGAAGGGTGACGACTGGTCGGTTGGATGGAATGCGGGCGTTTTCTATACTACTGGCGACACCAATTTCGGTCTCCATTATCGATCGCGCATGAAACATGGTCTGAAGGGCAGCTATGCCGTTTCCGGCCTGCTGGGGCCGCTCGCGGGCGGCAATGCGACGCTGGACGCCAGCGCGCCACTCGAATTGCCCGATATCGTCACCGCCAGCATGACGCACAAGTTGACCCCCAGTCTGCGCGCGATGATCACGGCGCGCTGGTATAACTGGTCGGTGTTCAGGAATATCACTATCCAGCCCGTCGGCGCCGCCACATCGGTCAAGGAACTCCACTATCGTGACACATTCAGCGTAGGCGTCGGCGGCGAATATGACCTCAACGAGACGCTGACCCTGCGCGCGGGCACGATGTTCGATCGCACGCCCACCAATCCGCAGTTCCTGACCACGCGCGTGCCCGATGGCGACCGCGCCTGGCTGACGGCGGGGGCGACCTATAATATCTCACCTGCTTTCGCACTCAACCTGTCCTACGCCCACACCTTCGTGGAAAAGGCGAATATCATCCGTCCGGACGTCTATTATGGGGGCACCCCGGCGGCGATCACCGCCACCACCCGCGCGACCACGATCGGCAATGCGGATCAGGTTGCGGCATCCCTGACTGCCCGCTTCTAACCGTCACCATATGCGACTATAGGGGCTTCATGCAGATGGAGCCCCTTTTCTATGTCCGACCATAATCCCGGCCTTCGTCCATGGCGCGATATTGCGCGTCGCGACTGCCGCCAGATCATGGTCGGCAATGTCCCGGTCGGCGGCGGCGCGCCCGTCACCGTGCAGACGATGACCAACACGCCCACGTCAGACGCCCGCGCAACGATCGACCAGATCCGCCGCTGCGAGGAGGCAGGCGTGGACATTATCCGCGTCTCCTGCCCCGACGTCGAATCGACCGCCGCGCTCAGGCAGATCGTCCGCGCCGCCCGTGTGCCGATCGTCGCCGACATTCATTTTCACTATAAGCGAGCGCTGGAAGCGGCGGACGCGGGTGCGGCCTGCCTGCGGATCAACCCCGGCAACATCGGCAGCGCCGCGCGGGTCAAGGAAGTGGTCGATGCGGCCAAGTCCAATGGCTGCGCCATCCGCATCGGCGTGAATGGCGGCTCCCTCGAAAAAGACCTGCTCGAAAAATATGGCGAGCCGTGCCCGGAGGCGCTGGTCGAAAGCGCGCTCGACCATATCAAGCTGCTCCAGGACCTGGATTTCCACGACTATAAGGTCGCGGTGAAGGCCAGCGACGTGTTCCTCGCGGTCGCGGCCTATATGCAATTGGCCGAAGCGGTGGATTGCCCATTGCACCTTGGCATTACCGAAGCGGGCGGCCTGATCGGCGGTACGGTGAAGAGCGCGATCGGCATCGGCAATCTGCTTTGGGCCGGGATCGGCGACACGATCCGCGTGTCCCTTTCGGCCGAACCGGAAGAGGAAGTGCGCGTCGGCTACGAGATATTGAAGTCGCTGGGCATCCGCACGCGCGGGGTGAAGGTCATCTCCTGCCCCAGTTGCGCGCGGCAGGGCTTCGATGTCATCCGCACCGTGCAGGCGCTGGAGGAACGGCTCCAGCATATCAACACGCCGCTCTCGCTCTCTGTCCTTGGCTGCGTCGTCAATGGCCCCGGCGAAGCCCGCGAAACCGACATCGGCCTGACCGGCGGCGGCGCGGGCAAGCATATGGTCTATCTCTCCGGCATCACCGACCACACCATTCAGGACGAAGGTATGGTGGAACACATCATCCGCCTGGTTGAAGCCAAGGCCGCCGAGATCGAAGCGGCGAAGGCGGAGGCAGAGATGACCGACGCGGGAACGGCGCAGGCGGCGGAGTAGGGGCCGGTGCGGCCCCTGTTGTTTTGCCTTTCCCCGATTGTCGTTGCTGGTAGTTGCGCCAGTGCGGATGAGGGCACGGCGACGCGTCTCGTTCGTCTTGACGTTCAGGAAGGCAATCGCTGCATTGTAACGGTCGATGGCAAGTCGTTCGCTCCAACGGACGAAGCGGCGATCGAGGCAGTCTTTCCGCCCAACAAAAACCCAAAAGCCAAAGTGTATATCATTGGCAGTTCGGTCGTTCCCTATCGCTGCATCGGTGGACTGATTTACACCGTGCAACGGCGGGGGTTACGGCAAGATCGCCTTCCTCTCGGATCCGCCCACCTCCGATGGAAGTAATTGATCGACACGCCTTTCTTCGGGATGCATGGATCGCCTGACCAATGACATCTCGTTCCACCGTCATCCCTTTTGCCGTCTGCTGTGCGGGCGTTGCGCTTTTTTCCGTGATGGACGCCGCGATGAAGGGGCTGAGCCTCTCGATCGGCGTCTATAACGCGCTGCTTTGGCGCGCGGTGGCGGGCACGTTGCTGGGTCTCGTCCTGATGCTCGTTCTGCGCCAGCACTGGCCGACCGCTGTGGTCCTGCGCCTTCATCTGCTGCGCGGCACGGTGGTCGCCTTCATGGCGTTCGCCTTTTTCTGGGCGCTGGTTCGCCTGCCGCTGGCCGAAACGATTGCGCTGTCCTTCATCGCCCCGCTCATCGCCCTCTATCTCGCGGCATTGCTGCTCAAGGAGAAGGTAGGCCGCGCCGCGATTTTCGCCTCCCTGCTGGGCCTCGTTGGGGTCGCGGTCATCCTGTCGGGCCGGATGCGCGGAACCTATGATGCCGACGCGCTCGCCGGGGCAGGGGCGGTGCTGCTGTCCGCTGTCCTCTTCGCCTGGAACCTCATCCTCCAGCGGCAGCAGGCGCAGGTCGCGTCGCCTGTGGAGGTCGCCTTCTTCCAGCATCTGGTGATGCTCGGCATCTTCGCCCTTGCTGCGCCCTTTCTCGCCATCCTGCCGCCGCCCGGTGCGCTGCCTTTGGTCGCGCTGGCCGCAGCCCTCGCTTTCACTTCGCTCGCTGCGCTCGCCTGGGCCTATGCGCGGGCAGAGGCGCAGCGGCTCATACCGGTCGAATATAGCGCCTTCGTCTGGGCCGCGATCATCGGCTGGCTGGTCTTTGGCGAGAGGCTGGCGGTCACGACGGTCGCGGGCGCGGCGCTGATCGTGGCGGCCTGCCTGATCGCCGCGCGTGCCAGACCCGTCAGTTCGCTGCCCAATGATCCGCCGCCCCATATCGAACCCGGCCTGACCTGAAAGCCCCCCATGCCTGTCACCATTCGCCCCGCCGACCCGACTGATATCGACACGATTCATACGTTCATCCGTGCGCTCGCCGACTATGAACGGCTGGCGCACGAGGTGAAGGCCGACCGCGAAACCCTTGCCCGCTATCTCTTCGGCCCCCGCCCCATGGCAGAGGTGCTGATTGCGGAAGCGGATGGCGCCTCCATCGGTTTCGCACTCTTCTTCCACAATTTCTCGACTTTCGAAGGGCGGCCCGGCCTCTATCTCGAAGACCTCTTCGTCCTTCCGCAAGCGCGCGGGGCGGGGGCGGGCAAGGCGCTGCTGCGCCAACTCGCAAAACTGGCGCTGGACCGTGACTGTGCCCGCCTCGAATGGGCGGTACTCGATTGGAACGAACCGGCCATCGCCGTCTATCGCGCGATCGGCGCCAAGCCAATGGATGAATGGACCGTCCAGCGTCTGGATGGCGCAGCCCTGATGGCACTCGCCGACGGTTCGTCGCCGGACTCTTGACGCCGACTCCCCCCTCGGCGCATTGTGCCAGAACGGAACATTTGGGGGACAAGAAGGTCATGGCCGTCGGCCGCACCGTTAAACGCACGCCGGAATGGCGCGGAATGCTCAAACGCAGCCTGATCCGCAGCGGAGCACTGATCGGCGCGATCGCGCTGTTTCTGGCCACTCTGTTTCTGGCGCTTGCGCTCTTGAGCTATACGCCCAGCGACCCGTCGATCATGACCGTCGCGGGCGATCATGTGCAAAATGTGATGCAGTCGCCCGGCGCCTGGATCGCAGATTTCCTGCTGCTGCTGTTCGGTGTGCCCGTCGCGCTGGTCCTGCCGCTTATGGCTATCACCGCGCGCCGGCTGTGGGGGGATCAGGACATGAGCGGGTGGAAAGGACAGGTGGGCAAATGCCTGTTCGGCATCATCCTGCTCGGCATTGCCCTCTCGCTGTTCCAGCCCGATCCGCTGGTCGGCCTGCCCTCGGGCTGGGGCGGGATGATCGGCCTTGCCACCGCGCGGGGCATATTGAGCCTGACCGCCGCCGCGCCGCTGGGCGCACGCAGTTGGATCAGTGGCATCCTCATCCTCGTGACGCTGATCACCGGCTTCTTCATCTGGTATCGCAGCCTCGCCCTCGAAAAACCGCTGCTACACCTCAAGCGTCCCACGCTTCCGCGCCTCAGCCTGCCGCGCCCGACCTTCGCCTTTGCTGGAGGAACGGCGCAGGATGACGAGGAGGATGACGAGCCACGCCCTGCGCGGGATGGTGCCGCCACCCCGCGCAAAACAGTGTCGAACGAACCAAAGCCGCCGATCACGATCCAGGCGCCCAAGCCCCCGCCCAGCCAGCGGCCGATGGCGCCTGTGTCGCAGGATGACCTGTTCGGCCATAGTTCGCTGCCTTCGCCTGATCTGCTGGCCCCAACGCCCCCGTCGCAGGGCGGGAAGATCGACAAGGCGGGGCTGGAGCGCAACGCCCGCCTGCTCGAATCGGTACTCGACGACTTCCATGTGAAGGGCAACATCATCGAGGTGCGGCCCGGTCCGGTCGTCACCATGTACGAACTGGACCCTGCGCCGGGTATCAAGGCCAGTCGTGTCATTGCGCTGGCCGACGATATTGCCCGCAATATGTCCGCGCTTTCGGCGCGCGTCGCGACCATCCCTGGCCGCACGGTCATCGGTATCGAACTGCCCAACGCCAATCGCGAATCCGTGGGCTTTCGCGAGATGATCACCAGCGAACAATTCGCGCAGGATGGCGCGCTGCCGATCATCCTGGGCAAAAATATCTCGGGCGAGCCGATCATCGCCGATCTTGCGCCGATGCCGCATTTGCTGATCGCGGGCACCACCGGGTCGGGTAAGTCGGTCGGCCTCAACGCCATGATCCTCTCGCTGCTGTACCGCATGACGCCGGACCAGCTGCGTCTGATCATGATCGATCCCAAGATGCTGGAACTCAGCACCTATGACGATATTCCGCATTTGCTCTCGCCGGTGGTGACGGAACCGGCCAAGGCGATTCGCGCGCTCAAATGGGCGGTCGAACAGATGGAGGATCGCTATCGCATGATGGCGTCCATCTCTGTCCGCAACCTTGCCAATTATAATGAGAAAGTTCGCGCCGCGAAGGTGAAGGGCAAGCCGCTGGGTCGCCGCGTCCAGACTGGCTATGATCCCGAAAATGGCAAGCCGATCTATGAGGAGGAGCAGCTCGATTTCCAGCCCTTGCCGCAGATCGTGGTGGTGGTCGACGAACTGGCCGACCTAATGATGACCGCGGGCAAGGAGGTCGAATTCCTGATCCAGCGTCTGGCGCAGAAGGCGCGCGCGGCGGGCATCCACCTCATCCTTGCCACTCAGCGTCCGTCGGTCGACGTCATCACCGGCGTTATCAAGGCAAATCTGCCGACGCGAATCAGCTTCTCCGTTACGTCAAAGATCGACAGTCGCACCATATTGGGGGAACAGGGCGCCGAACAGCTGCTGGGCAAGGGCGACATGCTCTATATGGCAGGCGGCAAGGCGCTGACCCGCGTCCATGGTCCCTTCGTTTCGGATGACGAAGTGCGTGCCGTTGCCGATCATTGGCGCGCGCAGGGGACGCCCGACTATATCTCCGCCGTTACCGAAGAACCGGAGGAGGGCAGCTTCGCCCTCGACGGCGTGGACCTGGGCGACGACAGCCCGGACGCCAACCTCTATCGCAAAGCCTGTCAGCTGGTGTTCGAGAATCAGAAAGCCTCGACAAGCTGGCTCCAGCGCCAGTTGCGCGTCGGCTATAACAGCGCGGCGCGCTTGATCGAACGGATGGAGGAGGAGGGACTTGTCGGCGCCCCGAATCATGTCGGTCGTCGGGAAGTGCTGCGCGATGAAGGCGGAAATCCGCTTTAATTTGCTTCGCTATGGCGATGCGAAGGGAATCGAAACCAGTGTTGACGTTACGGAAACCTGTCTTTCATGGTGTAAGTGCATATTTTGCAACCGTAACGATCCTTTTCGCATTTGCGAAATGAAGCCGGGTCAGCGAAGAGGGTTGTGCCTTTCAGGCATCCTCTCCTAAAACTTTTCGGGCTGGTCTTCGGATCAGCCCTTTTTTTTGGCGCAGACTCGGTCTATGGATCGCTTGCTGCTGCCGCGCCGATAACATAAATTGGAGCGGTGCCGCCGGGAAAACCGGCATGGCGAGGCGGGAGCATGGGGGATGGAGCCTGCGCTTACGCCGGCGCAGGCTCTCCCCCATAGGGCTAGTCCCTGACCGCTATCCCCGACAGGGTTGGTCATGAGAGGCCTTTGCACTGCGATGCTTTCCCTGCAACATTTCCTCGCCAGCCTGAACATCACGGAACGGCCGGGTTCACAACGGGTTCAACCCCGATCCTCCATATCCTATCCTCCAACAGACCGGAGAAATGATCGCATGAAGCGCATCCTGGCGCCCATCGCCCTGACCCCCATTGCCCTGATCCTTGCCGTTCCCGTCGCGTTCGTCGCCACAGGCGCGGTCGCACAGCAGGGTCAGTCGGACCTGTCGCAGGTCAACGCCTATATCCGCGCCGTCACATCGATGACCGCCGATTTCGCCCAGACCGATCGTAACGGCCAGGTGCTGACCGGCACCATTCAGATGCGATCGCCCGGCAAGATCCGATTCCAGTATCAAAAGGGCGTACCTTTGCTGATCGTCGGTGATGGCAAGGCGCTGACCATGATCGATTATGAAGTGCGGCAGGTGCAGCGCTGGCCGATCGGCAGCTCGCCACTGGGCGCGCTGCTCGATCCGTCCAAGGACCTGTCGAAGTTCGGCAAGGTCGTCCAGACTGGCGATCCTAATGTTCTTTCGGTCGAAGCGCGCGATCCCAAGCGGCCGGAATTCGGCACGATCACCATGATCTTCCAACGCAACGCCAGCGCGCCTGCAGGCCTGCAGCTCTATGGCTGGGTTGCACTCGATTCGCAGAATAACCGCACGGCTGTACGGCTTTCGAATCAGCGCTACGGCGTACCCGTCCCCGATTCGGCCTTCCGCTGGACCGATCCGCGACCAAAGGGACGGCCTGGCGGCGGGTAAGGCGAGCCGGGCGCGCGACGGGCGGCAAACTTAACGCTTCCGTTCATCTGCCGCTCATATGCCGACCCCTAAAAGATCATCAACGGCTGAGGCGATGACCGGGATTTCCCCCCTGTTACTCGGATAGTCCCTCAACCGCGAAGCGCTTCAAGGGCGCGATCGAGACCCCCGTTCCACGCCCCCGGAGCGGGGGTTTTTCGTGTCCGCTGTCCCTTGCATGCCCCGCCTTTGCATCCTAGTGCCTGACCCATGCCCCAGACCTTCTCCAAACCCCAGACTCTCTCCATCGCCTCCTGGAATATCAACAGCGTCCGCGCCCGGATCGACATCGTCGAGAAGTTCCTGCGCGAGGAAGCGCCCGACATATTGTGCCTCCAGGAAACCAAGGTGGTGAACGAGACCTACCCGACGGAGATGTTCAAGCGCCTCGGCTATGTCCATCAGGTGTTGAACGGCCAGCGGATGCACCACGGTGTTGCGATCATGTCCAGAGTACCGATCCATGCGGATGACCGTTTCGATTGGCAGGCCAATGGCGAGGCGCGCCATGTCGGCGTGCGCCTCGACAACGGCGTGCGGATCGAAAATGTCTATGTGCCCGCAGGTGGCGATATTCCCGACCGGGCGGTCAATCCGAAATTTGGGCAGAAGATCGACTTCCTCGAACGCATGATCGAGTGGTCGGGCGGGCTGTCGGACAAACCCACCATTCTCACCGGCGATTTCAACATCGCCCCGCTGGAATGCGATGTGTGGAGTCACAAACAACTACTCAACGTCGTCAGCCACACCCCGATCGAGTGCGAGATCCTCGCCCGTCTTCGGGCGTCGAACAACTGGGTTGATATCGGTCGTCACTTCTATCCGGCGCCGCAGCGCCTCTACACCTGGTGGAGCTATCGCGCGACCGACTGGGCCGCTTCCGATCGGGGACGCCGCCTCGACCATATGTGGATGAGCGCCGACGTCGCGAAACAGGCGGTTGCGCATCGCGTGGTCGAACCGGCGCGGAGCTGGCTCAAGCCCAGCGACCATATCCCGATCATCACGGATTTCGTCTTCGCATGACGGTGCGCCACTCTGGGGCCGATTCTCCGCGCGCCGCCGCCCGCGCCATCGACGCGCTGCGCCGGGGCTGGCCGGTGACGGTCGCTGCCGAAGATGGCGCGCTGCGGATCATGGCGATCGAGGGGGCGGACATGGTGACACTCGCCGATTTCGATGCGGATGGCCACGCCGACATCCTCGTCTCCGCAGCACGCGCCGAAACGCTGAAGCTGACCAACCAACTCGCCGCCGCCAATCCCGATCGTCCCGTGCTCGTCGCCCGCACCCCCTGGATCGACCGCGACGTCGCCATGGCCATCGCCGATCCGGTTCGCGACCTTGCCTCACCGCTCAAGGGACCGTTCGCCGCGCGGACCCTCGTGGCGCCGCAGGCCGCCAGCGCCGCGCTGCGGCTCGCGCGGCTCGCGGGCATCCTGCCTGCCTATTTCGTGGCAGAGGGGGAGGGCGCCAGCGAACTCACCGTCACCGCCGATGCCATCACCGCCTATGACGATGCCGCCCATCTTGCCATCGCCACCCGTGCGCGCCTGCCCGTTTCGGCCAGTGAGGAGGCGGAGATCATCGCCTTCCGCAGCCCCGACGAACCGCGCGAACATATCGCGCTGGTCATCGGCCACCGCGACGCCTCGCCGCCCGTGGTGCGGCTGCACAGCGAATGCCTGACCGGCGACGTGCTGGGCAGCCTCAAATGCGACTGTGGCCCGCAACTGCATGAGGCGCTGCACCAGATCGCCGACGCGCCCTGGGGCATCCTCCTGTATCTGCGGCAGGAAGGACGCGGTATCGGCCTCGTCAACAAACTGCGCGCCTATGCGTTGCAGGATCAGGGTTATGACACGGTGGACGCCAATGTCCGGCTGGGCTTCGCCATCGACGCGCGCGACTTTTCGGTCGCGGCGCGGATGCTCGACCTGCTGGGTGTGGGCAGCGTTCGCCTGCTCACCAACAATCCGCAGAAGGTGGCTGGCCTCGAAGATGCGGGCATCCGTGTGGCGGAGCGCCTGCCCATCATCCTCCCCACCAATCCGCACAATGAGAAATATCTCGCCACCAAGCGTGACCGCACCGGCCACCAGCTATGAGCCTGATCGAGGTCGACACCGCCGCAAGGCGGTTGCGCTTCGGCGATCTCGACATCCCCTGTGTGATTGGCCGCAGCGGCGCCTGTCCCGCAGATGCCAAGCGCGAAGGCGACGGCTGCACCCCTACAGGCACATGGCCGATCCGCGCTGCCCTGCTCCGCCCGGACCGCGTTGCACTGCCGACGCTAAGCCTGCCATGGCGCTGGATCCGCCCAGATGATGGCTGGTCCGATGCCCCGGCCGACCCGGCCTATAACCGCCCGGTTCACCTGCCGCGCGCGCATTCCGCCGAAAACCTTCAGCGCGACGACGCGCTCTACGACATCATTGTCATCCTCGGCCACAATGACGCTCCCCCAGTCCCCAGCGCAGGCAGCGCCATCTTCTTCCACCTCTGGATCGACGCCAAACCCACCGAAGGGTGCGTGGCCATCGCCCGAGAAGACATGCTGCACCTGTTGCCTCAACTACAGTCGGGCGATGTGATGGTGATCCGCTAGGCATAGCAATATTGCACAGAGAGCTGAAGTTGGAATTTGAAACAATATTCCGTTATGCGGAAATTATTGCCAATCAGATAAGTAGAGATGCAACAAAAAACCCGACCCTCTGGCGAGAGGGCCGGGTATTATAATGCGTAGTTCTATCTCTGGCTAAAAGCCAAGAACTTCGGGTCGCTGTTTCTATTTGGCGCGAACTAAATGATTTGCATAGTATAAAACGGTCATAGCAAATCCTGTATCAAACCAGAACAGTTGGGGTCCATAGTTTAAGCCGTCTGCAACGCCTTTGCCGCCGCATCATCCGGTTCTCCGCCTGCGGCCACCAGCAAGCGCCGCTCCAGCGTTTGGAGTCGCCCCTTCCCTTCCACCTTCCCGCCCAGCAGGTCGGTGACGTAGAATGTATCGACCGCGCGCTCGCCATAGGTAGCGACATGCGCGCTGTGCACTGTCACCTTTGACTGGAACAGGGCGTTCGCCAGCGCGAATAGCAGCGCCGGCCGATCCCGTGCATTTACCTCGACCACCGTGAAGCGGTTCGATGCCTTGTTGTCGATCAGCACATTGGGAACGATGTGGAACGCCTCGGCCCGCGTGCGGGGCAGGGGGCGCGCCTCCAGCTTGGTAATCAGGCGATGGCGGTTCGCCAGCGAATCCTCGATCGCATTGCTGATCCGCTTCAACTGCTCGGGGCTGTGGAAGGCGCCGCCCAGCGGGTCCTGCACCAGGAAATTATCGATCGCCACGCCATCGCGCGTCGTGTGGATGCGCGCGTCGATGATGTTGCCGCCGGCCAGGTGTATCGCGCCCGCGACGCGATAGAAGAGGCCCGGATGGTCGGCGGCATAGACCGTCACCAGCGTCGCGCCGCGCTGCGGATAATATTGCGCGGCGATCGACAATTGTGCGTCGCCGGCTTGCAATATGTGGTTGGCGTTGTGGAACAATATGTCCTCTGGCTCGGCGATCCAGTAGGATTCGGGCAGTCGCTTCTTCAGGCCTGCGAACACATCGTCGGACAGGCCCATCGCCTGTTGCAGCGCCGCCTGCTTGGCCACGACGCGCTCGGTCCGGCCCTTCTGCTTGTGGCCCAGCCGCAGCACTTCCTCGGCCGCTTCGTAGAGGTCGCCCAGCAATTGTCGCTTCCAGCTGTTCCACACACCCGGCCCAACCGCGCGAATGTCCACGACGGTCAGGCACAGCAGCAGGCGCAGCCGTTCCGGGCTTTGCACGACTTCGACGAAATCCAGGATGGTCTTGTAATCGGCCAGGTCGCGCTTGAAGGCGGTGGCCGACATCAGCAGATGATAGCGGACCAGCCAGGACACCGTCTCGGTCTCCGCCGCGGTTAGTCCCAACCGCGGGCATAGCGACAGCGCGATCTCCGCGCCCAGCACGCTATGGTCGCCGCCACGTCCCTTCGCGATATCGTGCAGCAATACGGCGACATACAGGACTCGGCGAGAGATCAGCTTGCCCATCAGTTCAGCCGCCAGCGGATGGTCCTCGCGCAGCTCGCCCTTTTCGATCTGCGCCAGCAGGCCGACGGCGCGGATCGTATGTTCATCCACCGTATAGTGATGGTACATGTCGAACTGCATCTGCGCGACGACGCGGCGGAAATCGGGCACGAACCGGCCGAACACGCCGCTTTCATTCATCCAGCGGAGTACTGTTTCGGGATCACGCGGGGATGTCAGCACCTCCATGAAGGCGGCATTGGCGCGGGTATCCTTGCGCACCTTCGCGCTGATCAGCGCCGCGTCGCGCGTCGCCGCCCGCATCGCGCTGGGATGGATTTGCAGGCCATGTTTGTCGGCCAGCGCGAAAATCTCCAGCATCCGCACCGGATCGACGCGGAAGAAATCATCCTCCGGCAGGGCCAGCCGCCCGCGATCGAGCACGAAACCGTCCAGCTTTTTGGGCCGCCGGAAAAAGGCCGGGACATAGCGCCGCCCCTTCGCCGCCATCTGGTCGTCCAGATGCGCCAGAAACACCGCCGTCAGATCGCCCACGGTCTTCGCGTTCAGGAAATAATAGCGCATGAAGCGCTCCACGCCCGACCGGTCATGCCGTCCGGTAAAGCGCATCCGCGTCGCGATCTCCAGTTGCAGGTCGAAGGTCAGCCGGTCTTCCATCCGCCCGGTGATGGCGTGCAGGTGGCAGCGGACGGCCCACAGGAAATCCTCCGCCTTCTGGAACTGGCGCAGCTCGTCCTGCGTCAACAGGCCCGCATCGACCAGTTCGGCCACCGACCGCACCCGATGGACGAACTTGCCGATCCAGAACAGCGTGTGCAGATCGCGCAGGCCGCCCTTGCCTTCCTTCACATTGGGTTCGACGACGTAACGGCTGTCGCCCATCCGCTTGTGCCGCGCTTCGCGCTCGGCCAGCTTTTCGGTGACGAAGGCGCGGGCATTGTCGCGCTGGATCTCATTGTCGAACCGGGTAGCGGTTTCCTCGTACAGCGCCCGGTCGCCCCAGACATAGCGCGCTTCGAGCAGGGCGGTGCGAACGGTCAGGTCGGCCTTGGCCATTCGCATCGTCTCGTCGATCGATCGGCTGGAGTGACCGACCTTCAGCCCCAGATCCCACAGCGAATAGAGCATGGATTCGATGACCTGCTCGGTCCAGCCGGTAGGCTTCCACGGGGTGATGAAGCCGATGTCGACATCGCTGTGCGGCGCCATCTCACCCCGGCCATAGCCGCCGACCGCGATCAGCGCGACCCGCTCGCCAGTGCTGCGATTGCTGGAAGGATAGAGATGATGCGTCGTCGCATCGTAGAGCAGTCGCAATATCTGGTCGACCAGGAAGGCAAAGGCCGTCACCGTCTCGCGCCCGCGCGTCGGTTTTGCCTCCAGCCGCCGCTCAACCTCCTTGCGGCCTTCGTCCAGCGCGGCCTTCAGTTCACGCACGATCCCACCGCGCAGCGCGGCGGTATCGCCCTCATGCGCGGCGGCGATGGCGTTGATCTGGTCGGATACCGCGCGCCGGTCGATGATGGCGCGGCGACTGCCGAGGGCAGGAAATTGTATAACCACGGACATGATCTAGTGTTTCCCACCGTCTGCGGCCAGTTGTTTAAGACGATATAGTTGTTCCAGCGCCTCACGCGGGGACAGCGCATCGGCGTCGATCCCGGCCAGCGCCTCGCGCAGGGCGTCGATCTGCTCCTCTTCATGCGCGGCGGCGGCGGCGAACAGCGGCAGGTCGTCCAGTCCCGCGGCGATTCCGCCGGTCTTTGCCTTGCCCGCCTCCAATCGCGTCAGCACATCCTTCGCGCGCTTCAGCACAGCGGCGGGCAACCCCGCCAGCCGCGCCACGGCCAGACCATAGCTGCGATCCGCCGGGCCTTCGGCGACCTCGTGCAACAGCACAAGGTCGCCCTTCCACTCCCGCGCCCGGACATTGTGGAGCGACAGCGCGTCCAGGCTTTCCGACAGCCGGGTCAGCTCATGATAATGGGTCGCGAACAGGCAACGGCAGCGATTGATCTCATGCACCGCCTCTACCACCGCCCAGGCGAGCGCCAGCCCGTCATACGTCGATGTACCACGCCCCACTTCGTCCAATATGACGAAACTGCGTTCCGTGGCCTGCGAAAGAATCGCGGCGGTCTCCACCATCTCGACCATGAAGGTCGATCGCCCGCGCGCGAGATTGTCCGACGCGCCCACCCGGCTGAACAATCGGTCCACCAGCGTCAGCGTGGCGCTTTGCGCGGGGACGAACCCACCCGCCTGCGCCAGCACGACCACCAGCGCATTTTGCCGCAGGAAGGTCGATTTACCGCCCATGTTCGGGCCTGTGACCAGCCACAGCCGGTCATCGGGGCCAAGGCGGCAGTCATTGGCGACAAAGGGATGGCCCTGCTTGCGCAACGCATCCTCGACCACCGGATGCCGCCCGCCGATAATGTCGAGGCATGGCCCGTCGCCCGCCACGAAATGCGGCCGCGCCCAGCCGCCCTCCGCCGCGCGCTCCGCCAGCGCCGCGCCCACATCCAGCCGCGCCAGCGCCTCGGCTGCCCGCGCAATCGCGTCCTTGCGCGCCAGCACGGCGGCGATCAGGTCTTCGAGGTGCGCGGCTTCGGCCACCAATGCGTGCGCGCCCGCCTGCGCCACCCGGCTGGCCTGCTCATGCAGGTCCACCGAATTGAAACGCACTACCCCGGCCAGCGTCTGGCGATGGGTAAAGCCGCTCTCATCCTTCATCAGCGGATCGGCGGCGCGTGCGGGCACCTCGACATGATAGCCCAGCACGCCATTATGCCGGATCTTGAGCGAGGAAATCCCGGTCTGCTCGCGATAGTGGCTCTCCAGCGCCGCGATGGCCCGCCGCCCGTCGCCCGACAGCCGCCGCAACTCGTCCAGCGCCGCGTCATAGCCATCGGCGATATAGCCGCCACTGGCCGTCTCGGTCGGCGGGCTGGGCACCAGCGCCCGCGCCAGCGCATCGACCAGTTCGCCATGCCCGTCCAGCGCGGGCAGCAACGCCGCCAGCAGCGTCGGCTGGTCCGTCATCCGTCCCAGTCGCTCACGCAACAGTCGCGCCTCGTTCAATCCATCGCGCAACTGCCCCAGATCGCGCGGGGAGCCGCGCCCCACCGCGATCCGTCCCAACGCCCGACCAATGTCCGGCAGCGCCCGCAAGGCGCTGCGCAACTGGTCGCGTAAGGTGCCATCGTCATGGAATAGCTGCACCAGACCCAGCCGCGCATCGATTACGCTCATATCCATCAGCGGCGCCGACAGATCCTGCGCCAGCAACCGCGCGCCCGCGCCTGTCACCGTCCGGTCGACCGCCCCCAGCAGGCTCCCGGTCCGTGCGCCGTTCGCCGTGGCGACGATCTCCAGGCTTTCGCGCGTTGCCGCGTCGATCGCGACATGGCTCCCGCCGGGTCGCTGTACCGGCGGCGCAAGGAAAGGCAGACGTCCCTTGCCAGCATGGTCCAGATAGCTCAGCAGCCCGCCCATCGCCGCCAGTTCGGCCCGTCCGAACTGCCCGAACCCGTCCAGCGTCGCCACGCCGAACAGCCGTTTCAGTGTTTCTTCCGCCCGCGCGCTGGAAAAAGCCGCCCGGTCGAACCCATGCGTCTCGGGCAAGTCGAAAATCGCACCTTCGGCCACCACCGTTTCACTCGGTCGCAACCGCGCCAGTTCGGCAGGGAGGTCGCCGCGCGCGCAGACTGTCGTTTCGAATCGCCCCGTCGAAATATCAGCGGCGGCGAGGCCAATCTCGCCACCCGCATCGCCACCGATCTGCGCCAGCGCCACCAGCATATTGTCCTGGCGCGCGTCGAGCAGCGTTTCCTCGGTCAGCGTGCCCGCCGTGACGTAGCGCACGATCGCCCGCGCTACGAGCGTCTTGCCGCCCCGCGCCTTGGCCTGTGCGGGCGTCTCCGTCTGCTCGGCAATGGCGACCCGGTGCCCGGCCTTGATCAGCCGTGCCAGATAGCCCTCCGCGCTGTGTACCGGCACGCCGCACATCGGGATCGGCGCGCCACCATGCTCGCCCCGGCTGGTCAGCGCTATGTCCAGTGTCGCGGCGGCCGCCTTGGCGTCATCGAAGAACAGTTCGAAGAAATCGCCCATGCGGTAGAAGAGCAGGCAGTCCTGCGCATCGGCTTTCAGCGTCAGATATTGCGCCATCATGGGTGTTGGCCCAGCAGGAGAGGCGGTGGGCTGGGCGGAAGGGGCTGCGGTGCTGGACATCGCCCAGTCGGATAGCGGGAAGCGACCCGTCATGGAAGAGCAACGAAAAAGCGTCTTCTCGCACTTGCCCACAAAGGCCCGTCGCCGCTAGGGCCGAGCGAACTGTAGAGGAGGCGCGTGCATAATGGCCGATAAGTCGAACGTGGATTTTTCCGAGCGCGAGGCGCTGTTCTTCCATTCGACCGGCCGCCCCGGCAAGATAGAGATTATCGCGTCCAAGCCGATGGCGACCCAGCGCGACCTCAGCCTCGCTTATTCGCCCGGCGTCGCGGTGCCGGTGCTGGCCATCGCGGCGGATCCCGCGACCGCCTATGACTATACCGCCAAGGGCAATCTGGTTGCAGTCATCACCAACGGCACGGCCATATTGGGCCTGGGCAATCTGGGCGCGCTGGCATCCAAGCCGGTGATGGAGGGGAAGGCGGTCCTCTTCAAGCGTTTCGCTGACGTCGATTCGATCGACATCGAGCTGAAGACCGAAGATGTCGACCGCTTCATCGACGCGGTGGAACTGATGGAGCCGACCTTTGGCGGCATCAACCTTGAGGATATCAAGGCGCCAGAATGTTTCATCATCGAACAGACACTCAAAGAGCGGATGAACATTCCGGTCTTTCATGACGACCAGCATGGCACCGCGATCATCGCGGCGGCGGGCGTCATCAATGCGGCGCTGGTCACGGGCCGCGACTTCAAGGATATGAAGGTCGTGGTGAACGGCGCGGGGGCGGCCTCCATCGCCTGCACCGAACTGATCAAGGCGATTGGCGTCCCGTCCGACAATGTCATCATGTGCGACAGTAAGGGTGTGATCTACCAGGGCCGCACCGAAGGCATGAACCAATGGAAGTCCGCCCATGCGGTGCGGACCGATGCGCGGACTTTGAAGGAAGCGATGAAGGGCGCGGATGTGTTCCTTGGCCTTTCGGTCAAGGGCGCGGTGACGCCCGACATGGTCAAGGACATGGCCCCCCGGCCGATCATCTTCGCCATGGCCAATCCAGACCCGGAAATCCTGCCGCCCGACGCCAAGGCCGTGCGTCCCGACGCGATCGTCGCCACCGGGCGGTCCGACTATCCCAACCAGGTCAACAATGTCCTAGGCTTCCCCTTCATCTTCCGCGGCGCGCTCGACGTGCGGGCGACCACGATCAACGAAGCGATGAAGGTCGCCGCCGCCCACGCCATCGCCTATCTGGCGCGCGAACAGGTGCCCGAGGAAGTCGCCAAAGCCTATGGTACCCAGCACAGCTTCGGCCCTGACTATATCATCCCCGCGCCGTTCGACCCGCGGCTGATGGAGGTCGTGCCCTCCGCCGTCGCGCAGGCGGCGATGGACAGCGGCGTCGCGCAGAAGCCGATTGCCGACATGGCCGCCTATCGCCAGTCGCTGAAGGCGCGTCTCAACCCCACCACCTCAGTCCTCACCACCGCCTATGAAGTGGCCAAGGCCAGCCCCAAGCGCGTCGTCTTCGCCGAAGCGGAGGAAGAAGTGGTGCTGCGCGCCGCGATTCAGTTCCGCGACCTTGGCTACGGCATTCCCGTGCTGGTCGGGCGGGAAATCGTGCGCGAGAAGCTGCAAAGTCTGGGCGTGTCCGATCCCGATGGGTTCGAACTGCACAACAGCGTCAATTCGCCCCTCGTCCCCGCGATGGTCGACATCCTCTATGCCCGGCTCCAGCGGCGCGGCTATCTGCGTCGGGACTGCGAGCGGATGGTCAATCGCGACCGCAATATCTTCGGCGCGCTGATGGTGAAGATGGGGCAGGCTGACGCCATGATATCGGGTACCACGCGCCCCTATGCCCAGACGATGCGCGAGATAAAGCGCGTGATCGATCCGCAGCCGGGCCGCACGCCCTTTGGCATCCATGTGCTGGTGGGCAAGAATCACACCGTGTTCATGGCCGACACCACGGTCAATGAACGCCCCACGGCCAGCGAACTGGCTGACATCGCCGAAGGGACCGTGGCGGTCGCGCGGCGCATGGGCCATGACCCGCGGGTCGCCTTTCTCTCCTATTCCAGCTTTGGCAATCCCTCGGGCGCGTTCCTCGACAATATCCGCGATGGCGTGATCGAACTCGACAAGCGCAACGTCGATTTCGAATATGAAGGGGAAATGGCGCCCGACGTGGCCCTCAATCCGCAGGTGATGAAGAATTATCCCTTCAGTCGCTTGTCGGGGCCAGCCAATATCCTGGTCATGCCGGGCCTTCAGTCCGCCAATCTCTCGGCAAAGCTGCTGCGCGAACTGGGCGGGGATTCGGTGATCGGCCCGATGTTGGTCGGTATGGAAAAGTCGGTGCAGATCGCGACCATGGCGTCAAACGCCTCGGAACTTCTAACCCTCGCGGTTCTCGCGGCGGGTGGCGTGGCGCTGTAGGACAGGCGCCTGCCCTGTTGGTTTCCAGCAGGGCAGGAGGACGACGCGCAACGGGCACTACCTGCGCGTCAGTGGCGTCAGGATTACTGGACGAAGGTCAGCGACAGGTTTTCCGCATTTTTGGGAATGTCGATCCGGCTTTCGTTGATCGACGCTTCCTCGCCTGGTTTCAGGCGGGCACGATCGGCCTTTGTCGTCCAACTGAACACCAGCCGGTTCTGCTGGTCGCGCAGTTGCACCAGCACCGGTGGCACCGGTAATGGCTCTTGTCCGCTGTTCACGATCCGCGCGCCAAAAGCGAAATATTCCTCGCCGGTCGGCAGCTTGCGCCGCTCAGCGGGCTTGGACAGGTAAAAGAGCAGGTCAGGATCGCCCTCCTCTGTCACCAGCCCCAGATTGACGGCCCAACTGGGCGCTCCGAAATAATAAAGCGCACCGCCAACGGCACTGACGATCAGGAAAAACCCGATCGCCGCATAGGTCCACAGCTTCGCCGGATTGCGGCGTGGGCGGAAGGGCGGGGCGGGGTCGTACCAGCTTGTTTCCGTGTCCTCCGGTGCATCCGGCACGATTGCCGATGGCCCTGGCGCGACGAAGGCGGGCGCTGGCGCTGGAGCGGGCGTTGCGGCCTGCGCGGCTTCCGGTTCTTCTTCCTCTTCCTCTGCGGCCACGTCCGGGACTGTTGGCGGGACCGCTGGAGCGTCCTCAACTCCGGTCGGTTCTGGCTCTGGTGCTGGCTCAGGGGGGGTGAGGACGGGTGGGCTGATGACCGGTGCGGCTTCCACCGGCTCGCGCGGGGGCAAGGCGGGGCCTTCCTGGAACCAGCTATGTTTGCAGGAGGCGCAGCGGACCTGGCGACCGGTCGGTCCGACGGCGCTGTCCGGGACGATATAGCGCGTGGCGCAATTCGGGCACACCAGGATCATTTCGCTTCCTTGTCATGCCACGGACTCGAGGGCAAGCGGGGACCGTCATCAGGACGTCATGTGTCGGCTATGCAGGCCGGGCTTGCCGCCTGCCACCCGCCTGTGCAATGGCTTCGTGTCAGGGGAAATCAACGGGAGCGCGCGGGGCCGCCACACGCCATGTCCACCATCGTCCAGTTCGAAAATGTGGGCCTGCGCTATGGTCTGGACAGCGAAACGCTGTCCGACGTCAGCTTTTCGCTGCGCGGCGGCGGCTTTTACTTCCTGACCGGCGCGTCGGGTGCGGGGAAGACGTCACTTCTCAAGCTGTTATACCTTGCCCAGCGACCGAGCCGGGGCGTCATTCGCCTTTTCGGCGAGGATGTGGTGACGCTTCCCCGCAAGCGCCTTCCCGGTTTCCGTCGTCGCATCGGTGTCGTCTTTCAGGATTTTCGCCTGGTCCCGCATTTGTCCACCTATGACAATATCGCGCTGCCGTTGCGCGTCGCCGGGATGGAAGAGGCGGAAATCGACGCACCGGTGGCCGAGATGTTGAACTGGGTTGGCCTCTCCGGACGGGCGCAGGCGCGACCCGCGACCCTGTCGGGTGGGGAGCAGCAGCGCGTCGCCATCGCCCGCGCCGTCATCGGGCGACCCGAAATATTGGTGGCGGATGAGCCGACGGGTAACGTCGACGCCGACATGGCCCGTCGATTGATGAGCCTGTTTGAAGCGCTCAATCGGCTGGGCACCACTATCGTCGTCGCCACTCACGACCTGCCGCTGATCGCGCAGGTGGATGGCGCACAGATGATGCGGTTGGACAGGGGGCGTCTTTCCGATCCCACAGGCGCGCTGCGTTATCCCCCGCGCGGCATCGGGGCCGCCTGATGGCCGCGCCGCTTCCTCCGGTTCCCGTCGACAACCGCAGTGCGTCGGCGGCGCGCAACCGCCTTCTGCCCGAGGGACGCGTGGCCGGGCCGATGCCCTGGGTCATCGCGATCATGATGTTCCTGACGGTGCTTGCCGCTGCCGCTGGCCTTGGCCTGGGGGCAGGCGTGCGGGCGATGGGCGCCGATCTTGCGGGCCGGGCGACGGTGCAGATCGTGGAGGCCGACCAGCTTGCCCGCGATCGTCTTGCCGTCAGCGTGGCTGGGGCGCTGCGCGGCATGCCGGACGTGCGTCGGGCGATGCCGGTGGACCAGCGCGCGCTCGCCGATCAATTGCGCCCCTGGCTGGGGGATGAGGCGGTAAGCCGCGACCTTCCCGTCCCCGCGCTTATCGACGTTGACCTCACCCCCGGCAATGCCGATGCCAAGGTGGCGGCGCTCCGGGGTGTACTCGGCAAGATCAGTACCAAGGCGCGGATTGAACCGCACGCCGCTTTCCTCCAGCCATTGAGCGCATTGCTGGCCTCTCTTGGCTGGCTTGCCGTGGGACTCGTGCTTTTGATGGCTGTGGCGACCGCAGCGGTGGTCGTCCTCGCCGCGCGTGCTGCGCTCGATAGCCATCGCGGCACGATCGACGTGCTGCACCTGATGGGCGCGACCGATGTGCAGATTGCCCGGCTGTTCCAGCGCCGGATCGCGCTGGATGCGCTGCTGGGCGGGGTCGCGGGCTTCTGCGCGGCGATGTTGGTGATCCTGGCGCTGGGCGGTCGGCTGGAGGCGACCGGATCGGACCTTTTGCGCGTCATCGGCCTGCCCTGGGCGGCCTGGGGACTGCTGCTCCTGCTCCCGGTCGGCGGCGTGCTGCTGGCGATGCTCGCCGCGCGCCTCACCATCTTGCGCGCCCTGAGCCGCGCCCTGTGACCGGAGCGTTGACGGCATGATCGTTCGCTTCCTCTCGCTGCTGTTGCTGGGCTGGATGCTGGGATTCGCCTGGTTCGCGATTTTCCTGCCCCAGCCACTCGACGGTCGCCCGACCGACGCCATTGTCGTGCTAACCGGCGGCGCGGGACGCATCGACCGGGGCCTTACCTTGCTGGAGGCAGGAGCCGCCAAGCGGATGCTGATCTCCGGCGTCGATCGGGCGGTACGCCCGGTCGAACTGGCGGCGGAGTATAAGGCGCCCGACCGACTCTTCACCTGTTGCATCACTCTGGGGCGGGAGGCGATCGATACTCGGTCCAACGCGATCGAAACGGCCCGCTGGCTCGACCGGCGCGACTATGCGACCGTTCGCCTCATCACCACCGACTGGCATATGCGCCGCGCCGCGCTGGAGCTTCGGCAGGCATTGCCGGGCAGCGTCAGCATCGTCTACGACGCGGTCCCCAGCCGCCCCAGCCTGCGCGTGCTGGCGCGCGAATATAATAAATATCTGCTGCGTCGCATGGCCGCCCTGATCGGCATCTGAATCGAGATTGATGGATGATATTTCTGCGTTCCCTGGCCTTCGCCATTGCCTTCTACAGCGGCACGGTGCTGGTCCTGCTCATCTCGCTACCGATCGGGCTGGTGTCGCAGCGCGGAATTCATTTCATGGCGCGTGTCTGGAGTCGTTTGCACCGCATCACCACGCACTATCTGCTGGGCCAGAAAATCCGCGTCGATGGCACCCTGCCGGATGGGCCGCATCTCTACATTCTCAAGCATGAATCGATGTTCGAGACGATCGACCTGCTGTCCCTGCTCCCCAATCCGGTGATCGTGGCGAAGCGCGAACTGTTCGATATTCCGGTCTGGGGCCGGATCGCGCGGCAATATGGGTTGATCCCGGTCGAACGCACGGCGGGCGCCAGTGCGTTGCGGAATATGCGTGCAGCTGCCCGCGCGGCGACCGATGCGGGGCGTTCGATCGGCCTGTTCCCGGAAGGAACGCGCGTTCCCCATGGGCAATCGCCGCCGCTCCAGTCGGGGTTCGCGGGCCTTTACGCCTTGTTGCGCCTGCCCGTGGTGCCGATCGCGATCGACAGCGGCCGCGTCTCGCCTCGTGGCAGCTTCCTCAAGCACGCAGGCACGATCACCTACAAGGTGGGCGAAGTGATCCCGCCCGGCCTTGACCGTGCCGTCGCCGAGGCGCGCGTCCATGCTGCGATCAATGCCCTCAACAGGGAATTACCCAAACCCTAGCTGTGGCTCCGGCCGAAGTCGGGGGCGGGATCATCCTGTCCCTCTTCGATGATCGACCGGCGGATGGCGCGGGTGCGGGTGAACAGGTTGAACAAGGCATCGCCATCATTCCAGCGGATCGCCCGCTGAAGTGCCGACAAATCCTCCGAAAAGCGCTGGAGCATCTCCAGCACCGCATCCTTGTTCGCCAGGAACACGTCGCGCCACATGGTCGGGTCGGATGCGGCGATGCGGGTGAAGTCGCGGAAGCCGCCAGCGGAATATTTGATGACTTCGGACCGGGTCACGCTTTCCAGATCGCTGGCCGTGCCGACGATGGTATAGGCGATAAGGTGCGGCAGATGACTGGTGACGGCCAGCACCAGATCATGATGCGCCGCCTCCATCACCTCGACCTGCGCACCCACGCGGCGCCACAGTTCGGACACCCGCTCGACGGCGGTGGAGTCGGCATCTGCGGGCGGGGTGACGATGCACCAGCGCCCCTTGAACAGCGTCGCAAAGCCCGCTTCCGGTCCGCTATTCTCGGTCCCCGCCACCGGATGGGCGGGCACGACCGGCTGGCCGGGTAACGCAGCCTGTAGCGACGCAAGTACATCGGCCTTGCACGACCCCACGTCGCTGACGATCGCCTCGGCCGGCAGGTCGCTGGCGATCTCCGCCGCCGCCGCCGCCATCGCACGCACCGGCACGCACAGCACCACAAGATCCGCGTCCGTAACCGATGCGCCTGCCGTGTCGGTGATGTCGTCGCACAGGTCTATACGCCGCGCGATTTCTCTTACCGCCGGGTTGGCGTCATGGCCTGTCACCCGCACGGTCGGCATGTCGGCGCGGATGGCGCGGGCAAGCGAGGAGCCGATCAGGCCAAGGCCGATGATGGTGACGCGGGCGAAAGGCAGCATGGTCAGGCCGCTTCCGCCATCGCGCGCAGCTTTGCCGCCACCGCGCGGGTCTGCGCCTTGGTGCCGATGGTGATGCGCAGGCCGTTGGGCAGGCCTTGTCCCGGTAGCCAGCGGGTCGCGAAACCCTCTTCCCACAGGCCCTTCATCGCCGCCTCGGCGGTCAACGTGCCGTCGAACAGGATCAGCAGGAAATTGCACCGGCTGGGCACTGAACGCAGGCCGTGATTGCTCAGCGAAGCGACCTCGCCTTCCAGCCATTCGCGCCAACGCTTCGTATGCGTGCGGCTATGCTCGACCCATTCGCGGTCGGCGATCGCCGCCGCCGCCGCTGCCTGTCCAGCCGTCGTCACGTTGAACGGCGCGCGGATGCGGTGGAGCATGCCGATCACCTCCGCGCTGGCATAGCCCCAGCCGATCCGCTCCGCTGCCAGTCCGTAAATCTTGGAAAAGGTCCGCGTCATGAATACGTTGGCGGCATTCTTCGCCAGTTCCATGCCGCCATCATCCTCGTCCGCGTCCAGATATTCCGCATAAGCCTGATCCAGCACGAACAAGATGTCGGGGCGTAGGCCCGCATGAAGCCGCGCTATTTCCGTGCGCGACGTCATGGTGCCGGTGGGATTGTTGGGATTAGCGAGGAAGACGACCTTTGTCTTTTCCGTCACCGCCGCCAGCAGCGCATCGACGTCAGTCGCATAGTCGGCATCGGGCGCCACTATAGGGGTCGCCCCCACGCGCCGCGCGGCAATATCATAGACCGAAAAGCCATAGCGGACGTAGAGGATTTCGTCCCCCGGCCCGGCATAGGCGCTCGCCGCGATATGCAGCAGTTCGTCCGATCCGGTGCCATAGATGACTCGCGCCGGGTCCAGCCCATATTCCCGCGCGATTGCCTCGCGCAGCAGGGCCGCGCCCGGATCGGGATAGGTGGCAAGGTCGGCGGTCGCGGCGATCATCGCGGCGCGCGCGGCGGGGCTGGTGCCCAGCGGGTTTTCATTGGCCGACAGCTTGATGAGCGGGCGGCCATTGTCGGTCGCGGACTTGCCGGGGACATAGGGCGAAATGCCCAGTATCCAGTCCTTGGGAACGGGGTGTGTCATGGCCCGCGCTTTAGCGGCATCGACGCAAAACGCAAAGCTATCACATGGCTTTGTCGGTTTAGCCAAACTTGGCTATACCACCGCCGTCGGCAACGGCTCACCCGCAAAATGCGCGTCCAGATTGGCCAACACCAGATCGGCCATCGCCGCGCGCGTTTCGACGGTCGCGCTCGCCTGATGCGGCTGCAACACGACATGGTTCATCGCCAGCAATGCCTGCGGCACATGCGGTTCATCCGCGAACACATCGAGTCCTGCGCCGCCCAGCCGTCTTTCGCCAAGCGCCGCCACCAGTTCCGGTTCGTCGATCACGCTGCCCCGGCTGATATTGACGATCACGCCCTGTGGTCCCAGCGCGTCGATCATCGCCCGATCGACCAGTCCGCGCGCTTCCGGCCCGCCAGAGGTCGCGACGATCATCACCTCACTCCGCCGGGCAAAGTCCAGCCGGTTGGCGACATAGGTCCATGGCGCGTCCGGCCTGGGATGGCGGCTATGATAGAGGAGTTCGCCCGCCACCGGTTCCAGCCGCTTCGCAATCGCGGTGCCGATCCTTCCAAGCCCCAATATCCCGATCCGCCGCCCGGTCACGCGACCGGACAGCGCGGGCTTCTCGCCCCGCGCCCAGTCGCCGCGTCGCACCATGGCGTCATTCGCGGCGATATTGCGAACAGTCGCATAGAGCAGCCCGACGGCCAGATCGGCGACATCGTCGGTCAGCACGTCGGGCGTATTGCTGACGCGGATGCCACACGCGCGGGCGTGTTCTATATCTACCTTGTCATAACCGACCGAGAATAGCCCGATCATCTCCAGCTTCGGCAGTGCGTTCATCAGCGCCGCCGATGCGCCAACCGCGCCAAAGGTGACAAGCGCCCGCGCCTCGCGCAACGCCGGATCAAGCGTTGTCGGATCGGCCCCGGCGGCCAGCAGATGCACGGTAAATCGCTGTTCCAGCCCCTCGATCAGCCGGGGGTTGAGCGCGCCATAGGCGATCACGGGGATGCGGGATATATTGGTCATGCACGCCATTTAGGGATCGTCACTGCCCATCGCCACCCGTTCCTTAAGCGCGGGCCGGATTGACAGCGACGGATGACGACCCTAGCGCCGCTGCACCATGTTGAGCGCCTCCCTGCCTGATGACAGCCGTTTTGGCCTCCGCCGGCAAGTTCGCCTGACTGGTCCCTTGCGGCTGGATGGCGGCGGATCGCTGGGACCACTCGACATTGCCTATGAAACCTATGGATCGATGAATGCGGACCGCTCCAACGTCATCCTCATCTGCCACGCGCTGACCCTTGATCAATATGTCGCCTCCGATCATCCCGTAACCGGCAAGCCGGGTTGGTGGTGGCGGCTGGTGGGACCGGGCAAACCGATCGACCCGGGCAGGCATTTCATTATCTGTTCCAACGTCATCGGCAGCTGCATGGGGTCGAGCGGCCCGGCCAGCCTGAACCCTGAGACCGGCGATCCGCACGCGATGCGCTTCCCGGTCCTCACCATCGGCGACATGGTCCGGGCGCAGGCGCTGCTGCTCGATCATCTGGGTGTCGATCGCCTGGCGGCGGTGGTCGGCGGGTCGATGGGCGGGATGCAGGCGCTGACATGGCCCACCTTGTTCCCCGCCCGCGTCGAATCCTGCATCGTTATCGCTTCGACCGCACGCCACAGCGCCCAGAATATCGCCTTCCACGAAGTCGGGCGTCAGGCGATCATGGCTGATCCCAACTGGCGCGGCGGCGACTATTATGCCGATGGGCAGGTGCCCGGCGCGGGCCTCGCCGTCGCGCGCATGGCCGCGCACATCACCTATTTGTCCGAAGCGGGCCTGACGGAGAAGTTCGGACGGCGCTTGCAGGGGCGCGACAGCAAGACGTTCGGCTTCGACGCGGATTTCCAGGTGGAAAGCTATCTGCGCCATCAGGGGTTGAGCTTTGTCGAGCGGTTCGACGCCAACTCCTACCTCTATATCACCCGCGCCATGGACTATTACGACATTGCCGACGATCATGGCGGCAGCCTTGCCAAAGCCTTTGCGGGCAGCCGGACGCGCTTCTGCCTCGTCAGTTTCGATACGGACTGGCTCTATCCGACTGCCGAATCCCGCGCGATCGTCCATGCCCTCAACGCCTCGGGCGCGCAGGCGAGCTTCGTCGAATTGTCCAGCCCCTTCGGCCATGATGCCTTCCTGCTGGAATGTCCGGAACTCAACCGGGTGGTCGACGGCTTCCTGCGCGGCGGGCGAGCCTGACGTCATGACCGTCGATACGCTTCGCCCCGATCTTGCCCTGATCGCCCGTACCGTAAAGCCGGGTGCGCGCGTCCTCGACGTGGGTTGTGGTGATGGCGCGCTGATGGCAGCGCTGCGCGATGCCAAGCAGGTCGATGCGCGCGGTCTGGAGATTGATGGCGCCAATGTCGCGGCAGCGGTCGGGCGGGGCCTGTCGGTGGTGCAGGGTGATGCCGACACCGACCTTGGCTATTATCCCGACGCCAGTTTCGATTATGCCATCCTCAGCCAGACGCTGCAAACCACACGGCGGCCCGATCTGGTGGTGGAGGAACTGTTGCGGATCGGCCAGCAGGCGTTCGTCAGCTTCCCCAATTTCGCCCATTGGCGCGGGCGGATTTCCCTGTTGTGGGGCGGGCGGATGCCGGTGACGCGGCTGTTGCCCGACACATGGTATGATACGCTCAACATCCACCATGTGACGGTCGACGATTTCCGCGCACTGGTGAAGGAGCATGGCTGGTCGATCGACGGCCAATGGTTCCTGAAGGGGGACAAGGAAACCACCCACGCGAACGCCAACCTGTTCGCCGAACATGCGGTGTTCCTGCTGCGGAAATAGCGCCGAGTTAACCCTCCGTCCTGATCCCCCGTTCGATCAGGGCATTGGCGATGCCCGCCACCTCATCCGCGTCGCGGCTGCCATCCCACACGCCATAGCGCAGGCCCAGAAACACGTTCATCCCCATGATTGCCCAGGCATGAACCTCATCCACATCGGGGCGCACCTCGCCGCGCGCTGCCGCTGCGGCCAGCCGTTGGGTGATGCGGCTGGCGGTATTTTCATAATGGGCGCGATAGGCGGCCTGATCGACAAACTCGGCTTCGTCGATGATGCGATAGATTTCCTTGTGCGCCCGCGCGAACTCCAGAAAGCTTAAAAGCCCGATCCGCTCGGCGTCGATCCCGTCCTTCGCCTGTGCGATCCTTGGCCCCACATAATCGCGCACCTGCCCTGACATGTCGCCTACCAGCGCGCGGAAAATATCGTCCTTGCTGTCATAATAGGTGTAGAAACTGCCCAGTGCGCAGCCCGCCCGGCGGGTGATGCCGCTGATCGATCCGTCATGGAATCCCTTCTCGCCAAACTCGTCTGCCGCCGCACTCAACAGCGCACGTCGCGTGCGTTCGCCGCGCGCCGTGCGCGGGGTTTTGTCCTCCCGTGGGGCATCCGATTCGGTCATCCATCCTCCCATCGCTGCGGCCTTTTTAGCGCAGTCTGATCCTCTTGTGAGATAGTCTCTTATTTCAAGTTGAAAGTTGGTTCAACTTTCATTATCGATTCGATCTGCAACAAGCAGCCCAGCCAATCGGGCGCATCAGTCAGGAGAGGATTTCATGATGACTTCCCGTCAGTCGATTCGCGCAATCGCGCTTGCTTCCGCCGCTTTCGCAGGTGTCGCTTCCATGCCGACCTTCGCGCAGCAGGTTGCAGGTGTCGATGCCAATGATGGCGATATCGTCGTCACCGCCCGCCGACGGGAAGAAAGCCTGCTCGACGTGCCGATCGCCGTCACGGCCTTTTCCGGCGCGGCGCTGGAAAAGAGCGGCGCGATCGACATCACAGACATCGGCAATGTCACCCCCAACACCACGCTGGAAAATTCACGCGGCACCAACTCCACGCTTACCGCCTTCATCCGTGGCGTGGGCCAGCAGGATCCGGTTCCGGGTTTTGAGGCGGGCATCGGCATCTATCTCGACGACGTCTATCTCAACCGTCCGCAGGCGGGCGTTCTCGACATCTATGATGTGGAGCGGATCGAGGTGCTGCGCGGCCCGCAGGGAACGCTCTACGGTCGCAACACCATCGGCGGCGCGGTCAAATATGTGACGCGCGCGCTCCCCGACAAGATGCAGCTAAAGGTGCGGGCCACCTATGGCAGCTATGATCAGGCCGACCTGGTCGTCAGCGCCAGCACGCCCATCACCGACATGATCCGCGTGGGCGGGTCGGTGGCGCGCCTGTCGCGCGGCGGCTTTGGCGACAATCTGAACATCAAGGGGCTGGAAAACTACAACAAGGATATCTGGGCCGGGCGCGGCACGTTGGAAATCGGCGGCAATGGACAGCCTGTTCTGATCCGCATCTCGGGCGATTACAGCCGCGACAAGTCAGATCCGCGCAACGGTCACCGCCTGATTCCGGGTCTTGTTTCCGGCGCGCCGGTTCTCGATGATGTTTTTGACACCCGGGCGGGCCTTAACAATCCGAAACAGGATGTGAAGGCCTATGGCCTCGCCATGAACGTTTCTGCCCAGTTGTCGGATACCCTCACGCTGCGCTCGATCAGCGCCTGGCGAAAGGATCGCAGCTTCACGCCTATTGATTTCGACGCGCTGCCTTCGGTCGATGTCGATGTGCCCGCCGTCTATCGCAATGAACAACTCAGCCAGGAATTCCAGCTTCTCTACGAAAGCGATCGGCTGAACGGCCTCGTCGGCTTCTATTATCTCGATGCCCGCGCTTCGACTGCGTTCGATGTATTGCTGGGCCTGCAAGGGGCGGCGATCGGTTTTCCGGGGCTCAACGGCTATACGGCGGGCGATGTGCGGACCGATACCTGGTCGGTGTTCGGCGATTTCACCTATGATTTCACCGAGCAGCTGAGCCTTTCGGTCGGCGGCCGCTTCACCAACGACCGGCGCAACGCCTTTATCTACAAGGCAAACCGGATCACCGGCACGTCGCCGGAGTTCGGTGGCGTCAATCCGCCGATCATCCTGGGCTTGCCTGCCACCAATTTCCGGGGCGAACGGACGTTCAAGGAATTTACCCCGCGCGCGTCGCTCAGCTTCAAGCCCGATACCAATAACATGGTCTATGCCTCGTATTCGAAGGGCTTCAAGGGCGGCGGTTTCGACCCGCGTGGAGCGGGCACATCGGCCCCGATCAGCAATCCGGCGGCGGGCCGCACCTATGAGGATATTTATAATTTCCTCTCCTTCGACCCGGAAAAGGTCAACAGCTACGAACTGGGTTACAAGGGATCGCTGTTCGATCGCCGCCTGACACTCAGCCTGGCGGGCTTCTATTCGGACTATAAGGATGTGCAGATCCCCGGTTCGGTCGGCTGTATTTCGGGCGGTGTGCAAACTTTCTGTGGCATCACCACCAACGCGGCCAAGGCGCGGATCAAGGGCGTGGAGGCAGAAGCAAACGCGGTGCTGGTCCGCGACTTCGCCGGATCGGGATCGCGCGTCAGCCTCAACGGCGCGCTGGGTTATATCGACGCCCAGTATCGCCGCTTCATTGGCCCCACCGGCGCAGACGTGGCGAACCAGCGCACTTTCCAGAACACGCCGAAATGGACTGTTTCGGGTACGCTTGCCGCGTCGGGCATGGCGCTGGCCAGCGGCACGATCGACGCTTCGACCACCCTGTCCTATCGCAGCCTGACCCATCAGTTCGAAGTGCCGATCCCGGCCCTCGATCAGCCCGGCTATGCGCTGTGGGACGCCAGCATTACCTGGACCTCGGATGATGAGCGCTATTCGCTGGGCCTGCATGGCAAAAATCTGACCGATAAGCGCTACATCACATCGGGCTATAATTATCAGTCGGCGGCCGGGACTTCGACGCTGGGTCGGGAGGGCGTGCTGACCGCCTTTTACGGCAATCCGCGTCAGGTCTTCGTGACCGCAGGTCTCAAATTCTGACCTCTTGCCGCCCCCCTTGTCTCATGGCGTCATCCCCGCAAAAGCGGGGATGACGAAAGGATCGCCGATGGACGCTGCCACCCAGACTCCGACGATCGCGCCTCCGACCCGCGCCTATCGCGGCGTCGTACTCGCGATGCTGTTGTTGGTTTACACATTCAACTTCCTCGACCGGCAGATCCTCGGCATCCTGGCTGGCCCGATCAAGGCGGAGCTGGGCCTGACCGACACGCAATTGGGCGCGCTGGGCGGCATTGCCTTCGCATTGCTCTATTCGACGCTGGCGATACCGTTGGCGCTGCTGGCGGACCGCACCAGCCGCACCTGGGTCATTACCGTCAGCCTTGGCATCTGGAGCGGCTTTACCGCGCTGTGCGGTGTAGCAGGCAGCTTCTGGCAGTTGTTCGCCTTCCGTGTGGGCGTGGGCGTGGGTGAGGCGGGGGGCGTCGCGCCGTCCTATGCCGTCATCTCCGATTATTTCCCACCCGACCGGCGCGCGCGGGCGCTCTCCATTTATTCGCTCGGCATTCCGTTGGGATCGGCAGGCGGCGTGCTGCTGGGCGGCTATATCGCGCAGGCGGTGGAGTGGCGCACCGCTTTCCTTGTCGTCGGTCTGCTGGGCCTGATGATCGCCCCGGTCTTCCGCCTCGTCGTCCGCGAACCCGTGCGCCCGGTGCAGCAGGGGGACGTCGTGCCGGTCTCCGCCGTCTTCGGTATCCTGGCGGCAAAGCGTAGTTTCTGGTTTCTCGCGCTGGGCGCGGCATGCAGTTCTATGTGTGGCTATGGCGTCGCCTTCTGGCTGCCCAGCTTGCTGATGCGCAGCTTCGGCCTCGACCTGATGGGCGCGGGCCAGTTCCTTGGCGCGCTGCTGCTGATGGGTGGTGTCGCGGGCGTGCTGCTCGGTGGTTGGCTGGGTGACAGGCTGGGTGGCAAGGATAAGGCTGCCTATGCCTGGGTACCCGCCGTCAGCTATATCGTCGGGATGCCGTTGTTCGTCATCGGCGTCCTCTCCAGCAGCGTCACGGCTGCCTTCCTGCTGTTCCTGATCCCGCAGGCGCTGGTCTATGTCTGGCTCGGCCCGGTCCTCACCGCCGTCCAGCACCTCGTCCCCGCGCATATGCGCGCCAGTGCGGCCGCCAGCTTCCTGCTCATCAATAATCTGGTGGGATTGGGGCTGGGCAGCTGGAGCGTCGGTGCCCTGTCCGACGCGCTGACGCCCAGCTACGGCGCAGAGTCACTTCGCTATGCCATCATCGCCGCGCTGGGCTTCTACCTGCTCGCGGGCCTGTTCATGGCGCTGGCGGGCAAGCATCTGCGCAAGGATTGGGTGGCAGGCTAAAGCATTTTCTAAGCAGGTGGAATCACCTGCTGCCTCGGAAAATGCGCTAAATCAAAAGACTCTACCGCTCGCGCGTGGCGCTGAACTTCACCTTCGGGTGCCGTTCCTGCTGATAGCCGATGTCCCACGCACTCTTGGCCATGAAGACCAGATTGCCGTCGCGGTCCTTGGCCATGTTGCCGCCGTTGAACGACACGAAATCCTTGAGTGCCGCCTCTTCGCCGCCGATCCAGCGCGCGGTGTCGAAGGGGGACATTTCCAACCCCGCCGCGACCTTATATTCCGCCTCCAGCCGGGAAATCAGCACTTCAAGCTGCAATTGCCCGACCACGCCGACGATCCACTGGCTGCCGATCTCGGGATAGAAGACCTGAATGACGCCCTCTTCGGACAGGTCGTCCAGCGCCTTGCGCAACTGCTTGGTCTTGGTCGGGTCTTTCAATTGCACGCGGCGTAAAATTTCCGGCGCGAAATTGGGCAGGCCGGTAAAGCGCAGCCCCGGTTTTTCCGACAGCGTGTCGCCGACGCGCAGCGCGCCATGGTTGGGAATGCCGATGATGTCGCCTGGATAGGCCTCATCCGCCAATTCGCGGTCCTGCGCGAAGAACAGGATCGGCGAATGCACCGCCAGCGGCTTGCCCGACCCGGATGGAGTCAGCTTCATGCCGCGCCGGAACTTGCCTGAAACCAGCCGCATGAAGGCGATACGGTCGCGATGCTGCGGGTCCATATTGGCCTGCACCTTGAAGATGAAGCCGGTGACTTCATTATCCTCCGGTTCGACCGGCGCTGGCTCAGCGGGTTGCGGGCGCGGCGGCGGCGCGTGGGCGGCGAGCGCGTCGATCAGCTCAGTCACGCCAAACAGCTTCAACGCCGATCCGAAATAGACCGGGGTCAGGTCGCCATGACGATAACGGGCGAGGTCGAAATGCGCATAGCCGCCCTGCGATAGCTCGGCTTCCTCGCGCAGCTTGGCCAGGCCCCGTTTGGAGATGAATTCGGCAAGCCGGGGATCGTCCAGCCCCGTGAACTGCTGCCGGGTGCCGTCAAATTCCTTGCTCGGCCCGACCGGCTGCATCAACCGGTTGGTGGCAAAGTCGTACACCCCCTCAAACTCGCCGCCCATGCCGACCGGCCAGCTCATCGGGCACACGTCCAGTTGCAACTGGTCGGCCACCTCGTCCAGCAAACCGAACGTCTCGCGGCCTTCGCGATCCACCTTGTTGACGAAGGTGATGATCGGCACGTTGCGCAGACGGCAGACCTCGAACAGCTTGCGCGTCTGCGGCTCGATGCCCTTGGCCGCGTCGATCACCATGACCGCCGAATCGACTGCCGTCAGCGTGCGATAGGTATCTTCGGAAAAATCCTCATGCCCCGGCGTGTCGAGCAGGTTGAAAGTGATCGTCTCGCCATCGCGCGTCCGCTCGAACGTCATGACGGAGGAGGTGACGGAGATGCCACGCTGCTGCTCGATCTTCATCCAGTCCGAACGGGCGCGCCGGTTCGCGCCGCGCGCCTTGACCTCACCGGCCAGATGGATCGCGCCACCTTCCAGCAGCAGCTTTTCAGTCAGGGTGGTCTTGCCCGCGTCGGGGTGGGAAATGATCGCGAAGGTGCGGCGGGATGGAATGCTCATAGGGGCGCCATATAGCGATTATTGCGGCCCGTACCAGCCGCCCGCGCTTTCACCCGTTAGGCGACCAGCGTCACCTCCATACGGAAGGCGCGTGTCTCGCCGGGTGCCAGCCGCATGATCCCGCTCTTGTCCCATACATCGCCCTCAAAGCCCACCGGGTCGGCCATGCCCGCCCAGGGTTCGACGCACAGATAATGTGCGCCCGGTCGCTGCCACAAGCCCAGCCAGGGCGTATCAGGAAAGTCGATCTTCAGGTGGGGCTGCCCCGGCACGCCCCAGAACAGGCTGCGGCTTTCCAGTGCGTCCCAGATCAGCGCATCCCCCTCGAACATCGCATGGGTCGGCGACAGGGTGTTGCCCACGACCGGCGAGGGGAAGTTTTCCAGCGCGATCAGCCCCGGCTCACTACCCACCTTGCGAATCGGCGCTGGCTCGGGCTTTTCAAACAGGATCCGGTGATCTTTGACCGCGCCGTCATAGGGCAGGGGCCAGGCGAAGGCCGGGTGATAGCCAAAGCTGAACGGCATGTCCGCTGCGTCCCGATTACTGACGCTGGCCGTCATCCGCAACGTCGCGCCTTCCAGCGCGAACGTCATGTCCAGCCGGAAGTCGAACGGATAGTCCGCCCGCGTTTCCGCGTTCGCCTCCAGCCGGAAGGTCACGGCTCCCTCATCCCGGCGCACCACGGCAAAAGGCATCCGACGCGCAAAACCATGCTGGGCCATCGGATAGGTCACGCCGTTCAGCCGATAGACGTCATCGCGCGACCGCCCGACAAAAGGAAACAGCAAGGGCGCGTGGCCACCCCACCAGCGCGGATCGGCATCGGTCATCAACGCGCGGTCCTGCGCATCCATCAGCGACCAGAGTTCGGCCCCCAGCGGATTGATCGCCGCAGTCAACTCGCCCGATTCTATGGTGATATGGTCTTCGCGCACGTGCCGCTCGCCTTATGTCGTTGCCGGTCCTGCATAACGGCGGTGTGGCCCGCTGTCTGCCCTTCCGTCTGCCCGCTCTTTGGCCGATCGTTTCGATCGGGGAACCAGAGGGATGGCTGGCCGGTTGAGCAGCGACAGGGAGACTATCCGATGATGTTAAGAGCCGCTTTGCTTTCACTTTTGCTGACCAGCGCCGCCGTGGCCCAGGACAAGCCGGCCAAAGACCAGACAGAAAATCAGAAAGATGCTACGGCGCCGGGGGAGCAGGACAAGCCGCGCGACGAGACGCTCGACAAGGCGGGCCGCATCGCCAGCCAGCCCGCGCGCGACGTCGGCATCGCCAAGACCGAAATCCCGCCGATCCTGCAAAAATCGACCGAAGCGCCCTATGCCATGCCCCCCAGCCGCACCTGCAAGGGGCTGAACGCCGCGATGGCTGAACTGACCGAGGCCCTTGGTCCCGATTTTGGCACGGGCAAGGCGAATAACGAGAATCGCACCGGCAAGATCATGGAGGCGGGTGGCCGCACCATCATCAACTCGCTGATCCCCTTTCGTGGACTCGTCCGCGAAGTGACCGGCGCGGCCCCAGCCGAACGCCGGCTTCAGGCTGCGATCAGTACCGGCCTCGCCCGCCGCGGCTTCCTGCGCGGCATGGCGACGAGCAAGGGATGCAAGATCACCGGGGAAGGCGCTGCGGCAGTCAGCCCCGCAACGTCCCGCCCAGCTTCTCCGCCGCCTTCACCACAGCCGCGCTGATCGCGTCCAGTTCTTCCTGTGAAAAGCTCTTTTCGCCAGGCTGCAGCGTGATTTCGATGGCGAGGGACTTCATGCCCTCGTCCACGCCTCGCCCGACGAAGACGTCGAACAGGCGTGCATCCACAATCGCCTTCTTGTCCGCGCTCCGTGCCGCGCGTACCAGCGCGTCGGCTTCCAGCGCCTCCGGCACGACGAAGGCGAAGTCGCGCTTCACCGCTTGCAAAACGGGTGGCGCATAGGGCGCGCGCATGAAGCCCGCCTTGCGCTTGGCGGGAATGGCATCAAGGAAAATCTCGGCTGCGACCACGGGGCCGGTCAGCCCGAACTGCTTGGCCAGCGAAGGATGCAGCACGCCATATTCGGCCAGTATCACCTTCGGTCCCAGCCGCAGCGTGCCCGACTGGCCGGGATGATAGGCGCCTGACGCTTCCCCAAAGTTTTGGAGGTTGCCGACCGGCGCACCGGCAGCGGCCAGCAGCGCCAGCACTTCCGCCTTGGCGTCATGGGCCGCGAAACCCTGCGCCTTGCCCGTCTGCCAGCCACGCGCGATCTTCTCGCCCGCCAGCAGGAAGCCGACGGTCGCGCGTTCCCAACTTCCATCATTCTGGCCGGAGAAGTAGCGCCGCCCAACTTCGAACAGGCGCACCGATGTTGCGCCGCGATCCATATTGCGCCGCGTTGCTGACAACAGGCCGGGCAACAGCGAAGGCCGCATGACCTTCAGATCCTCGGAAATCGGATTGGCCAGCGTCCAGTCACCGCCGCCGACCGATGCCGCTTCCTTTTCCGACAGGAAGGACCAGTTGATCGCCTCCGACAGCCCACGCGCCGCCGCCGTGCGCCGCACCCGGCGCTCGATCATCTGTTCGGGCGTCGCGGTCGGACGAGCCACGCCGGGGATGCGGGGCAGGGGGGTGGAGGGCACTTTGTCCAGCCCCACCATCCGCACGACCTCTTCCACCAGATCGGGTCCGCCGTCGATGTCGCGGCGCCAGCTTGGCACGGTCACGGTCCAGCCGTCCCGGCCATAGACGGGCGTGCCGTCCTGATAGTCGACGCTGACTTCGCCACCCTCGACCGCAAAGCCCAGCCGCTCCAGTATCGCTCTCTGCTCGTCGTCGGCGACATGTACGCCCGCCAGTCCCTCGCACAGCGCCGGATCATAGGCGATGGTGCGCGGAGCAACCGGTGGGACGCCCGCGCGCGTCGCCGCGCTGGGCGTTCCACCGCACAGCTTCACCACCAGATCGGTCGCGATCGACAGGCCGTCGTCCAGAAAGGCGGGATCGACCCCGCGCTCGAACCGGCCACGCGCGTCGCTCGACAGGTTCAGCGTCTGTCCCGTCATCGCGATCCGCTCGGGCGTGAAATAGGCGCATTCGATCAGCACGTCGGTCGTGCCCATCTGCGCGCCCGAATGTTCGCCACCCATGATGCCGCCAATGTCATGCACGGCTGCATCATCGGCGATCACGGTCATCGTTTCATCGACCGTGTAGCTCTTGCCGTTCAGCGCCACCACCTGCTCGCCGGGCTTGCCCTTGCGCGCGACGAGGCCACCCTTCAGCGTCGCCATGTCATAGACATGCAGCGGCCGGCCCAAATCGATCATGATATAGTTGGTGATGTCGACCAGCGTGCTGATCGGCTTCTGGCCGATCGCATTCAGCCGCTTGCTCATCCAGTCAGGCGACGTGCCATTAGTAACGCCCTTCACGGTGCGCGCATAGAAAGCCGGGCAGCCGTCCATATCCTCGGTTCGCACATTCGGGCCATCGCCCATGCCATCGATGATCGGCACGATGATCGCGTTCAGCGTGCCCAACCCGGCCGCGGCAAGGTCGCGGGCGATGCCGCGCACGCCCATGCAATCTTGCCGGTTCGGCGTGATCGACACGTCGATGACCGGATCGTTCAGCCCCGCCCAGTCGGCATAGACGCGGCCCAGCGGCGCATCGGCGGGCAACTCGATGATCCCGTCATGATCATCGCCCAGTTCCAGTTCGCGGGTCGAGCACATCATGCCGTTCGATTCGACACCGCGAATGGCGGCGACCTTCAACACCATAGCATTGGACGGCACCACCGCGCCGGGGCTGCCGAACACGCCGACCAGTCCTTCGCGCGCATTGGGCGCGCCGCATACGACCTGCAACGGGCCATCACCCGCATCGACGCTCAGCACCTGCAACTTGTCGGCCTGCGGATGCGGCGCGGCGCTCAGGACTTTCGCGATGCGGAACGCGCCCAGCTTCTCGGCCGGGTTCTCGACGCCCTCGACCTCCAGCCCGATATTGGTCAGGGCTTTCAGGATCGTCGGCAGATCGGCATCGGTATTGAGGTGCGATTTCAGCCAGCTCAAAGTGAACTTCATGCGCCCACTCCCCCCGACAGCGTGGGCACGTCCAGCGCCGAAAAACCATAATGGCGCAGCCAGCGCAGATCGCCGTCAAAGAAAGCGCGCAAGTCGTTCATCCCATATTTGAGCATCGCCAGCCGGTCGACCCCGGTGCCAAAGGCAAAGCCCTGCCACTCGTCGGGGTCGAGGCCGCACGCTTCGATCACCTTGCGATTGACCATGCCGCTGCCCAGCACTTCCAGCCAACCGCCATCGGGCGCATCGCCGTCGCCGCCGATCACCCGCTGTCCATTCACCAGCGTATAGCCGACATCGACCTCCACCGATGGTTCGGTGAAGGGGAAATAGCTGGGGCGCAGGCGCAGGACGATATCGTCCCGCTCGAAAAAGGCTTTGAGGAAGGTTTCCAGCGTCCATTTCAGATGGCCAAGGGTGATGCCCTTGTCGATCACCAGTCCCTCGATCTGATGGAACATCGGCGTATGCGTCGCGTCGCTGTCCGACCGATAGACCCGGCCCGGCGCGATGATGCGGATCGGCGGTTCCTGATTCATCATCGTGCGGATCTGCACTGGCGAGGTGTGGGTCCGCAGCAGCATCTTCTTGGCCGCGTCCCCAGCGGGGAAATAGAAAGTGTCGTGCATCGCCCGCGCCGGATGCGTCTCGGGGATGTTGAGCGCGGTGAAATTATGCCAGTCGTCCTCAATTTCCGGCCCCGTGGCGACTGAAAAGCCGAGGTCTGCGAAAATCTCCGCCAGTTCGTCCATCACCTGACTGACCGGATGCACCGACCCGACCGCACCAATGTCGGCGGGCAGGCTCATGTCGATCCGCTCGTCCGCGAGCCGCGCGTCCAGCGCCGCCTGTTCCAGCGCGCCCTTCCGCTCCGCCAGTGCCACCGTCACCGATTCGCGCAAATCCTGGATCGGTGGTCCCTTCTCCAGCCGCTCCTCCGGACTCATACCCCCCAGCGTCTTGAGCAGGCCGGTAATGACCCCCTGCTTACCCAACGCCCCAACGCGCAGGGCTTCGACCGCTTCGGGCGTGTGGGCGGCGGCGATGTCGGCCAGCAGGCCGGCCTTCAGAGCAGTGATTTCGGTCATGTCTTCCATTCAGCCTGGATGGCGGGGACGTTGTGGGCGGCCTTAGCGGTACGGAGCGTCCAAGAAAAGGGTCACACCCGATGTCCCAGCAATGCCGCGCCAAAGCCGACGAAGATCGTGCCGGTCACACGGTTGAACAGCCGCTGGCGGTTGGCCGGTTCCAGCCAGCGGGCCAGCGACCGCCCACCCATCGCATAGAGCGCGTACCAGAAACATTCGATCGCCGCGAAGGTGACGACCATGATCCCCAACTGCGGCGCAAAAGGCGCGCGTGCATTGACGAACTGCGGAAACAGCGCGGCAGCGAAGATGATGAGCTTGGGATTGGAGAGGCCGATCAGCAGCCCGCCGCGATAGAGCGATCCGGCCGACTGGACCGGACGTGTTGCGCCAGCCTCACCAGGCGATGTGACGGGCAAGCGCCACGCCTTGATCCCCAGCCAGATCAGATAGGCGACCCCGCCATAGCGCAGGACGTCGAACAAGCGCGGTTCGGCCTTCAGCAGAGTGCCAAGGCCGAATGCAGAGGCGAACAGGCACAGCAGCACTGCCGACAGGCACCCCATCATCGCAAAACCCGACCGGCGCGGGCCGACCTGAATCGAGCGCATCATGATGTGCAGCATGTTGGGACCGGGGGTCCCCGCGACCACGAAAACGGTCAGGACATAGAACCACCATGTGCCGATCTGCATATGTCTTCCTCCTGTTTGCGCGCTGCATAAACGAAAAGGGCGCCGGAAGCATCTGCCCCGGCGCCCTTTCGCGTGTCTGTCGCTTACAGCTTACGCCGCTGCGGGCAGAGCCGCTTTCGCCTGGGCGATGATGGCGCTGAATGCTTCGCCTTCATGCATGGCAATGTCGGCCAGAACCTTGCGGTCCAGTTGCACGCCAGCCAGCTTCAGGCCGTGCATGAACTGCGAATAGGTCAGACCCTCGGCGCGGACACCGGCGTTGATACGCTGGATCCACAGGCCGCGGAAGGTGCGCTTCTTAACCTTACGGTCGCGATACGCATATTGACCGGCCTTTTCGACCGCCTGACGGGCGATGCGGATGGTATTTTTGCGACGGCCATAATAGCCCTTCGCCTGTTCCAATATCCGCTTATGCTTTGCGCGGGTGGTAACACCCCGTTTGACGCGTGCCATTGTCCCTTACTCCTTACTTCAGGCCGTAGGGTGCCCAGAGGCGGACGTGCGCGACGTCGGACTCGGACAGCACGGAAGTGCCACGGTTCTGGCGAATATATTTTGCGTTGTGGCTGATCAAACGGTGGCGCTTGCCAGCGACACCATGCTTGACCTTGCCGGAAGCGGTGAACTTGAAGCGCTTCTTCACACCGCTCTTGGTCTTGAGCTTGGGCATTTTCGTCTCCTTGAAGCTTAATCACGGCATCTGGCAAAAGCCAGCGCCGCAGACGATTATGGACGGTCGCGGCAGCCCTACTGGCCGGATCATCCCATCAAATCCCGCAGGTCAAGACCCGACGGGAACGCGCGCCTATACGGGGGAAGCATCGCCAAGGCAAGCGATTCGCTGGAAAAGCGTCCGGTCTGGTCAATTCAACCGTGATGATGCCCCTCATGGCCCTGCGACAACGCTTCCAGCACATCGTCCATCCGCGCCGGATCGCCGATGGCGATGACCTTGCCGTCACTGTCGGCGGTCAGCGGATCGCCCGCCCAGTCGCACATCCGCCCACCCGCGCCCTCGACCACCGGCACCAGCGCGGCCAGATCGTGCAGTTTCAGCCCCGCCTCGACCACGATGTCGACATGGCCCGATGCCACCAGCCCGTAATTATAGCAGTCGCCGCCCCACACCGTGTCGCGGCACTGGCCCGCCAGCCGGGCGAAATGCTCGCCGGTGCAATCGGGGAAGAGTTGCGGCGCGGTACTGGCCAATATCGCTTGATCCAGATCGCGGCAGGTGCGGGTTATCACCGGCTTGTCGTTGAAGGTGGTCGGCTGTCCGCTCATTCCGGCCCAACGCTCCCTGGCGATCGGCTGGTCGATGATGCCGATGGTCGGCCAGCCGCCCTGTGTCAGAGCGATCAGCGTGCCGAAGATCGGTCGCCCGGCGATGAAGCTGCGCGTGCCGTCGATCGGGTCCAATATCCAGACCCGCTCGGCATCCTCACGGATCGCGCCATATTCCTCGCCGATGATGCCGTCATCGGGGCGTTCTTTTTCCAATATCGCACGAATCGCCGCTTCGGCGGCACGATCGGCTTCCGTCACCGGCGACTTGTCGGACTTATATTCCAAATCATAGCGGGCACGGAAAAAGGGGCGGATCGCCGCGCCAGCGGCATCGGCAAGGCGGTTGGCAAGGGCCAGATCTTCGCGCGTGGTCATGGCTCTGCGCCTAGCCGCTCCGGCCGCGCTGCGCTAGACTGGACTCGGTTTTGGTTCGATGATTCCCGATGAGGAGGTCAAGATGCCCGGTTCACCCGTCATACCCGGCCTGCGCTACGCCAACGCGCCCGCTGCGATCGATTTCCTGTGCGACGCCTTTGGATTCCAACGCCACGCCGTCTATCCCGATGAGGCTGATCCGACCATCATCCACCATGCGCAACTGGTCTTCGGCGATGGCATGATCATGCTGGGCAGCGTTCGCGACGGGGACGCCGAATCGCTCATCACATGGAAGACGCCGCGCGAACTTAATGGCGTGACCTTATGCACCTACCTCGTCGTGCCCGACGCTGATGCGCACTGCCTGCATGCCCGCAATGCCGGCGCGGTGGTGGTGAACGAGCCGCATGACAATGAAGGCTATCCGGGGCGCGGCTATGAGGCGCTGGATCCCGAAGGCAATGTCTGGAGCTTTGGCACCTACGATCCCTGGATCGACAAGGTTTAAGTCTTCGGCAACCCGCCCGTTCTATCCTGCGAAAAGCGAAAGGGATTTTTGGGCATGGCCCTGTTGGGGTGGATCATCGGCTTTATCGCCCTGTTCGGGGGACTGGCACTGCGGCAGGATATGCCGGTTGGCGGATCTGCCACGATCGCCAACGGCCTGTTTGTCCTCGCCCTACTCGCCTGCCCGCTGGTTTGGAACGCCAAACCGCTGGGCATCTCGCGCGGTCAGCGGATCGCCGCCGGACTCGCGCTTATCCTCTGCCTGCCGATCATCCTGTTCCCGGCCTGACAAGTCGCGCTGTGCGACTTCTCGATCAATCAAACAGGCTGGAGACGGAGCTTTCGTCGGCGATGCGCTTGATCGCTTCGCCCAGCAGAGGGGCGATCGGCAACTGACGGATGCGGCGGGAACTGCAAACAGCGTCGGTTCCCATGATCGAGTCGGTGATGACCAGTTCGGTCAGTTCCGAAGCATCGACTCGGGCGACGGCCCCACCAGACAAGACGCCATGGGTGACGTAAGCGACGACGCCCTCTGCGCCTGCGGCCAACAGGGCGGATGCCGCGTTGCACAGCGTTCCGCCCGAATCGACGATATCGTCGACCAGCACGCAGAAGCGGCCCTTCACGTCGCCGATGATGTTCATCACTTCCGATTCGCCCGCCCGCTCGCGCCGCTTGTCGACGATGGCGAGGGGGGCGTTGTCCAGTCGCTTGGCGAGTGCGCGGGCGCGCACCACGCCGCCGACGTCGGGCGACACGACCATGATATTCTTGTCGCCAAAGCGCGCCTGGATATCGGCGGACATCACCGGCGCGCCGAACAGATTATCGGTCGGAATGTCGAAGAAACCCTGGATTTGTCCGGCGTGCAGGTCGACCGACAGGACACGGTTGGCGCCTGCCGTGGTGATGAGGTTGGCGACCAGCTTGGCCGAAATCGGGGTGCGGGGACCGGGTTTGCGGTCCTGTCGGGCATAGCCGAAATAGGGAACGACCGCCGTGATCCGCTTGGCCGAGGCGCGTTTCAGCGCATCGATCATGATCAGCAATTCCATCAGATTGTCGTTGCACGGATAGCTGGTGGACTGGAGAACGAACACATCCTCGCCACGTACATTCTCATGGATTTCCACGAAAACTTCCTCGTCGGCAAAGCGCCGGACGCTGACGTTGGTCAGAGGGATTTCGATATAATCAGCGATGGCGGTGGCCAGCGGCAGGTTGGAATTGCCGGTCATGAGCTTCATCGGCCGAGTTCCCCGTGACAGATAGATGACTATGCGTGAGACGCCGCCCCTTTAGCGGCGAGATGCGACGCTGGAAAGGCGCTTTTGCGCCGTCCGGTAAAATGGGATAGGGGCGCTGCCCATGACCGACAGACTGACCATCGCCCTTGCCCAGCTGACCCAGTCGGTCGGCGACCTTACCGCCAACGCCGATGCGATGCTCGCCTGGCGTGAGAAGGCGAGGGCTGCGGACCTGATCGTCTTCCCCGAACTCCAGCTTATCGGCTATCCGCCAGAGGATCTGGTGCTGAAGCCCGCGCTGGTCGACCGCGCCAATCATGAACTGGACCGGTTGGCGCAGGCGACGGCGGATGGCGGCCCGGCGATGCTGGTCGGCACGGTGGTCGCGGCGCAAGGGGTGTTGTTCAACGTCGTGGCGTTGCTGGACGGCGGCGCCGTCACCGCCATCCGGCAAAAGCGCGAACTGCCCAATTACGGCACGTTCGATGAAAAGCGCCTGTTCGCCCCCGGCCCGCTGCCCGCGCCCATCGATTTTCGGGGCGTGAAGATCGGCGTGCCCATCTGTGAGGACATCTGGTTCCCCTTCGTCACCGCGCATCTTAAAAGTGAGGGCGCGGACATCCTCGTCAGCCCCAATGGCAGCCCCTATGAGGTCGGCAAGGACGACAAGCGTATTCAGGCTGTTGCGGGCACCCGTATCCGCGAAACCGGCCTGCCGCTCGTTTATCTGAACCGTGTTGGCGGGCAGGATGAACTGGTGTTCGATGGTGCGTCCTTCGTGCTGGGCGCTGACCTTGAACTGCGCCATCAGATGCCCGACTGGGACGAGGCGCTGACGCTGACCCATTGGGAAAAGCGCAATGGCGCATGGGATTGCCTGCCCGGTGAGATCCACCCGCTCGATGAGCATCCCGCCGATATCTACAACGCCATGGTTCTTGGCCTGCGTGACTATGTGAACCGCAACCGCTTCCCCGGTGTCGTGCTGGGCCTGTCGGGTGGCATCGATTCGGCCCTGTCCGCTGCCGTCGCGGTTGACGCACTGGGCGCGGAGCGGGTGTGGTGCGTGATGATGCCCTCGCGCTTCACCAGTCAGGACAGCCTGGACGATGCGGTCGAATGCGCCCGCCTGCTGGACGTCCGCTATGATACGATTCCCATCGAACCGGCGGTCGGCGCTTTCGACACGATGCTGGCCCCTCCCTTCGCGACCCGCCAGCGCGACATCACCGAGGAAAATATCCAGTCGCGCATCCGGGGCGTGACCCTGATGGCCCTTTCCAATAAGTTCGGCCACATGCTGCTGACGACAGGCAACAAGAGCGAGATGTCGGTCGGCTATGCCACCATCTATGGCGACATGGCGGGCGGTTATTCGGTGCTGAAAGATGCCTACAAGACCACCGTTTTTGACTTGTCCCGCTGGCGGAATGAGAATGTGCCGTCGCTTGGGGCTGGCCTTGGTCCGTCCGGCCCGGTCATGCCCGACCGCGTCATCACCAAGCCGCCCAGCGCCGAACTGCGCGAGGATCAGCGCGATGACGACAGCCTGCCCCCCTATGAGATACTGGACCCCATCCTCTATGGTCTGGTCGAGGAGGAATTGTCGGTCGAGCAACTGGTCGCGCGTGGTTTCGAGCGTGAGACGGTGGCCCGGATCGAGCGCCTCCTCTACGTCGCCGAATATAAACGCCGACAGGCCCCTCCCGGCGTAAAGCTCGGCACCCGCAACTTCGGTCGCGACCGTCGCTACCCGATCACGAACGCTTTTCGCACATTGTAATCCACTCAATCCCGTTCGCTTCGAGCGAAGTCGAGAAGCGCCTCTCGACAGGCGCGGCCCGAACGGAGATGGAAGCATCCATGACCATAACCCGCTTCGCCCCGTCGCCCACCGGGCACCTGCATGTCGGCAATATCCGTGCCGCGCTCCATAACTGGCTCTATGCGCGCCAGAGCGGCGGGCGCTTCCTGCTGCGTCTCGATGATACCGACCTGGAACGCTCGCGCCCTGAATATGCCGATTCGATTCGCGCCGACCTGACATGGCTCGGCCTGCTGCCAGATGCGGAAGTTCGCCAGTCCGACCGTTTCGCCCTGTACGAACAGCAGTTCGCGGCGCTGAAAGCATCTGGGCATGTCTACCCCGCCTATGAAAGCGCGCAGGAACTCGACCTGCGCCGCAAAGTCCTGCTCGGTCGCGGCCTGCCGCCGGTCTATGACCGCGCCGCCCTGTCGCTAACCCCCGACCAGATCGCCGCCTATGAAGCCGAAGGCCGCACCCCCCATTGGCGCTTCAGGCTCGACCACGCCCTGCCCATCACCTGGACCGACCTGATCCGTGACGCGCAGCATTTCGACCCGAAACTCCTGTCCGATCCGGTCATCCGCCGGGCCGATGGCTCATGGCTCTATATGCTCCCCTCGGTCATTGACGACATTGACATGGGCATCACCCATGTCGTGCGGGGCGAGGATCATGTGTCCAACACCGCCACCCAGATTCAGATGTTCGCGGCCCTTGGCGCGCCGATCCCGTCCTTTGCCCATGAAGCGCTGCTGACCGGCAGCGAAGGCAAGCTGTCGAAGCGCCTCGGCTCGCTCGGCGTCGTCCATTTCCGCGAGATGGGGCTGGAGCCGATGGCGATCGTCTCATTGCTGGCGCGGCTGGGCACCAGCCAGCCGGTCGAGCCGTTCGCCGACGCCAGCGCGCTGATCGACAGTTTCGACTTCTCCCATTTCGGCCGCGCGCCCGCACGCTTCGACGAGGCGGAATTGGCGGCCCTCAACCAGAAAATCCTCCACCACCTCCCCTATGCAACCGTCGCCGACCGCTTGCCGGACGGCATGGGCGAAGCGGCATGGACAGCGATCCAGCCCAATCTGGAAACGCTGGGGGGAGCCGCCGAATGGTGGCGCATCGTCACCGGTCCGATCGATGCGCCCACTGCCGATCCCGAGGATGCCGACTTCCTGAAGGCTGCCCAAGCGATCCTCTCGACGCTCCCCTTTGATGAAAGCATCTGGCGGACCCTGACCGACGCGCTGAAAGCTGAGACGGGACGCAAGGGCAAAACCCTCTTCCTCCCCCTCCGCCGCGCCTTGACAGGCCGCGATCACGGCCCGGACATGGCCGCGCTCCTGCCGCTGATCGGTCTGGAAGAGGCGCTGCAACGACTGGGCTGAGCGCGCTTTGATTATTTGGGGTGGTTTGCGGTCCGTCCGCTATTGCTTAACGTCCGACCCAAGCGCTTTGCGCGTAATTCATGGCAGTTGCTGCTCCGGAAGGCAGCGCAACCAAATCGCCGCAAATATCGTCAAGCTGCCCATCCTTGGAATGTAAGGGCGCTGCATCAGGCGTCGTCGATCCATATTGGTTAGCCCCCACATATGTTCGACCGCCTAAATTGTGCACCAATCTTGCTGAGCAATCGATCCGCAAGTCTATGATGGTGTAGGCCGGTAGCCGGGGTCCAAAAAACTGTTCCTTAAGGACGATAACCATAGCACCCTCGATAACAGGGGCGGAGCGAACCAACCCGTCGACATCCACTGCCATGGCAACCTTATCGGTACGTTTTCTCCCGCCAATCTCCCGCAGCAGCCTTAGCGGCCGTAAATATCAACAGCGCAGTAGCCGCACCTCTTAGCAACACACAGCCATAATATGCGCGCATGATTTTGCTTTCGTCCCCGAATTAAGTGCTGTCCGGTATCAAAACTCTCAATTGTCCGCAAATGGTCGTTAGGGGTCGCCCCACAAACCCCTAAACGCCCCGCAGCATCTCCAGCGCGCGTCCCACGGCCGCAATCCCCTCGGGCGCGGCAGCGAAGCCCATATGGCTGCAATCCACTTCGATCGCCCGGTCGCGCTCGCCCGCGCGTCCCGCCGCGCATTCGGGTCGCACCACGCCGTCGCGCGCCGACCAGAGCGCGATCGTCGGCACCGGTGGCTTCTCCTCGCGGATGCAAGGGAAGGGCGGGGTGTCGACCGCATGGCCCGACACTAGCTGATAGAGCCGCCAGGCCCAGTTGGCGCGTGGGTCGCCGGAGAAGGGCGTGCCCATCGTCACGACGGCATTGACCTTGACGCTCGCATATTTGGCATATTCCCGCGCGAACAGGCCGCCCAGGCTCCAGCCCACCAACGTCACCGGCTGCCCGCTGCTCTGGCGAATCGCGTCGACGCGGCGGTCGATCTGCTCCAGCGTGTCCAGTTTCGGCCCATAATTGCGGCCCATGCCCCAGTCATGCGCGTCATAGCCCGCCATCGCCAGCACGTCGCGCAGCGGCTGCATCCGCGCTTCCGACGCCATCAGGCCAGGGATCAGCAGGACGGACCCGCCATCGGACTCCATGTCCGCCGCCAGAGTGTCGGCCATCGTCCGCGTCCGCTTGAGGTCGAACGGCAACGCCGCATTACCCAGCAGATGCCCGACCGGTGGCAGCGCGGCGATCCGCGCGCCGGGCGCGAAACGGCTTCTGCGAAGCTGGTTGAGGGCATAAACGGACGGGGCTTGCACGAATCGGTATCCTGATCCTTGGGGAAAAGGTGACATATTCATGACAAACGCTGGTGACGTCTATAGGTTTCAGCGTGAAATTGAATCCATTGGTCGCATGCGGGTATGTCAGGGGGCCAGTGGCGATGTCTGACTTACATTCTCGCCGTCGCTCGTCCGCAACTGGCGCGGTTCCAGTATCGCTGCCGTCTCGATCAGGTCCAGCGCCCGGTGCGCTTCCTGATAGCGACGGGCATATTCGGTCCAGCGGGCGGCAACTGCCCTGCCCGGCATCCGTTCCACTTCCGTGAGCGCGTTGCTGACCCGGCCTGCGTCGATATAGCGCAGCGCCCGTTCTAGCGCGGCTTGCGGGCGAGGGGAGGGGGTGGTCGTCTTGCGGAGCGTTACCAGCGCCTTGGCTTCCTGTTCCATTGCATCCCACCAACTGACGTTGGATGGGTTGCGCGTCACCTGGTCGGACACAGCCAGCAGTCCGGCGCGCAGGTCGATCAGCGTCACCGGCTCTCGCGCGGCGTTGATGATGGTCGCGACGGCGCGTGGTTGCGCTTGTCCAAAGCGCAGGCGCAATTGGCCCTCGACATAGCCCAGCGGCGTTCCACCATCGAGCGCGCGGCGCGCGGCAAAGGCGACCAGCAGCCCCTCGGCCCGGGCGGCATTGCTGGACGCGGCCTGGGCCTCCACGGTGATGCGATTTAGGCGATCTTCAAGCTGTACCACCCGCATATCCACCATGCGCGCGGCGTCGGCGTTCAATGGCTGGGCATAGGGCGGGGCCGCGCGATCCATCGCGGTCACGGGCAAGCGGGCGGCGGCACTGGTCGCGCGATCTCCACCCTGCCACCAACGTTCCAGAGAAGGTATGGTCCAGATGGTCGCGCCGACGCCGACCGCAAAGGCGATCAGTAGCCCGATCAGCAGCCAGGGGCCGCGTCGTGCGGGCATCACGGGGGGCGCAACGACGTGCCCGATATCCTCGTCACCACTGATCAAGGGGTCAGCTTCCTCCGTCGGCATGTTTGGCATGGCTGTGTCCTTCGCACAACAGCGCCGCGAGCGCCAGCATCGCCGTATCGTTGGGGGCGTCGGCGGCCCGCGCGCTCGCCCAGCCTTCGCCGCACGTTGCCAGCGCCGCTGGGCTGATGGCGACGATATGCAATGCGTGCCGTGCTGCCTCGTCCACCAGCGCATTCAGCCGTCCACCCGCGCGGGGCGAATGGACCATCAGCACCGTATCCGGCTCCAACACCGCCGCCAGCGCCGCGCGATCCGCCGCTTCCACTGCCGCATAGAGCGCCTCACGCCGAATACGCAACGGACCCGGATCAAAGGGCGCGACATCCTCCCCCGCCAGATGCAGCACGACACGATGGCCATCCGCCACGATCCGCGCGGCGATGGCGGCGCCGTCGGTGTTCCCCACCGTCACGTTCCTGAACCCCGCGGCGTCCAATGCCTGCGCCGTCGCCTTGCCCACGGCGTAGCTGGGCAGGCCATGATAACGCGCCAGGTCGGCTCCGCCCGTTCGCACGGCCTGCGCGCTCGTCACCAGCAGCGCATCGAAATCGGTGGCGGGTGGCGGCGCCCAGGCGATCGGCGCGATTCGGAACAGCGGGCAGGCGGTGGTCGCGATACCCAGCATGGCCGCCTTCGCCATCGTGTTGGACGCCCCCGGCTCAGGCCGCAGTACGATCAGCCGACTCACGCCCCCTCGAACAGCGCGCGCAGCGCCGGGCTGGCCCGATCCAACAGTTCTTTACCCAGCGCCATCGCCGCATCGGGGTTCCCGCGATCTATGTTCAGTTCGCCACCCACCTGGTCGGTGCCTTCGGCGGTCAATATTTCCGCCCGAATATGCACTCTGCCGCCATCTATCCGCGCCAACGCTGCGATCGGCGAATGGCATGTGCCGCCCAGCGCCCGCAGCACTGCGCGTTCCGCCATCACGCAATCGAAGGTATCTGCATCGTTGATCGCCGCCAGCCAGTCCCGCATCTGCCGGTTCGCCGCCAGCGTCTCGATCCCCACCGCGCCTTGCGCCGGAGCGGGCAGCATCTCGTCCAGTTCGATCGTCGTGCCGATGTCGCTTCGGCCCAGCCGGTCCAGCCCCGCCGCTGCCAGCAGCGTGGCATGGGCAAAGCCCTGTTCCAGCTTGGCGAGCCGCGTCGCCACATTGCCGCGAAACAGGATGATCGACGCATCGGGTCGCGTCCGGCGGACCTGCGCGGCGCGGCGCGGGGAACTGGTGCCCACCACCGGCTTGTCCGGCAGCGCCGCCAGGCTTGTCGCGCCGACCAGCCGATCGCGCACATCGGCGCGGGGCAGCATCGCGGCGATGGCGATGTCGGCAGGCCGGATCGTCTCCACATCCTTCATCGAATGAACCGCAAAGTCGATCTCGCCCTCGACCAGCGCCCGGTCCAGCTCCTTGGTCCACAGCGCCTTGCCGCCGATATCGGCAAGAGCACGGTCCTGGATGCGGTCGCCGCTGGTCTGCACAATCACGGTCTGGATGGCATCGTCTCGCCAGCGATGGCGGGTGATTAGCGCCTGTGTGGTCATGCGTGCCTGGGCCAGCGCCAGCGGTGAGCCGCGGGTGCCAAGGCGAAGGGGAGAAGAGGGGGAGGACATATGCAGCTTGCTCTAATCATCGCGGACATTAGATGGAAGCGGCAATGACGATCATCCTTGGCCTTGAATCAAGCTGCGACGAAACGGCAGCCGCGCTGGTAACGGCCGATGGCAAGGTGCTGGCCCATCGCCTTGCCACGCAGGAGGAAGCGCATCGCCCCTATGGCGGCGTTGTTCCTGAAATTGCCGCGCGCGCGCATGTCGAGGCGCTGATGCCACTGGTGGAGGGCGCTCTTGCCGATGCAAAACTGACGCTGGCGCAGGTCGACGTGATCGCGGCGACGGCGGGTCCGGGCCTGATCGGTGGCGTGATGGTCGGCCTCGTCACCGGGAAAGCGCTGGCCCATGCGGCGGGCAAGCCGCTGGTCGCGGTCAATCATCTGGAGGGGCACGCCCTCTCGCCCCGCCTCGCCGATCCGACGCTTGCATTCCCCTATATGCTGCTGCTGGTTTCGGGCGGCCATTGCCAGTTGCTTCATGTTCGCGGCCCCGGCGATTATGTGCGGCTCGCCACCACCATCGACGATGCGGCGGGCGAAGCCTTTGACAAGACCGCCAAGCTGCTGGGTCTGGGCTATCCCGGCGGCCCGGCGGTCGAGAAGGCTGCGGCGAAGGGCGATCCAAAGGCTGTTCGACTGCCCCGTCCCCTGCTCGGCACCGCCGAACCGCATTTTTCCTTCGCAGGGTTGAAAAGCGCAGTCATGCGGGCGGTGCAGTCTGGGGAACACAGTGTCGAAGATATCGCCGCCAGTTTTCAGCAGGCTGTCATCGACTGCCTCGTCGATCGCACTCGCCGCCAATTGGTGGACGCGACCGGAATCAGCGCGCTGGTCGTCGCGGGCGGCGTGGCTGCCAACAGCGCGATCCGCGCTGCGCTTGAAGCGCTCGCTGCCGATCATGGCGTGCCCTTTGTCGCCCCGCCGATGTGGTTGTGTACCGATAATGCAGCGATGATCGCCTGGGCGGGCGCGGAGCGCTATGCTGCGGGGATGACCGATGACCTCACCGTTCCCGCCCGGCCCCGCTGGCCGCTCGACCCCGCCGCCGAAAAGGCGCGCGGCGCCGGAGTTAAGGCATGAAGGCGGGCGTCATCGGCGCTGGCGCCTGGGGCACCGCGCTCGCGCAGGTGCTGGCGGCGGACGGGCAGGAGGTGCTGCTCTGGGCGCTGGAGGATGAGGTGGTGGCCGCTATCAACGCGATCCACGCCAATCCGCTCTATCTGCCCGGTACGCCGCTCCATTCCAGCATCCGTGCGACCTTCGCCATGACGGACCTGGCTGTCTGCGACATGCTGTTGGTCGTGACCCCGGCCCAGCATTTGCGCAGCGCATTGGCGCAGGCCCCCGCCGCGACGCCGCTGATCCTCTGTTCCAAGGGGATAGAGGCAGGCACGGGCCTGTTGATGTCGGAGGTTGTCGCGCAGATCCGCCCCGACGCCCCGATTGCCGTCCTTTCCGGCCCCACCTTTGCCCATGAAGTCGCGGCCGGGCTACCAACCGCCGTGACCCTGGCCTGTGATGATGCGGACATCGCCCGGGCAATCGCCGCGCGCATCGCCCGGCCCGCCTTTCGCCCATATCTGTCTGACGATGTGATCGGCGCGGAAATTGGCGGCGCGGTCAAGAATGTGCTCGCCATCGCCTGCGGCGTAGCCGACGGGGCGGGGCTTGGCCTCAATGCGCGCGCCTCGCTCATCAGTCGGGGCTTTGCGGAAATGACGCGGTTCGGCCTGGCACGGGGGGCGCGGGCGGAAACGCTGGGCGGCCTTTCGGGGCTGGGCGACCTTGTCCTCACCTGTTCTTCCACCAATTCGCGCAATTTCTCTTTGGGCAAGGGGCTGGGCGAGGGGCAGTCGGCATCGGTCCTGCTGGCCAACCGCCGAACGGTGGCGGAGGGGGCCTTCACCGCCCCCGGGCTGCGCGATGCGGCGCGCGCCGCCGGCGTCGAAATGCCGGTGGTGGAGGCGGTCTGTGCGCTGCTGGATGGCAGCGCGCCGGTCGCGCAGGTGGTCGAGGCGCTGCTCGCGCGTCCGCTGCGTCCCGAATAACATCGCGTCGCGACCAAACATTGCCTAATATAGCCGCAAAGCCATGACGCGAGAGGGGGATCATAATAAGGTGCCGACACCGGCCATCCCTGCGCACGTCGATGCGTCGTCTGGCGAAGAGGACGATATTGCCGCCCTGGCGAAGGGCGGGCGCACCAATATTTTCGGCTTCCTGCTGCGCCTTGCCGCGCGCCTGCCCTTCCTGTTCATTGCTGGCCGCTGGTATGGCGCCGACGCGCTGGGCCGTTTCGCCTATGCGGTGCTGGTCGTGGAGTTTGCCGCGCAACTCGCGACGCTGGGCCTCAAGCGCGGCCTTGCAGGCGCGCTGTCGCAGACCGAGCGGCCCCATGGCCATGTCGTTGCCGACGCTATCATCGTGACGCTCATCGCCTCGCTGATCGGCGCCGGGGCGCTGGTCGCCTTTCCACAGGCGATGTTCCCGAACAGTGGCATCAACGGGCTGGATCGATTGTTGGCTCTGATCGTCATTGCAGTCGCGGTGTCCGATGTGTCGTTGGCGGCCTGTGCCTATCGCTTCGATATCGCCGCGACCGTGCGTGCGCGGTCCATCATCGAACCGTGGGCGATCAGTATCGGCGCGTTCGCCTTTGCTTTCTACTCGACCCGTGACGGCCTGATCCTCTCCTATGTGCTGTCCATGGTGGCGGCGATGATCGCCTCGGTCATACCGATGATGCGGCATTATGGCTGGCCTTCGGGCTGGCGGTTCGATGGCGGGCGGTTGTGGCGGCTGGCGCGTCGCAACCTGCCGCTGGCGGCCGCCGACGGGGTGGAATGGGGTTCGCGCCGTCTGGACTTGGCAATACTGGGCCTGTTCGTCAGCCCGGCGGTCGTTGGCATCTATTATGTCGCGCAGCAGGTCGCCTCGCTGCCGCAGAAGCTGAAGACCAGTTTCGATCCCATTCTTGGTCCGGTCATCACCCGCAATCTGTCGGAGGGCAATCTGGCCGCCATCGCGCGCCAAGTCAGCCAAGTCGGTTTCTGGATCATCGCCGCGCAGGCGGGGATCGCCCTGGCGCTCGGTATTCCGGGCGAGGCCGTGATGGGGTTGGTGGGTCCGCATTTCGTTGGCGGCACCGGCGCGCTGGCCTTCCTGCTGCTGGCCGAAGTGGTGGCCGCGACGGCGGTCGTCAGTGAATCGGCGCTTGTCTACATCGCCCGGCACCGCAATCTGGTGATCTCGCTGATGATGATCGCGTTGCAGGCGCTGCTCAGCTTCGCACTCATCATCGGTGCGCGGCGTTTGGGGCTGGTGCCGATGTACATCGCGGCGGCACCTGCTTTGGCGCTCTGCATCGCGCTGGGCGTTGGCGCGCTGGTCAAGGCGCGATTGCTCTCGCAACTGCTTGATGCACGGGTCAACGCCTGGCGCTGGCCGCTCCTGAGCGCCTCGGGCGTCGCCTGCATCGTGGGCGCGGGCTTTGTTGCCCTGCCACCGCACCTCGAATGGGTCGAGCTGGTGTTCGGCGTCGCTGCGATCCTGGGGGCTTACGGGTTTGTCATCTGGCGCTGGGGCTTCGGTCCAGAGGATCGCGCGCTGTTCCGGCGCCAGAAGACGTCGGGCTGATCGGCATTCCGTTCATGCCGATCAGCTTTTGCTTGGCGTCAGGCGAATAGCTTCGCCCGGATCAGCTTCAGATCGACTTCGGGCCGCGCGCCATAGTGAGAGATGATTTCCGCCGCGGCGGCTGCGCCCAGTTTCAGGCAATCCTCTACGCCCAGGCCGTCGATATGCGCGGCCAGAAAGCCAGCAGCGAACAGGTCGCCCGCGCCGGTTGTGTCCACCACCTGCGCCACGGATGCGGCTGGCGCTTCATAGCGCGTGCCATCGACAACCGCGACGGCGCCATTCTCGCTGCGGGTGGATACCAGCACCGGCACCTTGGCCGCGACGGTCGCTACGGCCTTGTCGAAATCGTCGATCTGGACGAGCGACTTTATCTCTCCTTCGTTGGAAAAGAGGATGTCGATCAGTCCCTGGTCGATCAGGTCCAGGAAATCGGCGCGATGCCGGTCGATCACGAAATTGTCTGACAGGGTGAAGGCGACCCGTCGACCGGCATCGCGGGCGGTGGCGATGGCGGCGCGCATGGCCGCGCGCGGCTGCTCCGGATCCCACAGATAACCTTCGAGGTAGAGGATGCCCGCGGAGCGGATAAGGTCGGCGTCCAGCGCACTTTCGGGCAGGAACTGCGATGCGCCCAGAAAGGTGTTCATGGTTCGCTGCCCATCGGGGGTGACCAGGATCAGGCAGCGCGCGGTCGGCACGTCACCGCTCACCGCCGGGGTGGTGAAGGTGACGCCCATCGCCCGGATGTCATGGGCAAAGACGCCGCCCAACTGATCGTCGCACACCTGGCCGATGAAACCACAGCTTTTGCCCAGCGCGGCAAGGCCGGCCAGCGTATTGGCGGCGGAGCCACCGCTGATCTCCACTGCCGATCCCATTCCGGCATAGAGCGTCTCGGCCATCTCTGCGTCGATCAGTTGCATGCCGCCCTTGGTCAGCGCATGTTCTGCCAAAAAGCCATCATCGCTGCGGGCAAGCACGTCGACGATCGCATTGCCGATGGCGATGACGTCCAGTGTGTGGGGGCTGTTGGCGGACAAATGCTTTTCCTTCGCGCAAGAAAATGGCCCCATAGCGGGGCCGTCATGCCCTTAGCTCTATCGGTGTGCGGGTGAGGACGCAACGGCGCATGTCGCGAGTGATTGACCCGCGCGGTGGCGGGGGCGACAAGAGGGCCATGATCCTTGCCGCCCTGTTCCGGTCGCTACCGCAGATTTTCCACCCCGCTGCGCGTGCGGTGTTGGGGCGCACGCTGCTTGTCACCCTGCTGGTATTCGCGATCCTTGGAGCGGCGCTTTGGTGGGGGATCGACGCGCTGCTGGACTGGCGGGGCTGGGATGGTGGGCTGGCCGAAGGAGCCGCGAGCGGACTGGTGACGCTGGTTGCCGCCTGGTTCCTGTTTCGCGCGATCGCAATGGCGGTCATGGGCCTCTTCGCCGATGCGATCATTGAGGCGGTGGAAAAGGAAAGCTATCCACAGGCCGCGATCCGCGCCCGGCCCGTTGGTTTTACCCGCAGTCTGTGCTTTGCCCTCGCCTCGCTCACCCGGACACTTGGCCTCAACCTGCTCGCGCTGCCGCTCTATATCGTGCTGCTCGTCACAGGTGTTGGTACGCTTGTCCTGTTCCTTGTGCTCAACGCCTGGCTGCTGGGGCGCGACATGGCCGACATGGTGGAGCCACGCCATCCCGACCTGCCACCCATCGCGCGCGCGGGGCGTTGGCTGATGGGCTTGGTGTCTGCCCTGTTGTTCCTGCTGCCGGTCGTGAACCTGCTTGCACCGATCTGGAGCGCGGCTATGGCCGTTCACATGCTCCATAACCGCAAGAGGATAGCTGCATGAGCGCCGCCCGGCTTTTTGTCATGGGATTCGCCGCGCTGTCGCTTGCAGCCTGTGCCACCGTGCCCCCACCACAGCCCGCTGCGGCTGCCAATCCCGGCCCCCCGGCCAGCGCCTTTACAAAGGCTGGACCCTTGATGGGCGAGGAGGCGAAGCAACTTACCCGGTTGCTCGGCACGCCCCGGCTCGACATTCGCGAAGCGACGATGCGAAAGCTGCAATTCGCCAATGGCCGCTGCGTGCTCGACGCCTATCTCTATCCCCCCTCGCCGGGCAAGGAGCCGGTGGTGACGCATATCGATGCACGCTCGCCTGCCGGCGTGAACATCGACCCGGCGTCCTGCGCGGCGGCGCTACAGGCGCGCTAACGCCCACTTGGCGGCTTCTGCGACGACAGGATCAGGATCGTCGCGCAATGGTTCCAGCCAGCGTGCCAGACCCTTGTCGCCGCTGTTCCCCGCCGCGATCGCCGCGTTGCGGACCATCCGGTTGCGTCCGATCCGCTTGATCGGCGACCCGGAAAATATCTCCCGGAACCCGGCATCGTCCAACGACAACAGGTCGGATAGCGCCGGGGCGGCCAGTTCGGCCCGACCGACAAAGGCGCGGTTGGCCGCCGCCGTTTGCGCGAACTTGTTCCAGGGGCACACCGCCAGACAATCGTCGCAACCATAGATGCGGTTGCCGATCCCCTTGCGAAATTCCTCCGGGATAGGTCCCTTATGCTCGATAGTGAGGTAAGAGATGCAGCGCCGCGCATCGACGACATAGGGCGCAGCGAACGCATCGGTAGGGCAAGCATGCAGGCAGGCGCTGCAACTGCCGCAATGATCGACTTCGGGCGCATCCGGCACCAGCGGGATCGCGGTATATATCGCTCCCAGAAACAGCCAGCTACCATGATCGCGGCTGACGAGGTTGCTGTGTTTGCCCTGCCAGCCCAGCCCGGCCCCTTGTGCTAGCGGCTTTTCCATCACCGGGGCGGTATCCACGAAGACCTTGAGCGCGCCCTCCTGCTGCTCCACCAGCCAGCGGGCCAGCGCCTTCAGCGCCTTTTTGACGACGTCATGATAATCGCGCCCCTGCGCATAGACGGAAATCCGCCCCCGATTCCCCACATCGGCCAGCGCCAGCGGGTCGCGTGCCGGGGCATAGCTCATGCCCAGCATGATGACGCTTTGCACCTCCGGCCAAAGGCCAGCGGGCGATCCGCGCTGCCCGGCGCGCTCCTCCATCCACAGCATGTCGCCATGGTGGCCCGCGTCCAGCCACGCCTTCAGCCGCTCGGCCGTTTTCGGAGCCGCGTCGGCGCGCGCAATGGCGCAGGCGGCAAAGCCCAACCGCATGGCCTCCGCCTTCAGGCGCTCTTCAAGAGTTTGGATTGGCGTTGACATGGCGTCCGGCTATGGGGGAGCGATGATCGGCGATCCCACGTTGCAGCCCACCTATGCCGTTGAAGGTCATGGTCTTGTCAAGACATTCGGCAGCTTTCGCGCTGTCGATGGCATCGACATAGCCGTGCCTGCGGGCACCATCTATGGCATTCTTGGTCCCAATGGCGCGGGCAAGACCACGTTGTTGCGGACGCTGCTGGGCATTGTCGATCCCGATGCGGGGCACCGCACCCTGCTGGGCGATGCCGCGCCGCTGCGCCGGGCGAAAGAGGTCGGCTATCTGCCCGAAGAACGCGGTCTTTACCCGTCGATGAAGGCTTTTGAGGCGATTGCCTTCATGGGCGCCTTGCGGGGCCTGCCATTGAAAGTCGGGCGTGAGCGCGCCCGCATCCTGCTGGCGGACCATGGCATGGGCGCCTCGATGGACAAGCCGATCCGCCAGTTGTCGAAGGGCATGGCCCAGACCGTCCAGCTATTCGGCACGATCGTGCATGAACCGCGCCTCATCGTGCTGGACGAGCCTTTCTCCGGCCTTGACGCCATCAATCAGGGCAAGCTGGAGGCGCTGATTCGCGCGCAGGCGCGGAGCGGCGTGACGATTCTCTTCTCTACCCATGTCATTGCCCATGCCGAGCGTCTGTGCGAGCGCATAGCCATCGTCGCGGGCGGTCGCATACGATTCGAGGGAACGGTTGCCGCCGCGCGCGATCGCCTCGCGCCGCAGGTGCGGTTGCGGACACGTGCCAGCGATGGTCCGTGGCGCGCGGTCCTGCCCGCAGACACGATGGCGCAGGATGGCGGTTGGCATTTTGCCCTGCCCGATGAGGGCATGGAGCCGTTGCTCCGCGCACTGCTGGATGGTCAGGCTGGTATCGAAAGCCTGTCGATCGAGCGTCCCGGCCTGCATGATGCCTTCGTCGCCATTGCGGGGGAGGCGACCGCGCGGCAGATGGACGAAGAGGCGCAGGCTGGGCAAGAGGAGCAGGTCGCATGATCGACATAGTGCGCGCCGCCTTCGTCATCGCCCGACGGGACTTCACCGCCATCGTCTTTTCCAAGACATTCATCTTCTTCCTGCTCGGCCCGCTTTTCCCGCTGATCATCGGTATGGCCTTTGGTGGGCTGGGGGAAAAGATCAGCACCGACGCCCTGCGTCCCGTCATCGGCATCGCCATGCCGGGCGCGGAAGCAGCCCGGATGGAACGCGCCCATGCGGCGCTGGTCGAGCGGCTGGGAACACAGACCTTGCCAGAACTCAAACGGCTGTCGCCTGCCGCCGATCCGGCGGCGCAGCTTGCCCAGCACAAGGTCGGCGTTGTCGCGATTGTGTCGGGCACGGTCGATCGTCCGCTGCTGACGGGCAAGCCCGACGACATCGCCATGTTGAAGGGCGACGTCAGTCTGATCGCCAGCGCGGCGGAGGCGGGCGCTCAGTTGCCGCGGGTCAACGTCCGCACCCAAGCCGTCGTCACCAGCACCGGCGCGCAGGATCAGGCCCGGTTGCTCACCGCGCGGGCGGGGCAGGCGCTGATCTTCCTTCTCACCATGTTGTTGGCGGGCATGGTCCTGTCCAACATGGTCGAAGAAAAGACGACCAAAGTGATCGAGGTGCTGGCCGCAGCGGTTCCGGTGGACGCCATCTTCCTTGGCAAGCTGGCGGCGATGCTGGCAATGAGTTTCGTCGGCATCGCTTTTTGGGGCGGCGGAGCGGTTGGTCTGACGCTGTTGCTGGCTGGACCGGGCGGATTTTCGATGCCCGCCCCCGCGGTTGGCTGGCCGCTGTTCGTGATGCTTGGCATCCTCTATTTCGCGATGGCCTATCTGCTGCTCGGCTCGCTGTTCCTGGGAATAGGCGCGCAGGCCGCGACAGTGCGGGAGGTGCAGACGCTCAATATGCCCGTGACGATGGCGCAATTACTGATCTTCTTCTTCGCCACCTATGCGGTCGATCATATGGGATCGCCGGCGGAGGTTGCCGCTATCATCTTCCCCTTCAGTTCGCCGTTCGCGATGATCGCCCGCGCCGCCCAGCAGGAGGCGCTCTGGCCGCATTTCGTCGCGCTTATCTGGCAGGGGTTGGCGGTGGTCGTCATCATCCGGCTGGGCGTCTTCCTGTTCCGCCGCCATGTGCTGAAATCTGGCAGTGCCGGAGGGCGCCTGCGCTGGCGCGACCTGTTCAGGCAGGCGAAAGGCTGATGATGGGAGGCTCGCCGACATGAACCGGCGAGTCTTTCTGGGCGGCGCTGCGGCGACCGCGATCGTCGCCACCTTCTGGCATATGGGCACGGGGGAGGCAGAGGCCGCTTATCCCGTCACCCTGACCAATGCCGAATGGCGCAAGCGCCTCAGCCCGCAGGCTTATGCCGTTCTACGCCAGAAATCGACCGAGCATCCCTTTACCAGTCCGCTCAACAAGGAAAAGCGCGAGGGTGTCTATAGCTGCGCAGGGTGCGAGCAGCGACTATTCCTCTCGAAGACCAAGTTTGATAGCGGCACCGGCTGGCCCAGCTTCTATCGCCCCATCAACAGCGCGATCGGAACAAGCACCGATCGCGAACTGGGCTATTCCAGGACAGAAGTGCATTGCGCGCGCTGTGGCGGGCATCTGGGCCATGTGTTCGATGACGGGCCGAGGCCCACCGGCCTGCGCTATTGCATGAACGGCGTGGCGATGCGCTTTGTGGCGGGCAAGACCCGATAGATTTTGAGCGGGCCATGGGTGGGTAGCTGCGTCAACCAGGCAGGAACCTCGCCCCGCGCCAGCACCGCCGCCAATCCGTGGGGCGAATCCTTCACATACATCCCCATTTCGTTGAGGCCGGAGCAGGTGATGACATAAGCGGCTCCACCCCCACCGTTCAACCGCTCGATCACCTGCTGCGCCTTGGCGGGCGGCGCCATATAGCCTTCGAGAACCGCCGTGATCCCGGCGGCGTTGCGATGATGCGCGGTGCCAGTGACGGCATGGCGGGTCTGCACCAATATGTCCGGCCCCATGTCGATCGGCGCGAACAGCAAGGCAGGCGACAGGGCCTTTAGCGGCGCCAGCGTAGCGGCTTCCCGGCAATCCGTGGTGTTGGTGGCCTCTGTCTTGGCGTCCGGTTTGGTTGCAATGCTTACCCATAAAGCCGCTAGCCCAAAAGGAGTCAGCGCTGCCAGTGCAACCGATCCGAAGACGCGCACCATGGCCATACGTGACGCCTGCACCCGGCGGAACAGCGTGATCAGCAGCCAGGCGATCCCCGGCAAGGCAAACAGATGCGCGACGCTCATGGCCCGCATGACCAGAATCGATACGGCCATGGTGCCGCCCAGCAGCAGCGCCAGCATCAGCCAGTCGCGCCGCGCTCCGTCACGATTTGCCCCTGCCGCGCCAAGCGTGCCGACAAGCCCGATGACAGGGGTCAACAGAATAACGCCCGCCATCGACAGGCCCTGTTCCCAGATCGGGCGCCCCTCCATGACTTGCAGATACCAATAGCGATAGGCGAGCGGTCCAAGGGCAGCAAAGGGATCGCCCGACAGGCATGATCCACCTGTCACCAGAAAAATCGCCACCGCGCAAAGGCCGCCGATCGCGGGCACCGCGAAGCGCCGAGCCGGGGTAGCGTTGCCGATCAGACGGACTGCTATAAGGCTGGCAACCGACAGGCCAAGCAGTGGCCAGATATAGATGTAGGACAGGGCATCGCAATTTTGCGCCCAGAGTGCGCTTGCCCCACGCGTGGCCATCAGCAAAGCGAGCGCGGCGATCCCCAGCGTAACCGCATAGGTGACGAACCGTCTCGCTTCACGCCGTTCCATCCATTGCTGTAGCGCCAGTACGCCAGCGAACAGCGCCGCATAGGGCAGCCCTTCGCTCGAAATCTGGAGCCAGACGGCCAGTGCAAGGCCGGCAACCATACCGCCGCGCGCGGCGCGTGGATCGAACAACCCACCCAGCGCCACCGCCGCCATCAGGATCTGCCAACCATGATGGTCGATCCGCATCGGTGTAAACTGCACCAGGATCGACGGATTGGTCAGCAACAGCGCAACGCTGACCAGCGCCACGGCCGTCCCGCCAATTCGTCCAGCGGCCCGGTATGTCGCCCAGGTCAGGGCGCCCAGCAACAGCAACGGCACGATGATGCAGGCCAAAATCTCTGCGCCTGCCATGCCCAGAAACGGCCGGAAGGTCAGAATGATGTCGGCAATCGGCAGGTCTACGATCCGCGACCAGTGCATTGGGCCGCCTGCGGGCGGATAGACGCGATATTGGGTGACGTCGAACCAACTCTGTCCGCCGATCCAGTCACGCACCTGCGTCAGCCGCATCGCGTCATCGGGATCGCGAAAGCCAAGGGCCACAAAGCTGCCATGGAAAATCCACAGCATGACGGCGCTGCACAGCGCCCATGCGGCAGCGACCAGCCGGCCGGGTCGCAGTCTCATCCCACTATCGTGCGGCAAAGATGCCATATTTGCGAATCGCATAAATGGTGAAGAAGCTGACGGGAATAGACGCCAGCTTGGCGATGGCCGGGCTGGTGCCGACGCTACTCAATGCGCCGACGATCCCCATGGTCATCGCCATGCCCAGCAGCGAACTGAGGACAAAACCGACACGTTGGGCATGGGTGGCGCTGTCCGCATCGCCGGGCAGGAAAACAAATCGCACGCTGATGACCCAGTGGACACCCATCCCGAAGAGATAGCCGCCAAAGGCCGCGATCACAGGCGGCGCACCCAGATGATCCAGCATCAGGAAGACAAGCATATCGCTCGCCAGCGCGCAGGCGCTCGCAACCAGATAGCGTGCCAACATGAAGCGGGCCGTAATCAGTCCGACAATGGTTTTTACGGCGCGAATGCCCCCGGTGGTCTTCACAACGCGGATAGGTTCCGGCATGATGTCATGCGGCTTTCAGGCGGCTGGGAACCAATCGTTCGCTGGCCAGCGCGGCCTTCTCGCCCTCGTCGCCCGACTCATGATATTCGGCATCCTCGTTGACGCCCCACACGTCATAAGCGCGCGCGCCCGCCTCGATATTGCGGACGGTCAGCATCGCCGTCATCATGGCGTGGTCCTGATTATTATAGCGGTGCATGCCGTTGCGTCCGACCAGATGCAGTGTCGGATAGCGGGTTTCCAGCTCGGTCCGCATCTCCAGCACATTGGCCGCATAAGCGTCGTCATAGATGGGATAGGCCTTTTCCTGCCGCACCACCGCGCCACCGACCACATCGGCCGGATCGCACAGGCCCAGCATCGCCATTTCTGCCTTTGCCAGCTCGATCAGGTCCGCGTCGGCTGTCGCCCACAGGCCGTCGCCCTCAAAACAGAAATATTCCAGGCCGACACAGGCGACCGACGGATCGGGCACCATCTCTGGCGACCAGCTGCGGAAATTCTGGATGCGGCCGACCTTGACCTTGCTGTCGTGGATATAGATCCAGTTGTCGGGGAACAGGTCATCCGATTTGATCATCAGCGCGACGGTCAGGAAGTCGCGATATTTAAGGTCTTGCGCTTGTGGCAGGGTCGCGGGCAGGGGATGGATGCGTGCCGCCAACTCGCGCATCGGTGCGGAGCTGATGACATGGGCGGCATTGATGATGATCTCGCCCTCCGGTCCATCGGCAATCATGCGCCAGCGGCTGGTGCCCTGATCCTGCGCGATCTGCTTGAGGCTATGGTCCATCAATATCTGATTGCCACCCGCGACGACCAGATCGCGCGCCTTTTCCCACATCATGCCGGGGCCAAGGCGCGGATAGCGAAAGGTCTCCAGCAGCGTCTTGGTTTCCATACCGTCATTGGGCCGCTTGTTGAGGCCAAGGCTGCGCTTGAGGCCGTCCGTCACGGCGCCCCACAGCGACAGCCCCTTGATGCGTTGCGCGGCCCAGTCCGCCGAAATCTCGTTACAGGCCATGCCCCACACTTTTTCGGTGTAGGTCTTGAAAAAGATGGAGAAGAGGCGATGACCAAAGGCGTTGACGGTCCAGTCCTGAAATGACTTGATGTCGCGATTGGGCATCAGCCGCGCCTTGGCGAAACTGGCCATGCACAGGGTCGAGCGGATGATTCCCAGATTCCACAGCGCTTCGAATGCGCGCAGGGGATAGCTGTAGAATTTCCCCTCATAATAGATGCGGCTCATGCGCGGGCGCTGGATGAAGTCGTCGGGCAAGATCTCGTTCCACAGGTCGACCACTTCCTGTGCCTTGGAAAAGAAGCGGTGCCCGCCAATGTCGAAGCGGTAGCCATCCAGTTCGACCGTCCGGCTGATCCCGCCGACATAGACCGGATCTTTCTCGATGACGGTGACGCTGTAGCCTTTTTTGGTCAGCAGGTAGGCGGCGGTAAGGCCGGCCGGGCCTGCGCCGATGATGGCGACGTCCACGCTCTGGTCGATACGCGGCATATGCTTCTGGTCCCCCGGACAAGTCTTTCCTGTCTCCGGGAGTGAAGGAAATCCTCTAAGGAGTGGTTAACGGCCGATAAGCATATGCCAGCAAAAAGGGCCGCCCCGCACGATCGCGGGACGGCCCTTTTTGCGCTCCAGCGGTAGTTTAGCTGCGCTGCGCCAGCGTATTCAGGTCGTCGCGAGCGCCATCTAGCGCGTCACCGAAGCAGGTCCGATAGTCGCGGGTTTCCGGAATGATCGACCCGTTCATATGGCCGCATACCTTCTTTGCCGCTTTGGTGATGCGATAGTCGGCCATGCGATAGCCGCGCTGATCGGCAAGGTTGAGGTCGCGGAGCGATATGGTCATCGAGCGGGTCTCGGTGCCGGTGTTGCCGTCCACGATCACGTCAGCATTGGTGTTGAGCGCCGAAGCCGCGGTGGGCAGAGCAACAGCCATTGTGGCGGCCAGCGCCACCAGCATTTTTCTGGTCATCCTGTATCTCCTGTCGAACATGCTTATATTTTTTGCCCCACGCCTACGTGGGCGTTCGGGTCCATTTCTAAATAAGCGTGACAGGCAGCGAAGGAAAGGGCCAATTCGCCCTTTCCGGCCTTAAAAACCGCTAAAAACCGCCATATTTGTTGCTGCGGCGCGTCAAATCAATGACGGAAATGCCGCATCCCGGTGAAGACCATCGCCAGACCCGCTTCGTCCGCCGCCGCGATCACCTCTTCATCGCGGATCGAACCGCCCGGCTGGATGACGGCGGCGGCGCCCGCCTCGACCGCCGCCAGCAACCCATCAGCGAAGGGGAAGAAGGCGTCTGAAGCAACTGCAGAGCCGATGGTGCGCGCGCTGTCCCAGCCCGCCTTGTCGGCGGCGTCCTTCGCCTTCCACGCCGCGATGCGCGCGGATTCCAGCCGGTTCATCTGTCCAGCGCCGATGCCTGCGGTGCTGCCACCTTTGGCGTAGACGATGGAGTTGGACTTCACATGCTTGGCCACGGTCCATGCGAACAGGCAATCGATGAGTTCCTGATCGGTGGGTGCGCGCTTTGTCACGACCTTCAGCGCGTCCATATCGACCCGGCCATTGTCGCGGCTCTGGAACAATATGCCGCCCGCAATGCTCTTCATCTGCATACCGGGACGGGCCGGATCGGGCAGGTCGCCGGTCAGCAGCAGGCGCAGATTCTTCTTCTTGGCAAAGATCGCCTTGGCCGCGTCATCGGCGTCGGGCGCAGCCACGACTTCGGTGAAGATGCCGCTGATGGCTTCGGCGGTGGGGCCGTCGAGGGGGCGGTTGACGGCGATGATGCCGCCAAAGGCCGATACGCTGTCACAGGCGAGCGCCGCCTCATAGGCCTCGATCAACGTCGCGCCGGTCGCCACGCCGCAGGGGTTGGCATGCTTGACTATGACCACGGTCGGTGGCCCGTCGCGGAATTCGCTCACCAGTTCCAGCGCCGCATCGGCGTCGTTGATATTATTGTAGCTCAGTTCCTTGCCCTGCACCTGCCGCGCCTGCGCGATGCCGTTGGCGGTCGGATTAACGGGCAGATAGAGCGCCGCCGACTGGTGCGGATTTTCACCATAGCGCAATGACGTCGCCAGCTTGGAGGCGACCGACAGGGTCTCGGGGAACATCGTCCCCTGATCGGCAAAGGCGAACCAGCTTGCGATCATCGAATCATAGGCCGCCGTCGCCGCATAGGCCTTGGCCGCCAGCAGTCGGCGGAAATCATAGCTGGTCGCGCCGCCCTTGTCCGTCATCTCGGCGATCAGCCGCGCATAGTCGGCGGGATCGGTAACGATCGCCACGCTCTCATGATTCTTCGCCGCCGAACGGACCATCGAGGGGCCGCCAATGTCGATATTCTCGATAATCTCCTCGCGCTCCGCGCCCCTGGCGACGGTCGCGGCGAAGGGATAGAGGTTGACGACCACCAGGTCGATCGCGCCGATCTGATGCTCATCCATCGACGCGACATGCTCGGCATTGTTGCGCACGGCCAGCAGGCCGCCATGCACCTTGGGATGCAGCGTCTTGACGCGCCCGTCCATCATCTCGGGAAAGCCGGTCAGGTCGGAAATGTCCATGACCTCCAACCCGGCTTCTCGCAGCGCCTTGGCCGTGCCGCCGGTCGACACCAGTTCGACGCCATGGCTGGCGAGCGCCGCGCCCAGTTCGTTGAGGCCGGTCTTGTCGGACACGGACAGCAGCGCCCGTTTGATGGTCACGTCAGTCATTGAAAAGAGTCCTTGGCGGATGGGCAGCAGAAAGTTGAGCGCCCCCTAGCGGATCATCCCACCCGCTTCAACAGCCAGCCGATGCTGGAGCCGCCGGGCAGGGCCTCGTGGCTGACGACCAGTTGCTGGGTGGCGTGGGGTCGCCCATCGGCATCGACCCACAGGCTGTCTTCGATCGTCAGCTTGCCCGCGCCAGCACGAAACTGCCACAGCGCCCCCAGTTCGATCCGCAACAGCGCGCCCTGCCCATCGGCGGTCGGGGTCGGTTCTACGCCGGGGGCCAGATGGAAACGGATCTGCAACGGCAGCCGCTGGGGCTTACGACGGCGGACAGCGGGGGTCAGCATATCCTCACCCCGTATCTCCTTGCCGTCGCCGCTCATCAGCAGCAGGCGGCGATGGACATAACCCATGCGCCGGACATAGCCGTCGTGGGAGAGGTCGAGGCGACTGCCGCTCTCCAGTTCCTGCCGGTTCAGTTCCACTTCGGTCACACCGCGCCCCAGCGTGCCGTCGGGCAGCAACGCGGTCGAATTGGTGTCGTCCAGTATCAGCGTACTGTGCGCCGCCGTCGTCCGCAGCCCCTGCGCCAGATCGGCAGGAATCCATGCACCTTCCAGCGTCGCGCCGCCGCAACTGATGATGAGGCGATGGAGGCCGTCGCTGACCTCGATCGCGCCGGTCGATGCGCAGCCTGCCTCCGCCACCCGCGCGATCGGTGGGGGCGCGGCGTCGACCTGGATGATGGTCGATCCTGCGGCAAGCCGCTGATAGCCCCAATCGCGCGCCTGCCGCAGCGGGCGGGTCCGCACCCGGCTGGCATTGACGATCGCCTGTACCTGCTCGGGCGGAATCGCACCTGCGCCCTGCCAATTGCCAAGGCCGCCGTCGCCATGGGTGAGGCCCAGCAGGGCGGGCACCGCTCGCGCCAGCGCTTCGTTGAGGAAAGTGGGGATTTGTTCGCGGCGCACGTCATACACCGCTGCCAGCATCGACAGCAGCATGATCGCTTCGGCCTGCGCCATCGGAGAGCGCGAAATGATGCCGCCATCGCCGTGGAACCCGCTGTCGATCGCGCGGCGTAGCCCTGCCTCGCCGAATACCTTGCGCGCCGCGCCGCCGGGGATCAGCAGCGACGCCGCGACGACTCCGCTCCAGGCGATCAGGCGCGGCAGGCCCAGTGGTGCTTTTTCAGCCCCGCGGTCCAGATGCCGGGCCGTGCGCGCGATGCAGTTGAGCACCAGCGAGCGATAGACGAGGTCGCTGGACGACAGGATCAGCGGCGCATAGGCCGTCCAGAACAACAACCGCCATCCCGCATTGTCCGCGCGCCACGCGGGTTCGCTGGGAGTGTCGGCATGGGCGGACAGCCAATTGCGCATCACGCTTTCGGCGATGGGTGCGCCCTGCTCGCGACCGCCTGCGGTAGCGAGATCGCGCAGCCAGCGGAAGCTGTGGAGATGATCCGCGATAGCAGGAGGCAAGGTGGACCCGGCAAAATCCAGCGTATCGAGCGGCTGACGGGTGCCTCGGAACAGGAAATAACCTGCGCGTATCGCCTGACCCGCCCGTGCGTCGCCGGGCATGGCGTCGTCGGGCACTGCCAGCAGCTTCAGCGGATATTTGCCCTTAAGGTGGCGGCCATGCAGCGGCGTGCGCCAGCTTAGCAGATAGAAGCGGTTGGCGATCCGTTCGGCGAGCGACAGCCCCTTGTCATCCGCCAGGCGGATAAGGCTCTTGCCCTGCTCGATCCCGTTTTCCGATCCGTTTTCAGCCCCGCTTTCAGGCGCGGCATCGCCGGGGGTCGAGGTGGGCCGTTTGGGGATGCGCCGAAAGTCGTTCACCCGCCCCGTAGCCTCCGGATATTATCGGCATAGGCGTCCGCCCCGCCCTTGAAGGTCGCGGTGCCTGCAACCAGCACGTCCGCACCCGCCGCGATCGCGCGGGGTGCGGTATTGATGTCGATCCCGCCATCGACTTGCAGGCGGATGTCCCGGCCGCTCTTGTCGATCATTTTGCGGATGGCTTCGATCTTGCGAAGCTGGTTCTCGATGAAGCTCTGTCCGCCAAAGCCCGGATTGACGCTCATCACCAATATGAGGTCCAGATCATCGATCAGATAATCCAGCATCTTGGCCGGGGTGCCGGGGTTCAGCACCACGCCTGCCATCACGCCCAGCGACTTGATATGCTGCACGGTGCGATGGATATGCGGTCCGGCCTCTGGGTGGACGGTAATGATGTCGGCCCCCGCCTGCGCAAAGGCGTCCAGATAGACATCGACCGGAGAGATCATCAGATGGACGTCGAACGGCTTTTTCGTGTGTGGGCGCAACGCTTTGACCACCGCCGGGCCGATGGTGATGTTGGGCACGAAATGCCCGTCCATCACGTCGATATGGATCCAGTCGCACCCGGCTTCGTCGATGGCGCGAACCTCCTCGCCCAGACGGGCGAAGTCGGCGGAGAGGATGGACGGTGCGATGCGGATAAGGTCGGTCATTAACGCTTGGCCTTAGCCGTGCGAATCAGGCGGCGCAATATCTCAAACGCGGCTTATCCCCAGCTTTCAGGCGCGAACGAATCGGGCGATGAAAAAGCCGTCGACGCCGCCCTTGTCAGCGAGGGTGTCGGGCAGGGTCCGCACCCACCCCTCGGCCGTGGGAGAAATCCCCTGCGGCAGTTCGTCCGGCGAGGGTGGCGACAGGCGGAAGTCGTTGCGGGCGCTCATAAATTGCCTGACCTGATCCTCACCCTCCGCCTGCTCCAGCGAGCAGGTGGCATAGAGAAGCGTGCCGCCGGGCTTCACCCAATCGGCGGCGCGCGCCAGCAATTGAGCCTGCAACTCTGCCAGCTCGTTTATTTGCCGTGGTCCGATCCGGTGCAGCACATCGGGATGACGGCGATAGATGCCGGTCGCGGTGCAGGGGGCGTCGAGCAGCACCGCGTCGGCAGGCTGGTCGGGCGTCCATTGGCGCAAATCCGCCGCGACGGTCGCCACGGACAGGCCTGTGCGTTCCAGATTTTGTTTCATCCGCGTCAGGCGCTTGGCCGACTGGTCCACCGCCGTCACTGCCCATCCGGCGGCGGCCAACTGCATCGTCTTGCCGCCGGGTGCGGCGCACAGGTCCAGCACGGAACGGTCATTGCCCGCGCCCAACAGGCGAGCGGGCAGCGATGCGGCCAGATCCTGCACCCACCACTCACCCTCGACAAAGCCGGGCAGTTCGGTAACGGCGCCATGATCGGGCAGGCGGACATGACCGGAATACAGACTCTCTCCGCCCAGCGCCTGCGCCCAATGCGCGGTCTGGCCCGCATCGCACAGCGAAACATCGACTGGCGGTCGCACCGCAAAGGCGGTGGCGGCCTGATCTGGCATGGCTTCACCCCACTGGTCGCCCCAGCGTTCGGCCACGCCCGCCGGAAGTGTCGGTGGCACTGGTAGCACCGCGCCGCCGCGCGTCACCGTGCCGAACACGCCATGGACCAGCTTGCGCGGGCCACCATCGACCAGCGGCAGGGCGGTTGCGATCGCCGCATGGGCGGGAGTGCCCAGCACCAGCGTCTGGACCAGGGCGATGCGCAGCACCATCCGCGCCTTGGCATCGTCGGGCAGGGGCTTGGCGGTGGCCCCGTCGATCAGCGCGTCCAGATCAGGCAGATGGCGCAGCGTCTCCGCCGCGATCATGTGCACCAGCGCCCGGTCGGCCCGGTCCGGCAAGCCCTGCGTCGCGCCATGCAGCGCCAGTTCCAGCGGTTCGCCCCTGCGCAACACGGCGTCCAATAGTCTGAGAGCAGATCGCCGCGCAGGCAGGCCGGGAACATCGTCGGGTCGGGGAGAAAGGCTGGTCATGGCCCGGGCCTAGGGCATTTCGCGATCAGGCGCAAAGGCGCGCTTCAGTCCCGCCTTAGCGGGTCGAGGGCGCTGGATCGGCGACGGGGCGGTGTAGGATGTGCCGACAGCGCTGACGGGGGTGATGCGGGAGCGGCCCCCATTTCGAGAGCGATCGCCTCCAGCGCCGCAATCCGGCTTTCGGTCGCGGGGTGGGTGGAGAAGAGCTGGCTCACCTGCGTTGGCACGATATAAAGCTGCGCCGCGGCTGGATTACGTTCCGCCACCGGATTGGGAATCCGCGCGGCTTGCCCCGAAATCTTGGCAAGGGCAGAGGCAAGCGCGCGGGGATGGCCACTAATCTCCGCACCGGCCCGATCCGCGCCATATTCGCGCGTGCGGCTGATCGCCATCTGCACAATGATCGCGGCAAAGGGCGCCACGATCACTGCCGCCAGACTGGCGAGCATATTATGATTCTGGTTATCGCCGCCGCCGCGAAAGAAAAGGCCGAAATTGGCGAGCATCGAAATGGCGCCCGCGATCGTCGCGACCATCGTCATGATCAGGGTGTCGCGATTCTTCACATGGCCCAGTTCATGCGCCATCACGCCCGCAATCTCCTCGCGCGTCAGCATGTCGAGTAGGCCCGTGGTGGCGGCCACGGCGGCATGATCGGGGTCGCGCCCGGTGGCAAAGGCATTGGGATGCGGCTCGTCGATCAGATAGACGCGCGGCATGGGCAGGCCCGCCCGCTCGGCCAGTTGCCGCACCAGACCGTGGAAATCGGGGGCGCTGATCGCGTCCACCTCCCGCGCATTATGCATCCGCAGCACGATCTTGTCGGCATTCCAGAAGGTGAACAGGTTCATGCCCGCCGCCACCAGCAGCGCAATCACCGCACCGCCGCTGCCGCCCAGCGTATAGCCCAATGCCATGAACAGCGCCGTCAGCGCTGCCAGCAGCATCATCGTCTTCATCCCGTTCACTTGCACTTTGCTCCTTTGCCGCCCAGATAGCCGGTCATGCATGAATGTGGGGTTGCCCGGTGCAGCCTGCAATTGGAAAGGCAAGATAATGGGCATCTATCAGGGCAAGCGACCCGCGCATGTGAAGGCGCCCGCGCACCTCTCCAAAAACCCGCCGGTGCCCCAGCCTGACCCCATAGACCAGCAACCCGTTCTGGACGAAGAACTCAGCCCCGTTCGCTATGGCGATTGGGAGCGAAAGGGAATCGCGATAGATTTCTGATGTTTGGTTAAGATTTCGGGGTTGATGCCGGTCGAGCCATCAACGGTTCGTCCAGTATTTTGCACGGCCCACGATATGCCGTGCCCAATGTGCGAGCGTCCGCATGCACGCAACGGTTCGTCTCTAGCCTCCCGCAGCGCGAATGTGACACGAGGAGTCATATAAGACTTTCGGGTAAGAGCTTTCGGGGCGCGTACATGAATTTGGCACATGATATCAGCATGAAATCGGCAACGGACTATACGCCGGAGGACGCGGCGTTGCTCTGCGGCGTCGGGCGCCTTGTCTGTGCATGGAGCATGCTGGAACAGAGCCTGGAGGCAAAGATCGGGATGCTGCGCGAGGCGATGGGCGATGTGCGTACCGTGGGCGCGCGCACTCGGCCCAGCATGGCAAAGCTGATGACGGAATTGCGGACGATGGTGGCCATGCGCGATCGGCGCAACGCCAGCGCACTGCACGAAATTGCGGCGATCGAGCGCGACATGCAACGGATAGACCGATTTCGTGCGCTCATCGTATCGGGCTTTCAGGAGCCGGAACCGGGTGGCTTTGCTTGCCGCGATGGGCGTAACAATCGCCTCCACGTCTCGCTTGGGCAATTGGATGGAGAGATCACCGCGCTTGAGGATGTAGGGAACCGGCTGCTCGCCGTCTAAATCCCCTACGTCCCGCTTGACCTTTTTCGCAACTGCGGCAAATTACTGCTGAATGTAGCGAAATCCTGCCGTCCCGTACCTATTACCGTAACATCTTTCGGGCATCGGCGACGATGCCTCCTGGGCTACCTCTGCGCAGGTCGCCTGTCCCCTCAAGCGAATGGAGCGTTATGCCGAAAAGCCCGATCCGCAAGGCCATCTTCCCCGTCGCGGGGCTTGGCACCCGGTTCCTTCCCGCGACCAAGGCTGTCCCCAAGGAACTGCTGCCCATCGTCGATAGGCCCCTGATCCAATATGCCGTCGATGAAGCGATCGAGGCGGGGATCGAGCAGATGATCTTCGTCACCGGACGGGGCAAGGGCGCGATCGAGGATTATTTCGACATCGCCTTTGAATGCGAAGTGACCCAGCGCGAACGGGGCAAGGACTTGTCGGCGCTGGAAGGCACACGTCTCGCGCCCGGCAAGGCGGTGTTTCTGCGGCAGCAGGAGCCGCTCGGCCTGGGCCACGCCATCTGGTGCGCACGCGATATCATCGGTGACGAACCCTTCGCGATCCTGCTGCCTGACGAGTTTATGAAGGGCGCACCGGGCGCGGGCTGCATGAAGCAGATGGTCGATGCCTATGACAAGGTTGGCGGCAATCTGGTCTGCGCGCTTGAAATCCCGATGGAGCAAACGCCCAGCTATGGCGTGATCGACCCCGGCGCCCGCGATGGCGCGCTGACGGAGGTCAAGGGCCTGGTCGAAAAGCCCGCTGCTGGCACGGCCCCCTCCAATCTCATCCTGCCGGGCCGCTATATCCTCCAGCCGGAGGTGATGAATATCCTGGAAACGCAGGAAAAGGGCGCAGGTGGCGAGATTCAGCTTACCGACGCAATGGCCGCACTGATCGGCAGGCAAGCTTTTCACGGCGTTACTTTCGATGGTCGTCGTTTCGACTGTGGTTCCAAGGCGGGCTATATCGAGGCGAATCTGGCGCTTGCGCTGGAACGCGCGGACATCGGCGCGCATATTCGCGAATTTGCGAAAGCTGAACTGGCGGGCTGATGGCGGGTCACTCGGCTGCCCTCGCCCCTTGCCGGGCGGGGGCGGCAGGGATATAATATGTGGCATGGCCGTGTCGCTCAATCACACGATCGTTCATGCGCGCGACAGCGATGCCAGCGCGGCTTTTCTGGCGGGAATGATGAATCTTCCCGCCCCATCCACGCTCGGGCCTTTTGTGGTCGTGCAGGTCGGCGAAACCTCGCTGGACTTCCTTCAGACGGATGAAGTCATCCACCCGAACCATTTCGCCTTTCTGGTATCGGAAGAGGAGTTCAGCACCATCTTCGACCGCATACGGGCCGCAGGCCTTCGCTATTGGGCCGATCCGTTTCATCAGCAGCCGGGACAAATCAATCATTGGGATGACGGACGAGGCGTCTATTTCGACGATCCCAACGGCCATATATTGGAAATCCTGACTCGCCCCTATGGCAGCGGTGGGCTGGATGCCGCCCATCCCAACCCGCTACTTTTGAGCTAGGGGTCGCCCATCCAACAGGGACGCACAATCCCTTTCCATCGTCGTTGGCCGCGCAGTGCTCGCGCGGGGGATGACCAAAGCCCTTCTCTCAACTTGAGTGGAAGAGGGGCAGGGACCGTCAGGGTGCGACGAAACGAATGGCCTGACCGCCGCCGGGGGCGAGGATCAGCGAAAGCCGATCCCCCTGCTTCACCTTGCGCGTTTCGATCGCATAATGATGGCGCGTATCGGTGCGATAATTTGTGTCGGCGGTGTCGCGGTAGATCTGGGCGGTGTAGGTCTTGCCCCGATCGAGGAAGTCAAGCGTCACGTCGAGCGTGCGGGCCGTTTCGTCCGTACCAGCGCCCAGATACCAGTCAGCGCTGTTGCGGTCCTTGCGTGCGATGGTGACATAGTCGCCAATCTCGCCGTTCAACACGCGGCTGTCCTCCCAGTCGGTCGGGACATCCTTGATGAACTGAAAAGGCTTCATCAGCTTCGCATAATGTTCGGGCAGGTCGGCCGCCATCTGGATCGGGCTGTAGAGCAGCACATAAAGGGCAAGTTGCCGCGCCACGGTCGATTGCAACGGCTGGCCGCGCCCTTCAAGGGAGAGGACGCCCGGCGTATAATCCATCGGTCCCGCCAGCATCCGGGTGAAGACCAGGTTGATCTCATGCTCAGGCGGATTGGGGGGTGAACCCCAGGCATTATATTCCATGCCACGCGCGCCTTCGCGCGCGACCCAGTTGGGATAGGTGCGGCGCAGACCCGTATCCTTGATCGGTTCGTGCGCGTTGACGGCGATGTGATGCCTTGCCGCTTCCATCACGACCTTCAGGTGATGGCGCACGCTGGCCTGACCGTCATGCCATTCATAATGGATCTGGCCATCGGCGCCGCGCACTTTGGCCCCGCCCGCGTCGGCGACATAGCCGGTCTTCACACTGTCGATGCCTAGCCGCTGATAGAGGTTGAGCGCCGGGGTCAGGTGATCCTCATAATGGGCCATGTTGCCGGAAGTTTCGTGATGGCCGATCAGGTGAACGCCGTTGCGCGCGGCATAACGGCTCAATCCCTCAATATCGAAATCGGGGTAAGGTTCGGTGAAGCTGAAGGAGGAGCCGTCGGCGAACCAGTCGCCATCCCATCCCTTGTTCCAGCCCTCGACCAGCACCCCGCGAAAGCCGTTCTTCGCGGCGAAGTCGATATAATGTTTCGTGTTGGCGGTGGTCGCGCCATGCTTGGGGCCGGAAGCCCATGTCTCCGTGTCGAGATGCAGTCCCCACCAGACACCGACATATTTATAGGGCTTCACCCAACTGACATCGCCGAGTTTGTTCGGATCGTTGAGGTTCAGGATCAGGCTGGAATCGGCTAGGCCGCCTGCCGTGTCGCTGATCTGGATCGTGCGCCAGGGCGTGTCGAACGCGCCGCTCCGCACGACCTTGGCCCCGCCGGACGAGGGAGAGAGGGTGGCGCGGAAACGCAGCCCCTCGACATGGGTGAGGCACATCGCCGAATAATCGACCAATGCCGCTTCATGGAAGGCGATATGCAGGCCGGTGTCGAGCTTCATGGTGATCGGTGTATGGGCGCGACCGACCTCGCTGATAGGCGTGCGGTTGTAGAGATATTCGTAGCGGTTCCACTCACCCGCCGGAATCCACCAGGCGGTGCCGTCCTGGGCGAGGTTGAACTCGGTCAACTCATCGCCGATGTTCGCGGTTTTGAGGGTGGGCTGGTCGGGGAAGGCATAGCGGAAGCCGATGCCGTCATCATAGACGCGGAAGACGATGCCAAGCGAACGGCCCAGCGCGGTCTTTTCCTTCAGGTCCACGCGTAACTGGGTGTAGCGGTTGCGGATGCTGCGGCGTTCGCCCCAAGGCTGCTCCCATGTCTCGTCGCTGCTGGTCGTCGTCTGGGTCGCCAGGGTCAGGTTGCGCTCCAGCTTGGGCGCGTTGGTCAGCAGGAAACCCAGGCGAGAGGGGGCGATGATGGGTTTTCCATCACGCGTTACGGCATAGGTCGGGCGGCCATCCTTGTCGAGGTCGAGCGACACCGCGATCCGTTGATCGGGGGAGGTCGCCTGCGCCACGATTTCGGCGGAGGCGGGCGCAGTGAAAACCGCCAGCGGCAACGCCAGCGTGCAGAGGCTGTATTTCATGAGGCGGAAAACTCCGTTCAGTTGACCTGTTGCAGGACGATCCCGCCCATCGGCGGCAAATGACCGATGGTGGCGTCGTTCACGCTCTCCGCCACCGTCCAGATATCCAGTTCGTCCGGGGTCCAGTCGAGCGGATCGGCGCCGAAATTGAAGGCGCAGAGCATCGTCTGATTGCCATGGCGCCGCTCGAATGCCAGCAGCGTGTCGGTGGCGGTGATGATCTCCATCGACCCGATGCGCAGCGCCGCATGGGCGTTGCGGGTGGCGAGCAGGCGGCGGGTAAGAGTCAGCATCGAATGCGGGTCGCCCTCCTGACGATCCACTGCCAGCGCAGCATGATCGGGACCGAAGGGGAGCCAGGGATCGCGGCTGCCAAAGCCCAGGTCCGGAGCATCCCCCTTCCACGGCATGGGGGTGCGTGCGCCGTCACGGCTCAGTGTCAGCGGCCAGTTGGCGATCGCCTCGGGATCTTGCAGCTTCTCGAACGGAATATCGACCTGCGTCATGTTCAGTTCTTCTCCATAATAGAGGAAGATATTGCCGCGCAGGCAGGTCAGCAGCAGCATCTTCATCGCGCCAAAGGCGGGCCGCGCGTCCGGCGTCGTCCAGCGGGAGATGGCGCGCGGCGCATCGTGATTTTCAAACGCCCAGCTTGGCCAGCCAAGACCCGGCGTGTCGGGCCACAGGGCGACGGTGTCGGCGACCATGGCGGGCGTCAGCGCGTCGGCATAGAGGAAGTCGAAGCCGTAGGCGCTGTTGAAACGGCTGGCGCCTTGGGTGAACAGCTTCATCTCCCGCTCGGCATTATCGCCGCCAACCTCGGCCACGGTGAAGCGCGCGCCATATTCGTCGGTCAGGGATCGAAGCCGTTCGATGAATTTAGGGATGTCGGCGTGGCTCTGATTGTAGATTTTGAGCTGGAAGTCGAACGGGCGGGTGGGCAGTTTGGCCGTGACGGGTGCAGGTGGATTATCGCGGAAATCGAGGTCATGCATCGCGAAGTTTATCGCATCCACGCGAAAACCATCGACGCCCCGGTCCAGCCAGAAACGCGCGGCGTCCAGCAGAGCCTGCTGCACGGCGGGGCTGTGGACGTTGAGCTGGGGCTGGGACTCCAGGAAATTGTGCAGATAATATTGGCGACGGCGGCCATTCCAGCGCCAGGCGGGGCCGCCGAATACCGATTGCCAGTTGCTGGGCGGGGAGCCATCGGGCTTGGCGTCGGCCCAGACATACCAGTCGGCCTTGCCATTGTCGCGGGATGCGCGGCTCTCGACGAACCAGGGATGCTGGTCGGAGGTATGGGCATAGACCTGATCGATGATGACGCGCAGGCCCAGCGCATGCGCGCGCGCGATCAGCGCGTCGAAATCATCAAGCGTGCCGAAAATCGGATCGACCCCGCAATAGTCCGACACGTCATAGCCGAAATCCTTCATCGGCGACGGGAAGAAGGGGGACAGCCAGATGGCGTCCACGCCCAGCGAGGCGACATGGTCGAGATGGGCTGTGATGCCGGCCAGATCGCCGATGCCATCGCCATTCGCATCGCCAAAACTGCGCGGATAGATTTGGTAGATGGCGGCCCCGCGCCACCATATAACGGCGGGGTCGGCTTGGGCAAGGATTTCGGGCGCAGGGGTCATTGAACGGCTCCGCAGACGAGAGTGCCAAGGGCGGGAATAGTGAGCGCCAGCGTGCCGGGCGCCGTGGGATGGACAGGGCAGTCGCCGATCAAGGGAACGAAAGCGGAGGAGGCAGGGTCCACCTCCACATTGCCGGAGAAGGGCGTGATCGCGGTGTTGAACGCGATCATCAGTTCGCGGCCCGTTTGCGGGTCTATCCGGGAAACGGCGAACAGGCCGGGCTTGTCCGAATAGTTGCGGACGATCTGCGCGCCGCGACGCAGGGCGGGTTGCGCCGCGCGAAGCTTCGCGAGGGTCGCGATGGTGCGGTAGAGCGGGTGGCTGGCGGTGAAATTTTCGCTCGCGGTGGTGTCTTTGGTGCCGAGCAGGCGGTTGTCATTATAGACCGCCACTTTGCTGGCGAACATATCCTCGCGCGCGTCCTGATCGTTGCCGTCGCCGGTGAAGCCCTGCTCGTCACCCGAATAGATGGTGGGGACGCCGCGCAGCAGCAGCAGCATGGCATGGGCCAATTGCGTGCGCTTGAGGATTTCGTCGTCGCTGGCTTGTGGCAGCGCCTTGCGCGCATAATAAGCGAAGCGGCCATTGTCGTGATTGGAGATGAAGGTCGGCAGGCGATTGGCGGCGGCGCTGCCGCCTTCATAAAGCGGATCGCCGAAGAACAGGCGTTCGAACCTGTCCGTGCCCTGCTCGCCGCCCACCGCCTGGATGATCGCGGCGCGAAAGGCGAAGTCGAGGACCGCGGGTAGCTTGTCGACGCGGGTATGGACCGCCAACGTGCCCGGCTCCATCGCGTCCTGCGAAACCTCGCCGAAAATGTGGAAGTTGGGGATGCCCCTCGCCTTGGCGCGGTCCAGCATGGCGGGAACGAAGGCGGCCCAGAACTGCGGGTTGACATGGCGGGCGGTGTCGATGCGGAAGCCGTCGACGCCGAAATCGTCGATCCACTGACTGAAAATGTCGATCATCCCCTGCACCACGCGCGGGTTTTCGGTCATCAGGTCGTCGAGACCGACAAAATCGCCCATCGTCGCGCTTTCCCCGGTGAAGGTGGTGTTGCCGCGATTATGATAGAGAATGGGATCGTTGAGCCAGGCCGGAGTCTTGGCCTTTTCCTCCCCCTTCGGCAGATAGGGTGTGTAAGCGAAGCGAGGATCGGTGAGCTTGCCGAAATTGTCGGCGGTCTGGATCCGGTCGCCTGCAAAGCCGCCATTGATCGCCGCACCAGCCGCACCGCCGCGCCGCTGATAGGGATAGTCCGCGCGCGAGCGATAGGGGCAGGCGGACTGGTCCGCGCATTCCCGATAGGCAATGACGTCGGCCGTATGGTTGGCAATGATGTCCATATAGACCTTCATGCCACGTTGATGGGCGGCGTCCACCAAAGCCTTCATGTCCGCATTGGTGCCGAAATGCGGATCGACGCGGGTGAAGTCGGTGATCCAATAGCCATGATAGCCCGCCGATTCCTCGCCCGGCGCGCCCTGCACCGGCTTGTTCTTGAAAATCGGGCCAAGCCAGATGGCGGTGGCGCCAAGAGTCTGGATATAGTCGAGGCGCTTTATCAGCCCCTTGAGGTCGCCGCCGTGGAAGAAACCCTTGGCCGTGGGATCATAGCCGGTCTTGAGCCGGTCGCCCTTCAGCCCGCCGCGATCATTGGCTGGATCGCCATTTTCGAAACGGTCGGGAAGGAGGAAATAGATCGTTTCATCCTCCGGCAGACGCTGGCGATAGCTGTCCGGCGAGGGCGCGGTCTGCGCCTGCGCGGGCAGCGCGAGCAGAAGGGCAAGGGCGGTGAGCGGAGCGCGAAGCATCGGGCGACTATCCTTTGGAAATCGGCGGCTGTGCAATGGGGTGCGTGCAGGCGCCCGCAGGCCTGGATGACCTGTCCGCGTGCAGGCGGACGGGTCATCCAAGCCGGTCGATCAGAACTTGAAGCTCGCGCCTGCAAGGAAGCGGCGACCATAGCTCTGATAATCGATCACTTCACCGGGCGAACCCGGATTGGTGGTGGTGAAGGGCTGGTCCGTCAGATTCTGACCCTGGATGAACAGGGAGAGGCCGTGGAGCGCGCTGCCTTCCTGGAAGTCATAGCCGACTTGCGCATCGACGATCGTCTCGCCTGCTGCCCGTCGACGGGTACGCGCCGCGCCGAAGCCCGACAGTTCGCCGATGAAGGTTGAACGATAGCGAACCGAACCACGGGCGGAGAAGCCCCATTTCTCGAAATAGGCCGTGCCGTTCAGCACCCACTTCGAATAGCCCGGCAGATCGCGGGAGTCCGCGCCCGGCGTGGGAGCGATCTGCGTCTTTGTATAGGAGCCGCTGCCCGTGACACCAAAGCCGTCCAGCGCCTGCGTAATGGCGGAGAAGGGCAGGGTGCCCGCCAGTTCGATACCGTACAGCTTGCCACCCTTGCCATTCACCGGGATTTCCAGTCGGCCGACAGGCAGGATCGTCACGCCATTGCCGGGGTTGGACAGTGCCAGTCCGGCGACGTCGAAGGACTGGTCGAGCGTGTAGATGTAGCTTTTCAGATCCTTGAAAAACAACTGGGCGGCGATGTAACCTTGATGCCCGAAATATTTCTCGAATGTCAGGTCGACCGCATTGGCGCGCCACGGACGCAGGGTCGGGTTGCCGCTCTTGCCGGTGACCAGCGCAGTATTGCCCTGGATGTTGAACTCATAGCTGAGCGAGGCGCGCATGTCGTCCAGGCGCGGACGGATAATTTCCCGCGCGGCGGACAGGCGGATGACCAGATCGCCCGCCGTCCGCAGCGACAGGTTCACGCTGGGCAGCACGTCGAGATAGTCGACGCTGGACCGGCGCGCAGTGCCCACGATGTTGGGCGATCCATTGGCGTTGGTGCCCTGCTGGGTCGCGGTGGCGCCGTTGCTGTTCTGGTCGGTCCAGTTCGCTTGCACACCAAAATTGCCTGTCAGGGTCGCCGATCCCAGTTCGGCGTCGATATTGCCCTGGGCATAAGCGGTCATCACCTTTTCGGCGATGTCGTAGGATTTGACGACGACGTCGCCATAGGGGTTCTTCACCAGCTTGTAGATGCCAGCGTCCAACAGATCGCGCGGATCGTAGCTGATGACCGGGCCAAGGCCCAGAAAGTCGAGATTGGTGGTGCCCTTGCGATACTGTTCGGGAACCGGCGTGCTGGTGAGGCCGTCGGTGTTGGCGACGATACCGAGGAAGGCTTCGTCGGGCGTCAGCGACTTGGTGCGGTCGGTATAGTTGAGGCCGACCTGGACGCTGCGCAGGAAGCCGTTGTCCATCTCCCTTTCGATATCCAGGCGATATTGGCGCAGTTCGTCCTTGATCAGGCGGTTGTTGTAATAGCCGTCCTGACCGTTGAGGATCGAGGAGCCATCCGGCGCGATCTGGGTTCCACCCCAGCCCAGCGGACTGGTCAACTTGATGAGGTTATAGTCGCCATAGTTGAGTGTCGGGCTGAAAAAGGTACCCTTCGATCCGCTGATGAAGCCGATCGAATCTTTCAGCCCCACATTCTCACCGCGCCCGGTGCCGGCATTGCTTTCCAGCACCAGTTCGTTGCGGTCGGTCTTTGACAGGCTGAGGTCCAGCGTGACGTTCCAGCCGTCGTCGCCCTTCCACGCGCCGTTCCAGCCGAAGGAATAGAGCTTTGCCCTGCGCTCGAACACATCGTTGCGGACCACGCCTTCGACATTGTTGAAGGTGCCAGCCGTGACGAAGCCGTTGGCGACGGTCGCGCCCGTCAGCGTCACCAGATTATTGCCGAAGGCGAGCGGCAGTTCGACGCCGCGCTTGATCTGATCGTCCTTGAAATCCGAATAGAAACCATCGAAGCTGGTCGTGAAATTGGGTGAGGGGCGCCATTCCAGCGTACCCTGAAGACCAAGGCGGGTGAGGTTGGTGGAGGTGACGTAGGATTTCGATCCGCCGATGACCTTCGGGCTGGCGGCGGTGCCGTCGCCTGCATAGCCCCAGGCGTTGAATTCCTGGATCTGATAGGGTTCGTCCAGATAGCTGGCCGAGAGTGCGATGCCGATCGTGTCGTTGGCGAACTGGTCGACATAGCTGGCGTTGACGCGATAGCCCTTGTCCTTTGACCCGGCGTTGAGCTTGCCAAGGTCGGCATAGGTGCCGCGTGCGCCGACCGAAATCGTCCGGTCCTTGTGATCGAGCGGGCGGATGGTGCGAAGGTCGACGGTGCCCGACAGACCCTGACCGATCAGGCTGGCCATCGGCGTCTTGTAGACCAGCACCTGGCTGACGACTTCGGACGGATATTGGTCATATTCGACGGCGCGGTTGTCGCCGGTCGATGTCTGCTCGCGGCCGTTCAGCAGCGTGGTGGAGAAGTCGGGCGCAAAGCCGCGGATCGAGATGGCGTTGGAGCGGCCCGATACGCGTTGCGAGGTGAGGCCGGGGAGGCGGGTGATGGATTCGGCGATCGAGGCGTCGGGCAGCTTGCCGATATCCTCGGCGGAGATGGACTCGACGACCTGATCGCGCTCCTTCTTGGCGATGACGGCATTTTCAAGGGCGGCGCGGAAGCCGGTGACGACGATTGCCTGGCTGTCGTCAACAGGAGCGGCGGCTTCCTGCGGGATGCTGGTCTGGGCATGGGCGCTGCCAATGGCGAGCGCGCCGGCAAGAGCCGCGATGCTGGTCGATCGCGACAGGATCGCTGAGATACGAATGCTGGTCATTGGTCTTTTCCTCCCCTGTGCTTCAACGCGGTGGGCGGCGCTCTGATCGGCGCCGGTTCCCCGCGATGAAGGCAAGTCACTGCCCGTCGTCGCCATGTCCTGTTGAACGGCGGCGACCCGTGAGGCCTCTTTGCGCTGCCCGCCCCGGCAGCGGCAACGAACGTGCATACGAATACATGATGGCTGGCGTTGTGCGTGATGCCCTGTTGCAACAGCATTGTTGCAGCCGGGATGCAGCAATTTGCGCGGGGACATGTGATCTGGCATGACGGGCGGGCCGCATCGCGTGGCACGTAAGAGAGGCAGCGAGCCAGACGCCATGCATCCGCCGCGAAAGGCCACGTCCTTCGACATCGCGCAACTGGCCGGGGTTTCGCAGCCAACCGTGTCGCGCGCGCTGCGTGGCCATGCGTCGATCAGCGAGGAAACACGCAAGCGGATCGAGGCGATTGCCCATCAACTAAACTATAAGGTGGACAAGAACGCCTCCAGCCTGCGCAGCCAGCGATCCAACACGCTGGCACTGCTGTTTTTTGAAGACCCGACGCCAGACGGGTCGCACATCAACCCCTTTTTCCTGTCGATGGTGGGATCGATCACACGGGCCTGCGCGCGGCGGGGGTTCGATCTGCTGATATCCTTCCAGCAATTTTCACAGGACTGGCATACGGAATATGAGGATAGCCGCAAGGCTGACGGCATCATCCTGCTGGGCTATGGCGATTATGAGCAGACCCGCAGCAAGCTGGAGTTGCTGGTTTCCCAGGGCACGCATTTCGTGCTGTGGGGATCGAGCAAGGATGGTCAGCCGGGCGTTACCGTGGGCTGCGACAACCGGCAGGGTGGCGAGGATGCGACCGTGCATTTGATGGCGGGTGGGCGGCGGCGGATCGCCTTCATCGGCACGGCGACACGCCATTATCCGGAGTTCTTCTCCCGCTGGCGCGGCTATGCCGACGCGCATGAGGCGGCCGGGCGGGCCATCGACCCGGCGCTGCATCGCGAGGCGCTGAATTTCGAGGAAGATGGCTATGGCGCGGCGCAGACGCTGCTGAGCGCAGGCGCTGGCTTCGACGCGATCATGTGCGCCAGCGACACGATCGCGTTGGGGGCGATGCGGGCGTTGCAGGAGGCGGGGCGCAGGATACCGCAGGACGTCGCGGTGGTCGGGTTCGATGATATTCCCACGGCCCGCGTGTCCAGTCCTCCACTGAGCAGCGTAGTGCAGGATCAGCGACTGGCCGGCGACGTGCTGGTCGATACGCTGGTCCGGCAGATAGAGGGCGGCAAGGCGAGCGATACGGTGCTGCCGGTGCGGTTGGTGGTTCGGCAGTCTTCGGAAGGCTGATCGAACAGTTTTCCTGTGATGCATTCACGCATACGAATACGCAGTTCCCTTGGACCTCCGGGCGGGCCAAGCAGCACGCAACAGAACAGATAGGGAGCGTGATGGAGATGGAGAAGCCCCGGCAGGGATTTGGCGGCCTGTGGAATATTTCCTTCGGCTTTTTCGGCATCCAGATCGGTTTCGCGCTGCAAAACGCCAATATGAGCCGCATCTTCCAGTCGCTGGGCGAATCGCTCGATGATTTGCCGCTGCTGTGGGTGGCCGCGCCGCTGACCGGCCTGCTGGTCCAGCCGATCATCGGCCACTATAGCGATCGCACATGGGGGCGGTTCGGGCGGCGGCGGCCTTATTTTTTGGCCGGGGCGTTGTTGTCCGCCATCGCGTTACTGCTGATGCCCAGTGCGCCGGGGCTGTGGTTCGCGGTCTTCACGCTGTGGATATTGGACGCGTCGCTCAATGTGTCGATGGAGCCGTTTCGCGCCTTTGTCGGGGATATGCTGGGGAAGGACCAGCATACGGCGGGCTATGCGTTCCAGACTGCTTTCATCGGCGCAGGAGCGGTAGTTGGGTCGGCCACGCCCTGGCTGCTGGACCAGTTGGGCGTGTCCAATGCGGTGGCGGGAAACGGGATTCCCGATACGGTTCGCTACAGCTTTTATCTGGGGGCCGGGGCGTTGCTGGCGGCGGTGCTGTGGACGGTGCTGACGACGCGCGAATATGATCCGGATACGCTGGCGCGCTATCATGCAGGAACCGAGGAAGAGGTCAGCGCCGCGCCGCCCGCCGGGGTGGGTGCTGTCGCACCCTGGCTGGTCGCGGGCGCGCTGGTGATCGTCGGTGTGCGCGGGCTGGGGCTTGAAAAGGAACTCTATCTGCTGGGCGAGTTGCTGATCGCCTTTGGCCTGGCGCGGCTGGGAACGGCGATGCTGGTGCGGACGGGGCGGAGGGATAATCTGCTCAGCCATATCGTCGGCGATTTTTCAGGGATGCCGGACACGATGAAGCGATTGGCGCTGGTGCAGTTCTTTAGCTGGTCGGCGCTGTTCATCATGTGGATCTACACGACGCCGGTGGTGGCCCAATATATGTTCGGGTCGGCTGATCCGCAGTCGGCGGCATTCAACGTTGGCGGCAATTGGGTCGGCATATTGTTCGCGGTCTATAATGGTGTGGCGGCGTTGTTTGCGATGGCCGTATTGCCGCATATTGCGGCCCGGTTGGGACGAGTGCGGACCCATGCCCTCTGTCTGATCGCCGGATCGATGGGGTTCGGGTCCTTCCTTCTGATCCGTGATCCACATTGGCTGATCCTGTCCGAAGTCGGCATCGGCATTGCCTGGGCCTCCATCCTGTCGATGCCCTACGCCATCCTGGCCGCCACCCTGCCGCAGACAAAGCTGGGCGTTTATATGGGCCTTTTCAATATCTTCGTGGTCATGCCGCAGCTATTGGTCGCGACCGTCATGGGCAGCGTCCTGCGGGCTTTCTTCCCCACTGAACCCATCTGGACGATGGCCTGCGCGGCGGCGGTGCTGGCGCTTGCCGCCCTGGCGATGCTGCGTGTGGCAGAGCCGGACGGGGCCTGACCCCGCCGGTTTCTTTGATAGAGCCGCTCTCGCCGGGATCGCACCCTTCTGACGCAGGCAGGTCGGGAAGTCCGGGCGGCGTGGGTCGCATACGCCGCCCGGGTCCATCCCACAGCGCTTCGATGAGGAAGCAATCGGCGAGAAGCGAACAAGTGATCGGTAGCCACCCTATCCTGGGCCGCGCCATCCGGGAAAAACCCGGTGACTATAATGATGTCCGGGGATGTCCGGGAATTTCCCGGCTATGTTCAGCCAAGCGTTTTTGCCAGAAGGGGATCGCAATGGCTGTTCTTCCTTATGCCCAATCAGCCAGCCTGCGCCGCTGGGGACGCCTTCCGCATGGCTCCGACTGGTCGATATTGCTATTATATGGCATCGGTTTCGCTCTGGCGCACTGGGTCGCCGCGGCCTGGGGCGGCGAAGGCTTCTACTCTGTCTGGTTTCCTGCGGCGGGCCTGCGGCGGGCCTGCGGCTGACGCTGTTTTGGTACGTCGGTTCCAGATTGACGCCTGCCACGGCGCTGGTCGAGGTTATCGTCAATATCCTTGATGGCGGCGTTCATATTGGATCACCTGATCTGATCCTGGAAATCATCGGCGTGATACGGCCCACATTTGCTTACGGGATCGCGGTGGCGTTCACCCGGTGGCTGTCGGGCGGTGTTCGCGCCAGCATATTATTGCCGCCCATGCCGTTTGGCCTTGCAACGATCGTCGCGCCTCTCCTCGCCGCAATCGCGGCCCTTTCGGAACTCCTGATCCGACCGGACATGATCGGTGTCACCGATGCTCGCAGCATCATGCTCGCTCTGACGGCGTTCACGGTTGGCGATCTTCTGGGCGTGCTTGTGGTGGCGCCCCCGCTCCTATGGCTGATCGATGTGGCGACGGGTCGCACGGCGCTACCGCGCACCTTGCCTGCTTTGGCGGTAGTGGCTGAAGCCATGCTGGTACTGACGTGCGGCATGCTGTTCGCGGGTGTTCTACAGTGGCTGGGCTTCCGTCCACAGCCCATGCCGCTGGCACTGGCCGTCGCCTGGATCGGACTGCGGTTTGGGCGCAGTGCTGCGTGGGGGGCTATGATGGTGGTGGTCCTGCTACTGCTGCCGCATACGGCGGGGGCGATCGGTACGATGGAGCGGTTGCAAATCCACCTCGGTCTCGCGACGGTTATGGTTGTCGGCTATCTGGCGGGCAGTTTCGCCGATGCGCAGACGCGCGCCCGCGCCGATCTGGCGCGGCGCGATCGGCTGCTGTTCCAGGCCGAGCGCCTCAAGACATTACGGGCCATGTCGGTGGCCGTGATTCATGAGATCAGCCAGCCGCTCTCGACCCTGGCGATTGAAGCCCGACACCTCCACGCAATAACCGGGGATGCCGATCCGGACATCGCCGCAAGCGCGGCCCTGATCGACCGCAAGGCTGAAGCGCTGTCCACATTGGTACGGCGGCTGCGCCGCTTTGGCGGCAGGACTGTCGATGAACCCACGCCATTGCCGCTGACTGTCCTGATTGACAGCGTCATATCGGTCGTTTCGTCCGAGGCGAAGGCAGCAGGAACAGCTTTGGTGTTACCGACGGTGAATCCCGACCTGGTTGTGATGGCGCAGGAAGTGGAACTGGTGCAGGCGCTGGTCAACCTGCTGCGTAATGCAATCCAGGCAAGCCATGGCGGACGCGTAACGCTGACCGTGTCGCAGGACGCGATGCAGGTGCGGCTGACCATATCGAACCCGGTAGCTCCTGACCGATTGCCGCAACCGGGAATGGGTGTGGGGACTCTGGTCGCCCGGGCAATTTTGGTGGCCCACGGCGGAACATTGACACGGGACACGGATGATCAGGGCATCGTGCATGCTCGACTGGCTCTGCCACGCATTGCGGAGGCGGCCATGACTGGAGACGATTTATGACGGACAGCCCTGCCGCGACTGTCTATGTCGTGGATGACGATCGCGATCTGGGGGGCAGCGTGGCCCGATTGCTGATCCGCAATGGCTATGCCGCCGAACCCTTTCTGGATCCTGCCCTGCTGCTTGATGTCTATACGCAGGCGCCCGCCCATTGCGTGATTACCGATGTGATGATGGGGGATCTGGATGGCTTCGGCTTTGCCGATCAGTTGCGCGTGCTTGATACCGGCGTCGCGATCATCTTCATGACAGCGTGGCCGACCACCGCCAATGCGGTCGATTCCGTGCGGCACTATGGCGGTCTCGACTATCTTGAAAAGCCCTTGGACGAAGCGCGACTGCTCGCCGCCGTGGCCGAGGGCGTCGCCTGGTCGCTTGAGCGCCGACACCAGCAGTCGCGGACCGCGGCCTTGACGCCCCGCGAACGACAGGTGTTTGATCTTCTGGTGCAGGGGTACAGCACCAAGATGATGGCGGGAGCGTTGACGCTTAGTCCCAAAACTATCGAAGATCATCGTGCAGCCATAATGGCAAAAACGGGTGCAAACGGACTTGCCCAGTTGATAGCGCTCGCTGGATAGCCTGCATGCATGGCAGCTAATGCAGGCCCGGTTTAAGCGCTATGACGCTATTTGCCTTGGCGAACGACGAGGGATTTGCCGGTATATTTTTTGGGGCTCACATTCTGGATGGTCTGCATCTGCCTGCCGCTCGCGCTCATATAGGTGACTTCCACGGTAACCGGGGTCATGGATGTCAGTCCGAAATGGACGGGCGCGGCATTTTGTGAGTTATAGCCGTCGCCAGTCGATACTTGCCGGGTCGCCAGGATTTTCCCGGCCTTGTCATAGAGCCGCACTTCCGCACCCATTTTGGTGAAGCGGCCCTTTACGTCGAGCACCGTTACGCTCAGGCTTCGGCGCGCATCTGCATTGGGCAGGTCGTTGTGAAAAAGGAAGTGCCCGCCCTTGTCGGTGTAACCACGCATGACCGACAGGTCGAGCGCCCCGTCAGCGTCATAATCCACCCATTGAACGCCATGGTCACCCACATTGAGTTTGGATTCCGGTGTCAGCACGTTCACGAAGCCTTTGCCGCCCTGATTATGGAACAGGCTATCCTTGGGGGTCTGCTGGTTACGCTCGCCGGTATAGGAGGTGACGAAGAGATCCAGATAGCCGTCATTATCATAATCGCCCCATACCGCGCCGACCGCATGATTTTCGATGCCGACGCCCATCTCTTTGGCAACGTTGGAGAAGGTGCCGTCGCGATTGTTCCGGTAGAGAGCGTTATGCCCGTAATTGGGTACGAACAGGTCTAGATAGCCATCATTGTCATAGTCGCCCACAGCGCAGCCGACGCCCCCTTCTTCCTTGGTGCGCCCCGGATTATCGACGCCGGCCTGCGCTGCCACATCGACAAAAGCAGTCCCATCGTTGCGCCACAGGGAATCGGTAGCGCCCGACTGATTGGCAAGGAACAGATCCAGGTCGCCATCGCGGTCATAGTCGAACCAGCAAGCGCCAACAGTCGGGCGCGGATCGGACAGGCTGGTGCCCGCAAAAACCTGCACAAACTTGCCCTGGTCGTTGCGAAACAGGGCATTGGGACCGATGCGGTTCGAGGCGTAAAGGTCCAGATCGCCGTCATTGTCATAGTCGAGCCAGCTCGTCTGACGAGCGGAACGTCCCGGAATTGTCAGGCCCAGTTCGGGGGCGACATTGGTGAATGTCCTGCCGCCCTCATTATGAAACACCAGGCTCAACTGGTCGGGCATGGTTGCCCCACCCAACAGGTCGACCCAGCCGTCGCCGTCATAATCTCCCCAGGCGACCCCCCGCATTTCCGGACCGGACGATGGCAAGCCAACCGCGGGGCCGATATTCACGAACTTGCCCTTGTCGTTGCGATACAGGCGGATATCGCCCCCCTTCAAAGATACTGCCAGGTCGAGGTCGCCATCATTATCGAAATCGGCCCAGCTATTGGAAAGCGATCCGGCAATGGCGAAGTCGGCCTCCTGAATGGATGTGAAAGCGGGTTCCTTGGCGGTGCCTGCATCCTCAGCATGGCTGATGCCTGCTTGCAGAACGAGCAGGAGTGGCAGGGTGCGGGACAATGTCTTGGGCAATGAAGTCTTCATGGTGGCTCCCCTGGGTCGATCAGATACGGCTGGTGGTGCGTGTGTCAGGCATGCGGATATAGACGATGAGCGAAACGGCGATCATGGCGGTAACGTACCAGTAAAAACCGCCTTCCAGATCTTGTGCTTTCAGCCACAGGGCAACGAACTCGGCGGTGCCGCCGAACAGCGTATTGGCCAGGGCATAAGGCAGGGCGACGCCCAGCGCGCGGATATGGGCGGGGAACAGTTCTGCCTTCACGACCGCGTTGATCGACGTATAGCCGGTAACGATGACCAGCCCCGACAATACGAGCAGAAACGCGCCGAAGGAGGATGTAACCGTTTCAAGCCGGGTGAAGATCGCCGTCGTAAACAACACGCCACCGATCCCGAAGGCCAGCAGGAGCGGCTTGCGTCCGACGCGGTCGGAAAGCCAGCCTGCCAAGGGCTGAAGCAGCATATAGATGAACAGCGCCGAGGCCATGATTGCGGTCGCCGTCTGACGTCCGAAGCCGGCGCTGTTGACCAGGAATTTCTGCATGTAGGTGCTGTAGGCGTAGAAGGCGAGCGTACCGCCTGCGGTCAGCGCCATAACCAGAAGTACCTCGCGCGGATGCCGCCGGATCAGCATCCATCCGCCCGAACGGGGCTTGCCGGCATCCGCCGCGCTTTCTTCGAACTGCTCTGTCTCTCGCAACCCGCGGCGCAGATAATAGACGCCGACCGCCATCAGCCCACCCACCGCAAAGGGAATACGCCATCCCCAGCTTTCCAGTTGCTGCTCGGTCAACAGTAACTGGAGGAGAAGCAGCACGCACAGCGCCAGCAACTGACCGGCGATCAGCGTCACATATTGAAAGCTGGAGAAAAAGCCGCGTTGACCATCCTGCGCCATTTCCGAAAGATAGGTGGCGCTGGCGCCATATTCGCCGCCCACCGACAGGCCCTGCATCAGCCGTGCGAGCAACAGGAGCAGGGGTGCAGCCATGCCGATGGAGCCATAGCCGGGGATGCAGGCAATCATCAGCGAACCGCCGCCCATCAGCATGACCGATACGGTCAGGCCCGCTTTGCGCCCCTTGCGATCGGCATACGTTCCCATCATCCATGCGCCCAGGGGACGCATGAGAAATCCGACGGCAAAGATCGCTGCCGTGTTCAGCAGTTGTGCGGTGCTGTCGTCCGATGGGAAAAAGACGGGCGCGAAGTAGAGGGTGAAGGCCGAATAGACGTACCAGTCATACCATTCGATCAGATTTCCGATCGATCCTCCCAGGATGGAGCGAAGGCGGTCCTTGCTTGAAATCGGGGCCTTGCTTGAAATGGGCGCAGGAGGACGAAGAGGTACATGTTCCATGGATGCTGAAACGGACAGCTTTCAACACTCTGCTACCGAAGCAAAGCTTTTCCCTTTTTCACCCTATTCGGCAGCAACCAGAATGACGGAATCGTCGTTGCCCGCGACAGCGCGAAGCCCGAAGCCCCGTTCCAGCGCCAGCACGAAATCATCGGATCTGTTGCTGTGGAAGGTTCCGCCTATGCGCATGCTGGCGATCGCGGGATCGCCGATGACCAGCGGTGTGGCGCGATAGCGGTTAAACTCTGCCACGGCCTGCTCCAGCGTATCGCCGTCGAACTCGATCATGCCGTTCTGCCAGGCGATGCGCTGTTTCAATTTGTCGCTGGCCAGTGGCGTAACCGCTATACTGCCGCTGCGCACGGCGGCGCTCTTGCCCGCGCCGATCCGGTGTTCGGGCGATCCGCCATTTTTCACCGCGACCACGCCCTCTATAACGGTCAATTCCGTCAGTTCAGGGCGTAACCGGACATTGAACGTCGTGCCGACTGCACGAACCTGCGTACCGTCAGCATCCACGATGAACGGCCTGATCCGGTCGTGCGCGACATCAAATCGCGCCTCCCCCTTCAGCAGTTTGATCGATCGGATGTTTTCCCTAAGCGCGACCTCGATCGAACTGTCGGTATTGAGATGAGCGACAGATCCGTCAGCAAGGCGCACGGCACGCGTTTCACCCAAGGCCGTGCGATAGTGATCCACTGTCCCGATCAGGCGCAGGGTCACAGTACCCGCGACACCAACCACTGCGGCGGCAACCGCCATGCCCAGCCATGCCCTGCGGTTTATCGGCGAGGCCCGGTGAATAAAGGGATTGTGCGGGCCATCAGCAGAGGGGTCATCAGCAGAGACAGGGGCTGCAAATCCATCAACGCGAGACGGCACAACAATCGGGTCGTCAGGCAACTCGCTTAATCGTTCAGCAAGCTCCCATCCCGCTTCCGCCTTGGCAAAGGCAAATCCATGCATGGGGTCGATCGCGACCCATGCATAGGCTGCGTCCCAGTCGGCCTGGGCGTCGCTTGCGCGCGCTTTAAGAAACAGACGGGCTGCTTCGGCTTCGATGGCCTGAATTTCCTCCGCGCTTTTGTAGCGACCACCCAAATCCGGAACCCTCGAACTGCCCAATGGCGTGCATTATCTTTACCGCTGCGCGCGTCAAATGCTTGTCCACTGTAAAAACGGACAAATCCATCTCTTCTGCTATCTCCTTCACCGATTTACCGTGAACGCGGCGCTGAATAAAGGCTCGGCGACATTGTGGCGGCAGGGTTTCCAATATCGCCTGGAGATGCCTTAGCCCGCCTTATTCACCAAAAGTGTCCTGAAGGGTTGGCGGGAGTGGCGTAAGCCTCTGATCTGAATTAGGAACTGGGTGTCTAAGCCGAACCTGCCGCAGGGCAGAAAATGCCACGGGCCACACCCGCCATGAACGATGATATCGCAAGCTCATTTGGATTCCCAGCAGTCGGCCGCAAGAAAATCACAGCTGCGTTCGACGGTGGCCGGCTTACCTCGGATGGCGGTGTTCTACTGCTTGCACAGGCCGAGCGCGCGATGGGGATTTGCCAGCGCCTGGCGGCTTGTATTGCCGATCCGCGCGATCCAGCGCGGGTGATCCATCGCCTGGATGACATTCTGCGTGCCCGTGTGTTCGCGATTGCGTGCGGCTATGAGGATGCCGATGATCTCGATGCTCTGCGCGACGATCCAGGCTTCCGCCTGGCGCTCGGCAAGCTGCCGGAATCGGGCGCGGGGCTGGCCAGCCAACCGACGATGAGCCGGTGGGAAAATGCACCGACTACGCGCGAACTGGCCAGCATGATGGCCGCGATGATCGACATCTACTGCGCCAGCTATCCCGCCCCTCCGACAGCGGTCACGCTGGATATCGACGACACGTGCGACGTCGTGCATGGCTATCAACAGCTCTCGTTCTGGAACGGGCATCATGGGGAGCGCTGCTTCCTACCGATCCATATCTACGACACCGCGACCGGCAGGCCGGTGGCCATGCTGCTGCGCACAGGCAAGACGCCTTCTGGAAAGGAGGCGGCGGGGCACATCCGACGCCTGGTGCGTCACCTGCGCCGTAATTGGCCCGATACCCACATCACTATCCGCGGCGACGGGCACTATGGTCGACCCGAGGTCATGGCCTACTGCGATGCGGCCCGCGTCGATTACGTGTTCGGCCTGCCCACCAATTCAGCGCTGCGCGCCGATCCCGCCATTGTTGCGGTCGCCGATGCCTGCGCGGTCAAGCGCGCCCAGCGTCAGTGTCCCGTCCTGCGCAACTATGCCGAGACCCGCTATGGGGCAAAGACCTGGAAGTGCCAGCGTCGCGTCGTTGCACGGATCGAGGCCAGCACGCTGGGCATGGACATCCGCTATGTCGTCACCTCGTTGGCAACAGGATCGGCCGAGCACATCTACGACACGCTCTACTGCGCGCGTGGTCAGGCCGAGAACCTGATCAAGCGCCACAAGTCCCAGCTCGCCAGCGACCGAACCTCGTGCCGCTCGGCCAATGCCAATCAGATGCGCCTGATACTGCACACTGCCGCATACTGGCTGCTATGGCGCATCCAGCAGGCGATGCCCAGGACCGCTGCTCTGGCAAGCGCGGAGTTTACCACCTTGCGCCTGCGGCTGCTCAAGGTCGCTGCGCGCGTCGTAGAAAGTGCTAGCCGCATCCGCATTGCCTTCGCTTCCGCCTGTCCGGATGCCGACCTGTTCCGCGCCCTCGTTCTCCGGCTGAAGCCTGCGCCGACGTAGCCCATGCGGCAGCGCCGCAGAACTCCGAGCCCAGCCCTTCAACCCGAAAAGCCCATCAATCCGAATGCGGTGAAACAAACGCCAGCGATGCCGGTCGTCCGCGCAATACAGCCAGCCGCAGCAAATGCCCAGAGCGGGCCCGAAACCGAGCGTCGTGAATAAGAGAGGTTAACTCGTCGCGGGCATGCAGCGTGGCTTCGGTCGAATGATCGGCATGAAGCACATCCAGTTCCGCAACCAGTTCAAGGGAAACGACTTTTTCGCGTCTGGCCTCATCTATCAACAGGTTTCGCGCGATCTGGAACAGATAGGCTTTGCCGGAAGTGGTTCGTGTCACGTCGCCATTGGCGTAGGCGCGGGTCATGCATTCGGCGACCAGATCGTCCACGTCGCAAGGCCGGTTTACGATCCGGCGCAGACGCGCCCTCAACGCACCTTCATGCGGCAGGATCGCGATCTTGAACCAATCCAGTCGTACCCTGATCGATTCCATGCAATTCCCCTTTTTAACCTGGCTTGATCCCTTCGCGACATTTGATTTTGGCGCACTCGCCGCCATGGCCGGATCGAGAGCGAAGTACCGCGCATGTTGCTGCAACAAAAATGAGATATTTTAATCCATCGCTAGCAGAAACGTAGAGTCCCCTCGTTTCCACCATCAGAACATTCGAAAATTTCAAGGGGGCTTCATGACGCGAAATATTCTGCGTGCGGCTATTACATCGTCTGCTGCGATTGTGGCAGTCGCGGCGGCGCCATCCGTTTCCGCTGCTGCGGCCGTGAAATTCGATATTCCGGCCCAGTCGATGCAAGCCGCCCTTGCGCAATTTTCCCGACAGTCGGGCATTCAAATCCTGTTTTCCTATGATCAGGTCGAGGGGCTTCGCGCACCGTCGGTAAATGGCCGCATGGCCCCCAATGTTGCGCTATCCCGTCTCATCGCGGGCAGTGGTCTCAAGGTGTCGCTCGCCAACAGCAATGTGATCGCCTTGTCGCTGATCGGTGGCGCAAAGCCAGCGCGCCGGATGGAGGTCGCCAGTCTGTCGGTTACCAGCCTGCCGATGAGCATGCAGTCCGCCATGATGGTTCAGGGGAGCGCCGCTTCCATCGCCCCACAGGCAGCGCTGGACGAACCGGGACCGGATATCGTCGTGACCGGGTCGCGCGGCCTCGCGCGGACGATTACGGATAGTCCCACGCCGATCGACGTCATTTCAGCCAAGGAACTCGAAGCCACGGGCAAGCCCGGCGTTCTCGCCGCGCTCAACACACTGGTGCCCAGTTTCAACGTGCCGACCCGCGCAGGTGGCGGCATTTCCACGGTCATCAGCACTGGCGGCCTGCGCGGCCTGAATCCCGATCAGACGTTGATTCTGGTCAACGGCAAGCGTCGCCACAAGACATCGCTCATCAATTCGGTCTCCTCCTTCTACAATGGCTCGGTCCCGGCCGATCTTGATCTCATCCCCACCTCGGCCATCGACCATATTGAGGTGCTGCGCGACGGTGCCGCCGCGCAATATGGGTCGGACGCTATCGCCGGCGTCATCAACCTCATTCTGAAAAGCGGTACGAATGGCGGTTCGGCCTCTTTCACCGCAGGGCAGAATTATGACCGTTCCGATGGCGAAAATTATCTGGTGCAGGGAAACTGGGGCACCAAGCTGGGTGAATCGGGCTTCCTCGACATTTTCGCCAATGGCAAGATCCAGCAGGTTTCGAACCGCGCCGTGCCGATCGCCGATAACATCAACCTCTATCCGCTCGTCAACGGTCAACGTGACCCGCGCGAAGCCACGATCGACCGCCTCGTCACCAAAAATTATGGTGCTTTCCCGGCCAAGGGTTTCAACGTCGGCTATAATGTTGGCTATGATGCGGGCGGCATTCACCTTTATTCCTTCGGCACCTACAGCCAGCGCAATTCGGAACTGAACTTTACCTTCCGTGCCCCAAACAACACGGCGACCCTGCCAGAGGTCTATCCCAATGGCTTCCGGCCGCGCCTCGACGTTGTGGAAGATGATTTTGAATTCGCGCTGGGCCTGAAGGGTCAGGTCGCTGGATGGGACTGGGATCTCAGCACCACCTATGGCAAAAATTATGCCTATCGTCAGGGCTATGAAACCTACAATCCCACGCTTGGGCCGACTAGCCCGACTGAACTGTATGTCGGTGCGCTGAAGTCCACCGAATGGGTCAATTCGCTCGATCTCACCAAGGGCTTCGACGTTGCCGGGCATTTGCAGGTTTCCGCCGGTCTTCAGCACCGTCACGAAACCTATGAGATAATGCCCGGCGAGCCGGATTCCTATGCGGCGGGCGGCTATACCTATGTCAGGAACGGCGTGACGATCCGTCCCGCACCCGGTGGGCAGGCGGCCAACGGCATCACGCCGGAGGATGCGGGCAGCATCTCCCGCGACAATCTGGCGGCCTATGCCGATGTCGCCTGGGACCCCAGTCCGTCGACCACGATCGGCGCAGCCGCGCGGTTCGAACATTATGATGATGCCAGCGGAGATACGTTGATCGGCAAGGTCAATTTCCGTCAGGCTGTAACGCCCTGGTTCTCGTTCCGGGGGGCGGCAGGCACGGGCTTTCGCGCGCCCGCTCTCGCGCAACAAATCTACGCCTCCACCAGCGGTCAGTTCCGCATGATCGCAGGCGTTCTCAACCTGTTGCAGATCAAGACGCTTCCTGTGGGGTCTGCCGCAGCGATAGCCCTTGGTTCCGAACCGCTGACGCCGGAAAAATCAACCAACTTCTCGGGTGGGTTCGTATTGACGCCGCTGCAGAATCTCAGCGTCACCGTTGACGCCTATCAGGTCAAGGTGAAGGACCGTATCGCCGTTACCTCGACGCTGACGGGCAGTGCGGTGTCGGCCATCCTGATCGCCAATGGCCTGTCGTCCGACATCAGTGCACAATATTATACAAATGCCATCGACACCCGGACACGGGGCATCGATATCGTGGCAAGCTATCGCCACGCGCTGGGCGGTCTCAAACTATCCTGGAACCTTGGGTATAATTACAACAAGACCAGGATCACCAACATCAAGGCCAATCCTCCAGAACTCGCTTCACTCGGTGCCGGTTTCGTGTTGTTTGATCGTCTGTCGCAGATGAATATCACAGAAAATCTGCCCAAGACGAAGCTGTTCATCGGGAATGTCGCGACGCTTGGCGACTTCAGCCTGTCGAGCCGCGTCACCCGCTTCGGCTCGTTCAACTCGTTCGGCAATGCAACCGCGACAGTCGGCGGCGTACCGGTTTATGGCAGCGATCGCCATTTCGGGGCCAAGTTCATAACCGATACCGAGTTCACCTGGCAGGCGACGCCGGTGCTGGCCGTATCGGTTGGTGCGAACAACCTGTTCAACGTTTACCCCGACTATGACTCTGCCTCGGCAAATGCCAGCCTGGGGTCCGGCTTCTACGCCACCAGCGGCGCCTATGGCTTCACCGGCGGCTATTATTACGGGAAGGTCGCGGTCAAATTCTGATCTTCCCTCCGGTGCATGCGCCCGATAGTCGCCCGCGCCCTTTCGGGATGTGCTGCGCACGATGGGCCGGAAAAATCCGCAAAAAGCCTGGGTGGACTAGCAGAAGCGGCGGGCGCCCGCGTTTACCCAATCAAAGCAGTTCATATTCCCTGGGGGGTCTTCATGTCGCGCACATTTCTGAAATCCATCGGCCTGGTGTCGACCGCATTGGCGGGCGTGCTGGCTATGCCATCCTTCGCCATTGGCCAGGATGCCGCGCCGCAGGCGAGCGGCGAAGACGTTGGTTCTGCCATCGTCGTCACCGGATCGCGCGGTCAGCAACGGACCGTTGTCGATAGCCCGACGCCGATCGACGTCATCTCCGGCGAAGACCTGGAACGGACCGGCAAGGCCGGCGTATTCTCCGCCCTCAATACGCTGGTGCCCAGTTTCAACCTGCCGGTCAGGGCCGGCGGCGCTACTTCCACGGTGATCGCGACTGGCGGCTTGCGTGGCCTGAACCCCGATCAGGTGTTGATCCTGGTCAATGGCAAGCGCCGCCACAAGACATCGCTCATCAACGCGGTGTCCACGCTCTATAATGGCTCGGTCCCCGCCGATCTGGACATGATCCCGGTGGCCGCCATCGACCATATCGAGGTGCTGCGCGACGGCGCTGCCGCGCAATATGGGTCGGACGCCATCGCGGGCGTCATCAATATCATCCTGAAGGACGATAATTCGGGCGGTTCGGCCGGTTTCACGGCTGGCCAGAATTTCGACCGGTCAGACGGCGAACTTTATCAGGCGAACCTTAATTTCGGTATGAAGCTGGGTGAAAACGGCTTTGCCAATTTCTCGCTCAACCTAAAGAAGCAGGAAATGTCGAACCGCGCGTTGCCGCTGGCCGACTGCACACGCACTGCCACCACGACCTGCCTCTACCCGCTTGTCGGCGGTCAGCTCGACCCGCGCGATGCCGCAGCCGTCGGCACGGAACGGATCGTTACGACCAGCTTCGGCGCCATGCCTTCGCGCAGCATCAACACCGGGCTGAACGCTGGCTACGATCTGGGCGATATCCATCTCTATGCTTTTGGCACCTACAGCCAGCGGCGGTCGGACCTTTGGTACTCGTATCGTTATCCCAAGGACGTCAACAACGTCATGGGCATCTATCCCAATGGCTATCGTCCGCATGTGATGATCGACGAGGAAGATTTCGAATTCGTGCTGGGCGCCAAGGGTCTGGTTGCTGGTTGGGATTGGGATTTCAGCACTGGCTATGGCCGCAACCGTGCCCGCCAGTCGTCGGAAGGGACGGTCAACCCGACCCTGGGTGTGCTCAGCCCCACCGAATTCTATATCGGTACGCTCAAATCCTCGGAATTCGTGACCTCGCTGGATCTGACGCGCGGTTATGACGTGGGGGGCGGCAACCTTCAGGTGTCGGCGGGCGCGCAGCACCGCCACGAACGCTATCAGACCTTTGCGGGCGATCCGGCAAGCTATGCGACTGGCTCCAATATCGTGGCGGGCATGACGCCGGGCGCGCAAAGTTCGGCCGGTTTCCAGCCGCAGGACGCGGCCTATATGTCGCGCGACAATGTCTCCGTCTATGGCGACCTGGCTTGGGACCCCAGCAAGGATCTGACCATCGGTGCGGCCGCGCGCTTTGAACATTATGATGACGGCAGCGGCAACACGCTGATCTGGAAGGTCAATGGCCGTTATGCCGCCACACCCTGGCTGGCGGTGCGTGCTGCCGCCAATACCGGCTTCCGCGCCCCGGCCGTGGCGCAGCAAATCTATACCCAGACGACCAACCAGTTCCGGACGGTCAACGGCGTCAACAACGTCCTGTTGCAGATCAAGACACTGGGCGTGAACGATCCGGCGGCGATCGCATTGGGCGCAAAGCCGCTGACGCCCGAAAAGTCGTTCAATATTTCCGCTGGTGTCGTGTTGACGCCGATGCGCAACTTCAACCTGACGATCGACGCCTATCAGATCGACGTCGACGACCGTATCACCATCACCAGCACGCTGACGGGCACGGTGATTTCGCAGATCCTGCTCGCCAACGGCTTCTCCTCACAGGAGGCGCAGACCCTGTCGGCGCAATATTATACCAACGCCATCGACACCCGCACGCGCGGCATCGACATTGTTGCGTCGTACAAGCACAGCCTGTTCGACGTGGCCGACATGCAGTGGAATATCGGCTACAATTACAACAAGACAAAGATCCGCAAGATCATCGACAATCCGTCGGAATTGAGCGCAATCAATTTCGAACTGTTCGACCGTAGCCGTCGCAGCAACATGACGACGAACCTGCCGCGCACGAAACTGTCGATCAGCAATTACACAAGCGTCGGCGACTTTTCCCTTTCCACGCGTCTCACCCGCTATGGGAAGTTCGATGTCCTCCAGAACGGCGTTACAACTGCGGGTGTCACCACCTATCCCAACGACCGCAGCTATGGCGCCAAATGGATTACGGACGTGGAATTGGGATGGCAGATCACGCCGATGGTCGACCTTGCGGTCGGCGCCAACAATCTGTTCAACGTCTATCCCGATGAAACGGGCCAGATCAGCGCCACGCTCGGGCAGGGCGCCTATCCGGGGACCTCTCCCATCGGTTTCACGGGCGGTTCCTATTATGCCCGTGTGGGCGTGAAATTCTGACAAGCGGGGAATGATCGATATGAACGCACGACCAATATTTCTCGCGCTGATGCTGGCGGGAACGGCTCTGGCGGCTCCCGCCGCCACGCCGTCCGCCTCGTCCACCAAATGGGGCGAGGGTGAAATCCTGTGGGACAGTTTCGGCGTTCCCCATATTTACGCCAAGACCGAGGAAGGCGGCTTCTATGGCTTCGGTTATGCGCAGGCGCAGAGTCACGGCAATCTGCTGCTGCGCATGTACGGTGAATCACGCGGGCGCGCGGCCGAATATTGGGGCGCGAAATATGACGCGCAGGACAAATGGCTTGTGGCCAACGACGTGCCCGAACGGTCGGCCCTGTGGTTCAAGCAGCAGGCGCCGCAGATGCAGAAGGATCTCAATGCCTTTGCGGCGGGCGTCAACGCCTATGCGGCGGCCCATCCAGACAAGATCGACCCCGCCATGGCCGTGGTCCTGCCGCTGAGCGGTGTCGACATCATCGGGCATGCCCATCGCCTCATGAACTTTGGCTATATCGCTTCGGACCGGAAAGTTCTGGTCGATCCTTCCACCAATGAAGCGGGAGGGTCCAACGCATGGGCGGTCGCGCCATCGCGGTCCGCCAGCGGCAAGGCGATGCTGCTTGCCAACCCGCATCTTCCCTGGGCGCCCAGCCAGTTGACCTATTATGAAGCGCAGATCACAGCGCCCGGCCTTTCTATCTATGGCGCGACCCAGGTCGGCCTGCCGGTGCTGCGCTTCGGCTTCAACAATGACCTGGGCTTCACCAATACCGTCAACACCATGCAGGGCTTCACCAGTTACAAGCTGACCCTGGCGGATGATGGCTATCGTTTCGACGGCAAGGTCCTGCCGTTTAAATCGGTCATGAAAAGCTACAAGGTCAAGCAGGCCGACGGCACGCTCAAGACCATCAACTTCGAGCAGAAAAGCGCGATTCAAGGACCGGTTTTCACCCTGCCGGACGGCAAGACTACCATTGCGCTCAAGGTGGCGGGTCTCGACCGCCCCGGCGTGCTCCAGCAATATCTGGACATGGGCAAGGCGCGGGACTGGGCCGCTTTCCAGAAGGCCTTGCGCACGATGCAGGTACCGATGTTCAACATCGTCTATGCCGATCGGGCAGGCCATATCCTCTATCTGGACAACGGCCTGCTGCCTAAACATCCCGATGGCGACCTCAAATATTGGTCGGCGCCAGTATCGGGCGATAGCTCCGCGACGCTGTGGAAGGATATCCACAGCTATGACGACATGCCCAAGATATTCGATCCCGCCAGCGGTTTCGTCCAGAACGCCAATGATCCGCCATGGCTCGCCACATGGCCACGCCAGCTCGATCCCAAGGCTTTTCCGGCCTATGTCGCACCCATAGGGCCGGTCAGCCAGCGGGCGCAGATGTCGATCAAGCTGATGTCGAGCAAGGACAAGATCGGCTTCGACGATTTCGTTGAACGCAAGCTGACCACGACATCACTGATGGCGCAGCGGATGCTGCCGGATCTGATCGCAGCGGCCGCCGCGTCGAATGACCCGGATATCCAGACAGCCGTTACGTTGCTGAAGGGTTGGGACCACAAGTTCGAGGCGGACAGCCGCGGCGCCCTGTTATTTGAAACCTGGGCGGCGATCTTTGCGCCGAAGAATTTCACCGACCAGTCCAACTACGCGGTTAAATGGACCCTCGATGATCCGCTGGCGACGCCGCGCGGCCTGAAGGATGCCGCTGCCGCCGTGGTGATGCTCAAGGAAGCGGTAGCCAAGACCAGATCACTCTATGGCGCGGTCGATCGCCCCTATGGCGATGTGTCTCGCTTTCACATCGGCGATGTCAGCCTGCCGGGTAACGGTGGCTACGGCAATACCGGCGTGTTTCGCACGATCACCTGGAGCCCGATGAAGAATGGCGAGCGGACGCCTGCTCATGGTGAAACCTGGGTGTCGATGGTCGAATTCGGGACGCCGATGAAAGCGGTAGGCATGATGAGCTATGGCAATAGCAGCCAGCCTGGGTCGAAGCATAACAGCGATCAACTGCGCTTCCTGGCCGACAAGACATTCCGCACATTCTGGATCGAACGCGCGGATGTCGAGAAAAACGTGGAGGAAGTGACGAAGTTTTGACCAGCCGCCGATGTGGGCGTTGAAGGCCAAAGCGCCTTCGCCACGCTTTCCGCCAGCGGTCGTGAAAGCCATGCAATGGACGGATCGACAATGGGATTGCTCTTCATCCCGAGCCAGCTAATCTGTTCCCTGAACAATGTGAGGGGCCATGTCGGAGCGCAAACTCAAAGCATGGCAACGTGCCGGCCTGATAGATGCTGAGACTGCGGAAAGAGTCCGGGTCTGGGAAGCCGGACATGCGCGACCGTTGGGCGTGTGGGCGATTGTCGGACTGGGCGCTCTGACCATCGGGCTGGGGATCGTGTCGGTGGTCGCGGCCAATTGGGACGCGATATCGGGGGAACTCCGACTGGCCGCTCACTTTATCCTCATGGTTGGGCTTGCAGCATGGCTTTGGGTGTATCTGCCCAAAAGGGAGAAGAACGACTATTTCAGTGACGGCGGGCTTTTTGTCGCTGCTGTCCTTGGGCTTACATTCTTCGCCCATGCTGGTCAGGTCTATCAAACCTCCTCTCCGCTTTGGCAGCCGTTGCTGGCCTGGCTTATCCTGTTCTCGCCGCTCCTGTTGCTGTTCGGAAGGGGGTGGCCGATTGCCACTTTGTGGATGGTTGGCGTGCTGGGGACGGCATGGTCTCATGCTGATGAATATGGCCATGTGTGGCTGTGGGGGACGCACGCGACGCCACCCTCCCACCCCGCACTCTATTGGGGACTGATCGCCTGTCCGCCGATGGTGATCGCGGCGTTTTCGGCAGCCATGCGCGGAATCAGTGTACGCCCCGCTTTCTGGCGACTTCTGGAACAACTGGCCATTGCCACGATCCTCGCCGGCCTCACCATCCTCATCATCGTCCGAGGATGGGAAAGCCGCTCAGACTATCTCTTTGGCAGCGTCGCCGTTCAAAGTCTGGCGCTGATCGGAGCGGCGGCGGCGATCTTTGTCGCTCGTCGGACGCGATCTGGCGAGGCTACGGCCAGGATTCTGGGCGTTGCAGCGGTGTTGCATACCGGTCAGGCGCTGCTGCTCGATCTTAGCGATCCAGACCGGGGGCCATGGATGAGCAGCCTTTTTTTCCTTATCCTATGGGGCGCCATTGCCGCTGGCGCGCACTATGCTGGCTGGCGTCGTATTTTCCAGCTCGCCGTGGGGCTGATCGCCGTGCGGATCATCATCCTCAGTTTCGAGCTGAACGACGATCTTTTAGGGAATGGCGTCGGTCTTATCCTCTCAGGCATCTTTGCGATGGCCGTTGCCTGGGCGACGGTGCATGTCTCAAAACGCTATGCGCCAGCGCAGGGGATGGCGCATGACTAGGCCTGTGCCCCTTCGCACCTGCCTGGCGGCCGCCCTTCTCCTGCCATTGATCGTGCTCGCTTACACATGGGGGGCAACCTATCGCCTGGCCCAACAGGGGCAGGATTGGCTCGTTCCCATCAACGGCTATGACCCAAGAGACTTGCTGCGCGGGCATTTCGTCCAATATCGCTATGACTGGCCGGTGAACAGGCCGTCAGCGGACCGGCGGGGTGAAGTGTCGGCCGCTCTTGATCCGACCCATGCCAGTCGGCTGTGCATAGAGGGTGTTGCACCAAATATCACCGGGGTTCGCGCACTTCCTTTTTCAGAAGATCAGGTCGGCTCGCAAGCGACGGAAGGGTGTGCGATCGTCGTCCACGCCACTCTGGGTACGCGTCGCGAGGTGCGGGGGCTGGAAACCGGTATTATGTTCACGTCGCAAGACCGCGCGATTGCGCTTTCACGCAGGCTCGCGGACCGGAACCAGCAGGGCTTTGTTCGTGTCAAGATCAGGTCGGATGGGGTGATGCGCCCCGTTGATCTGGAATTCAGGCCGCGTGTGAATAGCTAACGGCGCGTCTGATGCTGTTAACCGGACCGGAGCAGCTTAACCCAGGGTTGGCTTTATCAGGAATTTCTCGCCCGTGGCCTTTCGTTCATAGGCGCGCAGTATATCGGGATTCAAGGCGTCCGCCAAACCGATGACGCGCGTATAGTGGCTGGCGAAGGTGGTGGTCAGTTCGTCCACGACCCGCTGGCGCATCTGTTCTGCCACCTCCTTGCCGGCCTTGCGCAGAAACGGGAAGAGGAGCCAGCCCCCTACGCCCCACTGGAATCCGAACGACAGACGGTTGAGAACAGTCGGAGCTGTGTCGAGCGCGCCATAAATATAGAGCTGTTTGAACGTATCGGAACCATAGCGGCTATAGTCTGTCATGGCGCGGATGGCTGCCCGTTCCATGGCTTGCAGGATATCATTGCCCAGCGTTCCGCCGCCAATGGCATCGAAGGCGATCGTTGCGCCTGTTTGTTGCAGGGCATCCGTGAGCTGCGCGATGAAATCGTCATCCTTGCTGTTGAGGACATAGGTTGCGCCGATTTCGCGCAGAATCTGCGCTTGCTCGGCGGAGCGGACGATGTTGACGAGCGGTATATCGTCGGCAAGGCAGATTTTCTGGAGCATCTGCCCAAGATTGGACGCAGCGGCGGTGTGGACGATGGCTTTATGTCCTTCACGCCGCGCCGTCTCGACAAAGCCGAGCGCCGTGAGCGGGTTCACGAACATGGAAGCGCCGTCTGCGGTGCTGGCACCCTTTGGCAGAGGGATGACATCCGCCGCGCGAATCCTGCGATAGTCGGCATACATGCCGCCGCCGATCATCCCAACGCGCTTGCCCTCCAGTTCCGTCGCGTTCTTGCCCGCTGCGACTACCGTGCCTGCCGCTTCGTTCCCGATCGACAGTGACTGACCGAGCCGACCGCGCACGCCCGCAAGCCTGTCCTTCGGGACGTTGAACAGGAGCGTGGCCCCGCCACCTGCGCCAGCGGTCGCCAGGGAAGCGATATCTGCCGGTCCCAGCAGCAGGCCAAGGTCGCTCGGATTGATCGGGGCAGCCTCCACGCGCACGATGATTTCGTCATCGCCCGGATCGCCGATGGCGACATTCTCCAGAGACAGGGTGAGGACGCCATCCTCGTCAATGGTCGACCGCATTTCGCGTCCCGTGAGCATCATGGCTTACTCCGTTTATGGGCAGTATGAAGATCGGGCTGATCCACAGCTTTACAAGGTGCGAAGGGAAATGCTGATGTTTGATCAATGCTAAGCCAGGCCGAACAGGCAATCTTGAACCTGGAACAAGCGCGTGAACTGCGGGCTTCAGGCCGTTCCTATCGGGATATAGGCCGCACGCTGGCGCTTACCTCCGGCCAGCTTGGTCACATCCGGCGAACATTGAAGCGGGAGAAGGGCGCGCGCACAAGGCTGCGCAGGGCAAAGCCGGACTCCACGGATCGCGATCTGCCGGTCAGCCAGTCCATCCTGCCGACCGGTCTGCGAAAGCGTCTGACTGCCTCGGGCTATCGAACGCTCGGCGACCTGGCGGACAGGCTTGCCGATCCTGATTTCCCCGGTCTGGAGACGCTGCCGGGTATCGGTCCGCACAAAGCAAGGCTGGTGAAGGGCGTATTGGATCATTTCGGCCTGCTCCCCGGCCCGGACGACCTCCAGTTCGCGGTCGAGCACCTCTTTCCCGAATTTCAGGATAGGTGCCCGGCTGCGGCAGGCCAGATACTGAAGTCCTGAACACTCCATAATCGTCGCGCATCGAGCATGTTTGCGATACGAGCGCGGGAATGCAGAATAGCGCACTCTTGAAGGAACTGGCGGATTGTGGATCTCCGGAGACGCTGCTCGTCGCGATAATGAAGCATCATCCAGATCTTTGTGCTCCGGTGGATGTCGAGGCGATCGCAAGAAATGCCGGAATCATCGAGTTTCGCGTTTCCGAAGCAGAAGGCCCAACGAGCGCGATGATGGCGGACATCGACAAGACAAAGGGTGTCATCCTGTGCGCGGCTGGTTTGTCGGCGCAGCGTCGCCGCTTTGCCATCGCACATCAGCTCGGACATTTTCTCATCAAGGCGCAGCGCGGCGACCGGCACTGCACCAGCCGCGACCTAGGCGAAAACCGGCGTGATACCCCGCGTCGCAAGGAAGAGATGCAGGCCAACCGCTTCGCCGCTGGCCTGCTGATGCCAAAGCCATTGTTCACCACATTCGTCGACGGCCTGGGCAAGCCGACAGTCACGCATCTGCCCGCCATTGCCGCTGCTTACAATGTTACCCTCGAAACGGCGGCAAGTCGTTATGTCGATCTGACACAGGCCATGTGCGCGTTCGTCTTCATCAAGGATGGCATCGTGCGCCATGCCCGACCGTCGCGATCCTTCCCGATGCTCTCGATCCGCGCGGGAGAGGCCGCTCCCGTCGCGGTTCTGTCGGCGAATCCGAATGATCGGATTGCGTGGCTGCCAGCAGACGTCCGCGACTGGGTGCCGGTATCCCGTGGCGTTCGCCCGCCAAAGCTGACGATGCAGATATTCAGCAAGGAGAATGGCTTTCAGCTTGTCATGCTGTTTGCGAACGCGGCAGCGGAGCGGCGGGCTGATGAGGAGGATGAGAAGCTGGCGACCCAGAGTCCAAAATTCGGCCGCTGATCGGTGGCTTTTTATTTGGACGATGGTGCGAAGTTGGGGCGGACACGCTAGTATGATCTTTTACGGACAAGGGCTTCCATGAACGGATATGTGCAATTCGAGACCCCTGACGGGGAGCCAATCACTCTCAATGCAGATCGTGTGAATTTTGTACGACGGTATAGAGGGGGAAGCGACGCCAGCGCGGTGAATTTCGAGAAGGGCAATTACGTCGTTGTGAAGGGAAGCCTCGACGAAGTGACCAAGGTGCTTGCCGAAGGGTAGCGGAGTGCCGGAATCGAGCGACCTGTTCCGCTCAGCTTTCCCGTATCGCCAGCCAAATCACATGCCGGGCGCCCCGACCGCGCTCACCGGTACGCAGGCTGACCTCTTCGACCATGAATCCGGCGTCCTCCAGACGGTCGGCAAAGCCATGTTCAGGATAGCTTGACCAGATCGCCAGCACGCCACCGGGCCGCAACGCCGTATGGGCCGCGCGCAGTCCCCAATCGCAGTAAAGGCGGTCATTGGCCGCGCTGATCAGCCCGTCCGGCCCATTGTCAACGTCCAGCAGGATCGCATCAAATTGTTCGGGCGGCCCGGAAATGATGTCGTGGACATCGCAAATCTCTATCGCCACACGCGGATCGTCCAGCGTTCCGCCGAACAGATGCGCCAGCGGCCCTCTGGCCCATTCCACGACCTTGGGGACAAGTTCGGCGACAACAACGCTCGCGCTTCCAGGCAAGGCCGCGAGCGCTGCGCTCAGCGTAAACCCCATGCCAAGCCCACCGATCAGCATGCGGCCGTGCTCCATGCCCATCCGCTGGCACGCAAGCGTCGCCAACGCCTCCTCGGACCTGCTGGCCCAGCTCACCATCAATTGGGTTTCGCCATATTCGATCGCGAAATCGTCGCCGCGTTGCTTCAGCTGCAACTGGCCACCGCCTGGAATATCTGCCGTGTCGATCAATTCGACGGGTAGATCCCGGGCCTCGATGGCGGCGTTCAGGAGGTGGCCTTTGCCGGCGGAGTAGCGGTCTTGGCGGCAGCGGCAGTCTTCTCGATCGCCGCCGCTTGCTTGCGCGCGGCAGTCTGACGAATGGCGCGGTTGCGCCGGTTATTGGCTGTGCGCAGCTGGCCCATTGATGATCCTATCAGCTTGTATCGCGCGCAGCGTTGGCCGGATCGGCATTCATCAGACGGCGATAGATATGCCTCCATGCGCATATCCGGGCGATTGTGACAAGGCGCATCTGACGCGCTGACGCTCTGATGATCGGTTGCACCCCTTGATTGCTGTATGCGATGATCGGAAACCTTAGCCATTAATCAAACAAGGTGAAGGCAAGCATGACCTTTGACGACCAGCTTCGCCGCTATTTTGGATCTGTGGATCTTGACGCGGTCCCGGCCCCCGCGATTGCGGCGGGTGTCGAAAGGATGCGCGTGGATTTCGGCCTGGAGACCGATCGCGGCCGACGCTTTGCCCTTTGGTCGCTTTTGTTTCTGTTGGGAGCCGCGCCTGATCTCGATGCTTTCGAAAATCCCGTGGATCGGGATGCCGCGCGCGATTTCATGGAAATGATGGAGAAGGATCCTGCGGAAAATCGCTTTCGATGATGTGTTGGTCTATAAGTGAGACCAGGCATGGAAAGGACAGGGCGGGTGGCGATTGAAACCGAACTCAAGCTGGAAATCGCGCCGGAAGCCGCCGCATTTCTGGAGGCTTCCGACCTGCTGAGCGGTTCGGCGCACATCGTCAAGCAACGCGCTATTTATTTCGATACCCCAGGCAAAACCCTTCTGTCAGAAGGCATATCTCTGCGTATTCGGCGGGAGGGGCGGAAACGCATCCAGACAATCAAGATAGCCAGCGGCCCAGCTGCAGGTCTTTTCGCCCGTTCCGAATGGGAAATGGCGGTCAAGAATGACGAGCCTGTTATCGACGCGGACGGGGAATTGGCCAAACTTCTGGGCGAAAGAGCAAGCGCACTGGCGCCTGCCTTTGAGGTCCTGATCGAACGGCGCACCTGGATGCTGCAAGAGAGCGAATCGCACATCGAACTCGTCATCGATCGGGGCGCTGCCAAAGTGGCCGGACGGGAATCGCTGGTCAGCGAAATCGAGCTTGAGCTTAAGTCCGGCGATCCCGCCGATCTGTTCAGCCTTGCCCGAAAACTGGACGCGATAGTGCCGGTTCGGCTGGCTATGCTCAGCAAGGCGGAGCGTGGCTACGGGCTACTTGGCCCGGCGGTAGAGGCACGCAAGGCTGAGCCGATACCGCTGGATGGCGAGGTGATAGCCGCCGAAGCCTTCCGTCGGATTGCCCTGTCCTGCCTTAGGCAATACCGTTTGAATGAGGCGGTGCTGCTCGAAGCATGGCAGTCGGCGGCCCTGCATCAAGCCCGAGTCTCGCTCCGGCGCTTGCGTTCCGCGTTCACGATCTTCAAGCCGATGCTCGGCGGCGACCGTGCTGACAAGTTCAATGCTGCATTGCGCGATCTGTCGGCGGTACTTGGACAGGCCCGAAACCTCGACGTCCTGCGCGATAGATGTACCGTCGAACCTCTCCGACGGCGCATTGATGAGGCCAGGGTCGAGGCGTATGCGCGCGTCAAAGAGGAACTGGCATCAGACCATGTTCGCGCGTTGATGCTTGATCTTTTGCAATGGATTGATGGGCGCCATTGGCTGCGCGAACGGGAGAGCGTTGGCATCCAAAGCAGGGCGGGCAGAGACTTTGCAGGCGAAGCGCTCGATCAGCTACACAGGCGGATCAAGAAACATGGCCGCAGGCTGAAAGCCGGGACCGATGAGGATCGGCATAAGGTGCGGAAAGATGCCAAGAAGCTCCGTTATGCTTCCGATTTTTTTGCAGACTTCTTTGACCTGCCTCGGCAGGAGCGCAAGGCAGCGAAATTCACAAAATTACTGGAGCTGTTGCAGGAGAAACTCGGAACGCTGAACGATCACAAGACCGCGCAGGAACTGATCGATAGCCTTGACCTTCATGGCCAATCTGGCGTTGTCGAACTGCTTGGCGAATCCCGGCGTGAGAAGCTGATCAAGCGTGCCGACAATGCCTGGGAGGAACTGATCGATCTGAAACGCTTCTGGCGATAGCTGCCGCCGCCTTACCCTGAACGACCAGTGTAATATCAGTCGAACCGGGACAACATGCCTTCCAGCAGGGGTTTGAGGCGACGGATTTCCTCCCGATGGGTTGCGGAAAGCGCGGCCAGCAGGGTGAGGGCCTTGTCCGTCAGATGCAGGACTGCGCGTCTCCGATCCTCCGGGGCCACATGGCGCGTGACTAGATCCAGTGTTTCAAGACGGTCGATCAGCCCTGTGGCGCTGTGGGGCTTCAGCAGCAGCCGTTGGGCGACATAGCCAATGGTCGACTGGCCCGCTTCGGCGCCACGAATGGCCAGAAGGGCCTGATGCTGCTGGGGTGTCAGGCCGGTTTCCCTGGCCCGTTCGTCGCTGAATGCGTGGAATTGACGCAGCGCAAAACGGAAATCCGCGAGCGCGGCGTAGTCCGCGTCGTGCAGGTCACTGACATTCCGGTTCATGCTTCGACACCTTCTTGAAAAACATCGTAATACGATATAATGGCGACCCCGCAACGCAGCAAGGTAACGCAATGACGCCAGCATCGCACGAAATAGCCGATAATCCTCGCCTCGCAGATCATAGCGCTGATCGGCGTATGATCATGCTCGCCTTCATGGCGATCGCGGTAGGCACAGGGGGAGCGTTGGGGGCGTGGCTTCTGCTGCAACTGATAGCATTGGCCACCAATCTCTTCTGGTTTGGCCGCCTCTCGCTGGACCATGCCAGCATTGCCGATACGCAGGTCGGCCTCGCCATCATCGTCATTCCGGTGGTTGGCAGCCTGATCATCGGGGTGATGGCACGCTATGGCTCGGACAAGATCCGGGGCCATGGTATCCCTGAGGCGATCGAGACGATCCTGTTCGGGGAAAGCCGCCTGTCCGCCAAGGTCGCCATACTCAAGCCGCTTTCATCGGCGATATCGATCGGAAGCGGCGGGCCATTCGGTGCGGAAGGGCCGGTCATCATGACGGGCGGCGCCATCGGATCGCTTTTTGCCCAATGCTTCCATCTGAGCGCCGCCGAACGCAAGACGCTGCTGGTCGCCGGGGCCGCCGCTGGCATGACCGCGATTTTCGGAACGCCCCTTGCCGCCATCCTGCTGGCGATCGAGGTGCTTCTGTTCGAATGGAAACCGCGCAGCTTCGTCCCTGTCGTGGTGGCCGTGCTGATATCCGTTGCCTGGCGTCCGACCCTGATCGGCAGCGGCCCAATGTTCCCCGCCGCGTTCGTCATGCCGTCCAGCCTTTGGGCGCTGGTTGCCGCCGCGGGCCTTGGCATCGTCATGGGGCTGGAAGCGACCCTGCTGTCGGGCGCGCTCTATCGTATCGAAGATCTTTTCCATCGCTTGCCCATGCATTGGATGTGGTGGCCGGCGATTGGAGCGATCGTTGTCGGCGTAGGGGGTCTGATGGATGCCCATGTCCTGGGCGCGGGTTATGAGAGTATCCAGGCTTTGCTGGACGGTTCGCTTACGCTGCGGGCGATCCTGGCCCTGCTTGCGATCAAGGCGGTCGTCTGGCTCGTGGCGCTTGGTTCCGGCACATCCGGCGGCGTACTGGCGCCGCTTCTGATCCTCGGCGGGGCGCTTGGATGCCTCATCGGTCAGTTCCTGCCGGGTGATCCGGGCTTCTGGGCCATGATCGGCATGGCAGGGATTTTGAGTGGCGCGATGCGCGCGCCGATCACTGGCGCGTTGTTCGCGGTAGAGTTGACGGGGCACTTCGAAGCCCTGTCGTTCACCATTGCCGCGGCAGGCGGCGCCTATGCCGTCAGCGTGCTGCTGATGCGCCGGTCGATCCTGACCGAGAAAATCGCGCGGCGCGGCCGACATATCTTGCAGGAATATTCCGTTGATCCGCTGGATTTCATGCAGGCTGATCAATTGATGACCGCCAATCCGGAGACACTGCCCGGAACGATGACGATCAGCGAGGCGCTGGCATTTTTCGCAGAACAGGCCAGGCATCGCAGCTATCCGGTGGTGGATTCCGCGCACTGCCTCATCGGCCTGGTTTCACGCAGCGACGCGTTGCGCTGGCGGATCAACGACAAAGATGGCGACACAAGCCTGGCGGACAGTCTGTCCGACGCGTCGCAACCCGTGGCCTATCCGGAAACCCTAAGCGGCGTTGTGGCTGACCTGATCGTGGCTTCTGGCATCGCTCGCATACCGATCGTCGATCAACAGACCCGCAAAGTCGTCGGAATCCTGTCGCGACAGGACTTGTTGAAGGCACGCAGCAGCCATCGTCAGGGGGAGATGCACAGGGCGCGCTTTGTCGGGCTGGGTGTGAGCGGGGACTCGCGCGGATAGGGATTGCGTGGCGGCTGCCGGAGCGGCATCTCTGCGTCCCTGATGAGGGTCGGGATGTTGCAGCGCCGTCATTGATTGAGAAGCGGGCGGCGCCAATCCAGCCTTTCGAACTGGCAGCCTTTCCTGCGCTGGCTTCCGCTTAATTTGTACCGCTGTTTGTCAGTGATGACTTGTCAGCATTGCGATCGACCGCCCTCGCCGCAATGGGCATTGTGCAAATGCCCAATCTGATGATTGCGCGACCTGCGTGAAGGTAAGTTCTTGCAACTCCTGCCCGATTGGAACTCTCCCAATATTTCCGTGCACGCCATATTCCCGTCACGAAGGGGGTTGCTGCCATCGGTGAGAGCCTTGATCGATCATCTGGCAGACGACTGTCTACCCTTCAGGGACGGAACGGGACATATTTAGCAGCGGGTTGTTCCTGGATCCTTGGAGCGGTGGCACATCGCCCTTCATGTTCACGCTTTTCCACCTGCTGTGATTAATATCGTAATACGATATATTTGAACAAAGGTCGTTCTACCCGCAAGGAGAAGGAATGCCCCTCAACATGTCACACAGGAAGTATCCCGTCATGATTGCCTGCATCGGCGAAGCGAGAGCGCCCGATGTCCAGGAGGTTAAGTGGGTCGCCAAGCGCATTTTGCGAGAGGCATTTCCGCATGTCGCTCGGGTGCGGCGTGACGATACGTCTTTTTACCGGCGTCCTGCTTACGGCTCGCGCTACGTTGGGCCAGGCTTCAAGCCGGGGAGAGGGCAAGAACTAGAGATAGTGCGCGCTCATGATCCTCATCATAAGGCCTCTTGTTCATTGTCGGATGGTTCGGCCCGGTCGAAAAGCAGGGTGCCCAGCATGTCCCGTTTGATCATGATGTCCGCGAGAGAATAGCCGTCAAGCACCTCAAGGAATGCCGCGAGCGCCTTTTGCAGCGCGCCCGTCAATCCGCAGGCTGGCGCGACCACGCAACTGCCGCAATCGACAAGATCAAATCCACCCTCAGTGTGACGGATAACGGTTCCGACATTGATCTGGGACGCTGGACGGGCAAGTCGGATACCGCCCTGCCGTCCCCTGACGCCTTCGAGATAGCCGGCATTCACCAGATCATTGACGACTTTCATGAGGTGATTTTGCGAAATGCCATAGGCATGCGCAATTTCGCCAATCTGGCACAAACGATCCGTTCGCGTCCCGACATACAGCAAGGCCCGCATCGCATAGTCGGTGTAGCGCGTGAGACGCATGCGGTTTCCATCAGTTGTCTATTACATGCTTTTTTATTGCATGTTTTTGCCCGCAAGCATAGATGTACTGAATATGCATGATTGGAGTGCGAGTCATGGAGCCGAGTGCACAGATTGATGAGGTGGCGCTGGAGCGGCTGGTGGCGACCTTCTATGCCCGTGTGCGCGCTGACGCGGATCTCGGGCCAATTTTCAACGACGCCATCGAAGATTGGCCGGAGCATTTGGATAAATTGGTCGCTTTCTGGTCGTCGGTGATGCTGACGACTGGCCGCTACAAGGGGCAGCCAGTTCCCGCCCATGCCAAACATCGCGATCGCATCACACCAGCCCTGTTCGCGCGTTGGCTTGTCATCTGGAAGCAGGCGACGGACGAGTTGATGGCTGTGGATGCCGCCGCCGCGCTTCAGTCAAAAGCCGCGCGGATTGCCGAAAGCCTTCAACTGGCCCTGTTCTTCAAGCTGGAGCCGTCCGGAACGGACTGACCCTTCATCCCCAAGCCCTGGAAAATTAGGAGAAATACATGTCGCAGACCCTGAGCGAGCAAACGATCGCGCTTGTCAAAGCTACTGTACCAGCCCTTGAGGCCCATGGTCTCGACATCGTGAATGAGATGTATGCGCGTATGTTCCAGAATGCGGACATTTGTGACTTGTTCAACCAGTCGCATCATGGCGCTGCCGGTTCGCAATCGCGTGCGTTGACCGGGGCGATCCTCGCTTATGCCAATAATATCGAAAATCTCGGTGCGTTGGCGCCCGCCGTCGAACGCATCACGCAGAAGCATGTCGGCCTGCAGATACTGCCCGAACATTATCCGCATGTGGCCGAGGCTCTTTTGGGTGCGATCAAGACGGTTCTGGGAGACGCCGCCTCGGATGAGATATTGGCGGCCTGGGGCGAAGCCTATTGGTTCCTTGCCAACATATTGATTGCCCGCGAAAAGCGGATTTATCAGGATCTGGAAACGGCCGATGGCGGTTGGAGCGGCTGGCGGGACTTCGTCGTCGACGAGGTTATTCGCGAAAGCAGCGTCATCCATTCCTTCATCCTGCGGCCGGTCGATGGCGGTGCAGTTATCCGGCACAAACCCGGTCAATATCTGACTTTCTGGTTCGAGATTCCTGGGCACACGCCCGTCAAGCGCAACTATTCGGTGTCCAATGCGCCCAACGGGATGAGCTACCGCATTTCGGTGAAGCGTGAACCGCAGGGTCTGGCTTCAGGATGGCTGCACGACAATGTGCGCGCCGGAACGGTCCTGAAGGTTGCGCCGCCGGCCGGGGAATTCTTCCTGTCAGGGCATCCAGAACGTCCGGTAGTGCTGCTATCGGGCGGTGTCGGCCTGACGCCCATGATTTCCATGTTCGAGACGATTGCCGAGCAGCATCCGCAACTGGGTGTCCACTATATCCATGGCACGCATGATCGCAAAACCCATGCCATGCGCGAGCATGTCCGATCCCTGACGGACGGCCGACCCAATTTCATCGTTCAGGATTTCCATCAAACGCCGCTTGCCGACGAAGTGCCGGGACGGGACTATGATCATGCTGGTCTTATCACAGACGAATGGCTTCTCGCTAATACGCCGGTGAACGACGCGGACTATTATGTCTGCGGGCCAAGCCCGTTCCTGCGCGCAGCCGTCTCTGCCCTGTCCCTGGCGGGTGTAGCATCGGATCGAATCCACTATGCGTTTTTCGGTCCCGCCGACGCGCTTCTTGCGGCTTGATCATGGTGCAGAATGGATCGCTTGACGTTGCCGTCCTTTATGCAGCGCCCCGGCGGCCCGGTGTCATGGACCGGATACGCAACGGTTTGCGGGCCGCAGCGGAGGTTCTGCTATGACCAACGAGCCAGCCTCTCCTGTTTGCTACGGTGCGGAAGCGGACGATATCTATATGGGCTATGCCGGTAAGGATGAATTGATTGCGGCGCTGAACGTCTTGCTCGAAGCCGAGCGGGCTGGCGCGCACGTCGCGCGTACCACCCGACGCGCGGGCAGTGGCGGCGTCGCGGAACTCATGAAAAAGGTGGGCGCGGATGAGGCGCGCTGGTGCGCCATGCTGTCCGTTCAGATCAAGCGCCTTGCAGGGGCGCCGTCACGCAAGCGCGGTGCATTTTATGAAAAGGCAATGGCAATCCCCGATGTGCAGGAGCGACTGGCTTTCCTCAACCGCGGTCAGGCCTGGGTGGTTCGCACGCTCAATACACTGATGCCGCGGGTTCGCGACGAGGCGTTGCATATGGCTTTGCGAGACATGCTGCAGTCGCATGTCGACAATATCGCGACGACCGACGATCTGCTTGGCTCATCGGCTCTCTCCATGGAAGCGACAAAGACGACGGCTCATTGAGGTGGCGACTGAGCATCGACAAGCTGGCGCTTGATATGGTTCGCGGCTTCTTGTCAGCTTCGTCAGGCAGGACATAATAGGCTGATGTCCATCGCTTCTCCTCCCGATTCCATATCCGGGCCAAATGCCGGGCGACCACGAGGGCGACCTCCCATCACGGCAGGCGATATCGCCCGGCGGCGGGACAGGATCATTGATGTCGCCGCGCATATGTTCTTTGCGAAGGGCTTTGCGGATACGACCCTTGATGCGGTCGGGCGAGAGGCGGGTTTCACCAAGCGTACCATCTATGAATTGGTTGGCGACAAGAACGCGCTGTTTCGCGCTGCCTATGACAGGTTGCACATCCGCAATTCGCATCTGGAGTTCTCCATCCCGGCGCCCGATCAATCCGTGAGAGAGGTGCTGACACATTTGGCGCGTCAACTTATCGAACATTCGCTTTCCAAGGCATTGATCGCCTCCGAGCGGGCGATCATGCTTGAAGCTGGGCATTATCCCGAGTTGGTAGGCGAAGTGGTCCAGCACGGGAGGATCGCTCTGGATGGCGCCATTGCAGAGATTTTCGACACGCTCGCTGCGCGAGGCAGCATAGAGCCGCTCGACTCCCGGCTTGCAGCAGGTGTCTTTTACGACGTCGCGGTTGGTGCGCGCGGCTTTCGGGCGGCATTGGGCCATCCTGATGAAGTGATCCCGGACGCTGAACTGGCAGCCAGAATTGCCATGTTCGAAAAAGGATATTTGCGCTGTAATTCAGTGTAGCCTTGGACTGGCAGCGACGGTCCAGAGGGCTGGGTGCCGCAGATCGCATGGGCAAGCGGCGCTTTCGTGCCGTTGATTAGTGCAATGCTTCACGCCAATCACCTGCATCGATCCAACAGGCCCGGATCGCCTCTCTTGCATATCAGATAAAGCCCCCGGGTGCGATTCTGGACCTTTTTCAAGTGATGGATTGTGGTTCTTACATTTCGCATTCGTGAAAAATGACAGCGATAGCAATTCAGAATTGATACACTCTGTATCATAGGCCTTCTTACAATAACGCCACCGCGATTGCAGTCCAAAATATAGTGAAATTTCCGGTATTCCATCAAATTTTGGTTGATCCCTGGTGAATTTATTACTCTAGGTCTCCGATATATACCGAATACGCAATTTTTCTCTGCACGAAATACCCATGTATATTCATGAATAATGATAAATATATTATGAATAAAGGAGCGGAATGGTGAATTCTGCACGAATATAGCATTTGGTGAACTGTCTGGGTGAGGGTGCCGCGACCGGCAGGTCTTTGCGGCGGTCAGTTTAACGCCCTTCCGCATTGCCAGTTCGACTTTGCAGAACGTACCGCGTCCGCGAAAAATGCAAGCAAAAGCGGCTTTATTTTGAGGTGCTGGCCCACATTTCGGGGACGTGATCCACGCCAATGTCGCTCCACCAAATGTCGCACAATGAATGCAAAAATAAAGAGGAAATGAGGATCTGATGTTTAGACCATTACTGCAATCCGCTCTCTACACCTCGACCGCGCTGAGCCTTTTCGTGGCGATGCCGGTATTGGCGCAAAGCGATGCCGCCAGCGCAGCGCCGCAAGAGGCCGACGACGCATCTGGCGACATCGTCGTGACCGCTCGCCGAAAGGAAGAGAGCCTGCAGGATGTTCCGGCGTCGATCACTGTGTTCAGTCAGGAGCAACTCGACAATCGCAATATCACGGACGCTTCCGACCTGGCGGCCTTCACGCCTTCGCTTGCGTCGAACGGTCGTTTCGGCACCAACAGTTCGAGCTTTGCGATCCGCGGTTTTACGCAGGAGCTTCGCACGACCTCTTCGGTCGGGGTCTATTTTGCCGAAGTCGTTGCCCCACGCGGCGGTGGTTCGACCCCGGCGGGCGACGGCGCTGGCCCCGGTGCTTTCTTCGACTTGCAGAACGTCCAGGTTCTGAAAGGCCCGCAGGGCACGTTGTTTGGTCGTAATACCACAGGCGGGGCGATCCTGCTGGTGCCGCACCGCCCCGAACATCGTTTCGAAGGCTATGCCGAGGCATCTTACGGCAATTACGACATGAAGCGCCTCCAGGGCGTGATGAACGTCCCGCTGAGCGACGATGCAGCGCTGCGCATCGGCGCCGACTTCATGGATCAGGGCGGTTATCTCAAAAATGGCTCGGGCATTGGTCCCAAGCGTTTTGGTGATACCCATTATATTTCGGCCCGCGCGAGCTTGCTCGTCAATCTTACCCCCGACCTTGAAAATTACACGATCGCCAGCTTCTCGCGGTCGGACACCAATGGTCCGGTGCCCGGAATGATCAGTTGCAATCCGGCAGCAGCGCCCTTTGGCATATTGGCCTGCGGCACGATCGACCGTCAGAAGAAGGACGGCTTCTATGGCGTCCAGAGTGGCGTTGAGGATAGTTATAGCCATGCGACGCAGTGGCAGGTGATCAACACCACCACCTGGCAGATGACGGACGACATCCGGCTGCGCAATATCGTGTCCTATGCGCAGGCAACGAACAGCCAGCAGTCCGAGACGCTGGGCACGCATTTCATTCTGCCCGCATCTTTCGGTCCGATCGCGGGCGCACCGCTGACCTTCACCCGGCAGGTGCCGTGGGCTGGCAACGGCCGGACTAACGATCAGGAAACGATGACCGAGGAACTGCAATTCCAGGGCACATCCTTTGGCGGGCGGCTCGATTGGCAGGCTGGCGCCTATTATGAAGAGAGTAATCCGCTCAGCGTGACGGGAACGCAGTCGCCCTTCTTCCTCAACTGCCCCGATGCCCGGACCTTCCAGTGTACTGATCCGCTGTCCGCGCTGACCGGCGGCGCGCCGTTCGGCAGCATCGGTTATCAGGTCGGCAAGATGCGTTTCCGGAACAAGGCGTTATACAGTCAGGCGACGTTCAAGCTGACCGACAGGTTGAGCATCAGTGGCGGCATCCGCTACACCTGGGATAATTCGGCATCAACGTCCGAACTGGCCGTGTATAAGATTTCCGGCGCTCAGAACCGCTATGTCCTGTCCTGCCTGAATAATCCTGCGGTAGAGGTCGCCAGCACGGGTGCGTGCAGCCAGTCTTTCGCGACGAGTACCAAGGCACCGACCTGGATGGTCGGCATGGAATATAAGCCGATCGACGATGTCCTGCTTTATGCCAAATGGAGCCGCGGCTATCGTCAGGGCGCAGTCAATCCCTATGGCCCTCCGGGGTTCCAGTCGTTCGACGCGGAAAAGGTCGATACCTATGAAGCGGGTCTGAAGGCCAGTTTCCATGGCGCCGTTTCGGGCACCTTCAACCTCACCGGCTTCTACAACGATTTTACCAACCAGCAGTTGCAGGCAGGCGTCGCGGCTCCGGTCAGCACGGGCATTCAGCCAACGGTTGTGATCGTCAATGCCGGTTCCTCCCGCATCTGGGGTATAGAGGCAGAGGCCAATATTACGCCCTTCCCCGGCTTCAACCTGTCAGGCAGCTATGCCTATCTGAATACCGAACTGCTTTCGATCAACTTGCCGGACTTGAGCGCCATCGATTCGCCGTTTACGCAATATAACAACGTGCCATCGGAAGGCGTGGCCTTGCCCTATGCACCCAAGCATCAGCTGACGGCGACGGCTTCCTATGAATTGCCGCTGTCACGTGACATCGGCAAGGTCCGTGTGGCGGCGACCTATTCCTACACGGCCAAGCGCATTGCATCCTATGCGTCGGCGAACGGTATCCTCGATGCGTTCGAAACCGTGAATGCCAATCTGGACTGGTCCTCCGTTGCGGGCAGCCAGTTTGACCTGGCGATCTTTGCCACCAACCTTCTCAACGAGAAATATTACTCGTCCATTGGTGAGCAGGCTCCATTCTTCTCCTATGGTTTCCAGGGCAGGCCGCGGACAGTCGGGGTTCGCTTGAAGGTTAATTTCGGCGGATAATTATAAGGGCTGGCGGCGGTGGCGTCGCCAGCCTGTTTCAATCAGGGGCCGTTCAATCAGGGGCCGTCGCTGGACGCGCCGATATGCGATTCGCCGCGCGCTGCGGCGAGGCTTTCCTGCCGTTGCCGTTCGGCATAGCTGGCGCGCTGGTCATCGGTGCGTTCGTCATGGCAGGCCGGGCAACTGATGCCCTCACGATAGAGCGGGGACGCGCTATCCTCTGCATTCACTGGCCTGCGACAGGCGTGGCAGATGAGATGTGTGCCCGGCGCAAGGCCGTGGCCCACCGCCACGCGCTGATCGAACACGAAACATTCACCATCCCAAAGGCTGTTTTCCGCAGGGATGGTTTCCAGATATTTGAGGATTCCGCCCTGAAGGTGGTACACCTCATCCAGTCCTTCTGCCTTCAGGAAGGCGGTCGATTTTTCGCAGCGGATGCCGCCGGTGCAGAACATCGCGACCTTGGGCGGTGTGCCTGTTCCCAATAGCCGCTCGCGTTCCGCGCGGAACCAGGCCGGGAAATCCCGAAATGTGTGCGTTTGCGGATTGATCGCGCCGGCAAAGGTGCCGATGCCTACTTCATAGTCGTTACGCGTGTCGATGACGATCGTGCCGGGGTCTGAGATCAACGCATTCCAGTCCTTGGGCGCGACATAATGGCCAGCGCCGGTCAGCGGGTCGATCTCGCTCTCGCCCATCGTCACGATCTCGCGCTTGATTCGTACCTTCATGCGATGGAACGGGGGCGTCCTTGCGCGCGAAAGCTTGACGTCCAACTCCGCGCAGCCCGGCAACTGGCGGATATGGGCCAGAATCTGCGCGATCGCCTGATCCGACCCTGCAATCGTTCCGTTGATGCCTTCGCGGGCGAGCAGTAGCGTGCCCTTGATCCCAAGCGAAGAACATAGCGCCGCCAGCGGCCCCTTGATTGCCTCGCAATCGGCAAAGGGCGTGAATTTGTAAAGCGCGGCAACGCAGATGGGCAGGCTGGTATCAGGCACGCGGATGGCATCCGTTAGAGAGCAGTTGTTGAGGGCGCCAATAGCCCCATCATAGCAGCCAAGCATAGTGCCGAGCGATGAAGCGCACCGATCAAGGCCGTGAGGCGGGCCTCTTCGCGCGAAGGGCAGGGCGCAAAAACCTTGAAGAATGGCTGCGATGAGCCATGGACCGACGCGCGACCCGCCGCTATGTCGTCTTCACCAAAAAACATGGGAGTTCCGGAATATGAACAACAGCGATCTTGCAGATACCCTCGCCGCAGCGAACGGCGTCAACAAGGCCGATGCGCGCAAGCTGGTCGATGGCGTGTTCGCCGCGATCACGGATGCAGCGGCAAAGGGCGAGGAAATCTCGCTGAACGGCTTTGGCAAGTTCAAGGTCAAGGATAGCCCGGCCCGTGAAGGCCGCAATCCGGCAACCGGCGCAACCATTCAGATCGCCGCAGCCAAGAAGCTGGCCTTCACGCCTGCCAAGGCGGTCAAGGACAAGCTGAACGGTTGATTTTTGGGAAGGCGCTTCCGGTTCGACCGGAAGCGCCTTTTTCAATATATGACCGCGTTGCAGAAACTCATTCGCTCTCGTTCCGCGTGGCGGGGGCATCGCATCGACAGCCGCATCCTTATGGTCTTCCTCATAATCGCTGCCGGCGGCTTTGTGTTTTTGAAGCTGGCGTCGGAAGTGATGGAGGGGGAAAGTTTCGCCTTCGACAGGTTGATCCTGCAAGGACTGCGAAGCGCATCTGATCCATCGATACCGATCGGCCCCGCCTGGCTTCAGGCCGCAATGATCGACATCACGGCCCTGGGCGGCGTGACGGTTCTGACGCTGCTCACCACGCTTATTGCCTGCTATCTATTCGTCACCAAAAAATCCGGAACGGCAGTCTTGCTGATCGCCGCTATCGCCGTCGGCGCGCTGGCCAGTACGCTACTCAAATTCGGCTATGCGCGGCCCCGGCCAGATCTTGTCGCCCATCTCGTAGAGGTGCACACGACCAGTTTCCCGAGCGGCCATGCGATGAACTCCGCCATAACCTATCTTACGCTGGGGGCGCTGCTGGCTCGCGCCGAAAAAGACCGGCTCGTCAGGATATTCTTCATGGTGGTGGCGATCCTGCTCACATTGGCGATCGGCATATCTCGTATCTATCTGGGCGTGCACTGGCCCAGCGACGTGCTGGCTGGCTGGTGCATTGGCGCCAGTTGGGCGGCGCTTTTTTCACTGTTCGCGCGCGCTTTGCAGCAACGCCACACGATCGAGCAGCCTACGGCGGCTTAGCTGCGATGAGACAATATCGTGCTTTTTGTCGAGCGCGACACATGAAATGGGCTGGGCGCTGCTACCGGAAGATATGCTTGGATAGCGCGATATATCCGGAGAGAATATCTATGCGCGCCGTTGACCAGATCGCCCTGCTGCTGGCCGTTTCGATCCCCAACGTCGCTTTGGCGCAACAGGCGCCCGCCCATGCGACAAAACCCGCTGGCTATAGCGTGGCTGATACCCAGATCGGCACGATGCTCGGCGATCCGGCAGCCAAGGCCATTTTGGACAAGCATATGCCCGGCTTCTCTTCGCAGGCGCAGATCGACAAGGCGCGGTTGATGACGCTGCGGCACATCCAGCCCTATGCGTCCGACATGGTCACGGACGAGGCGCTTGCCCGTATCCAGGCCGATTTTGCAACACTATCCGCGAATGAATAATGATATGTAGCGGCAGGCGTCCCATAATTGGCCTTACCATTTTATTGAGATGATTCCGTATATGGGAGCAATCGCGAGGCCTTGATCGGGGAAGCGATATATTTGGGCTTATCTCCGGTCAGGCCCTTCCACGTTGACGATGAAGTACCGGACTTCCTATTGTGGCCTGACCAAAATAAGGGCGGGAGCAGGAACTATGATCGGGAACGCGATTAAGGCCGGGCTGACGCCCTTTGCCCTTGCCCTGTGCGGCGTCGCGTCCATTGCCACGACCTATGCGAAGGAGAGCGCCGCGCCTGCGGCGCAAGCCACCGGACGCAGCATTGTCGATCTCTCGGCGGGCTGGCGGTTCCGTTTTGGCGCATCCGATGATGCGCCTGCGCGGGAGGGTCTGGATGACAGTGGTTGGGAAAATGTCAGCGTGCCGCATAGCTGGAACCGGATTGGCAGCTATGGTCTGGAACGCGATCCCCTGTCCAACAACAAGCAGGGCGTCGCCTGGTATCGCCTGACGGTCGATGGGCCAGTCGCCCGGACAGGATTGGTCGCCCGGACGGGACAGCGCCAGTATCTGGACTTTGGCGCTGTCAGCAAGATTGCCGATATATGGGTCAACGGCGTCCATGTGGGGCAGCATAAGGGCGCTTTCAGCCGTTTCCGCTTTGACGTGACCGACCATTGGAAGCCCGGCGCGCGCAACCTGATTGCGGTGCGGGCCGATAACAGCAAGCCGGAAATCGGCAACTCCACGGCGCAGACCATCCCCCTGGCAGGCGATTTTTTCGTGCATGGCGGCATCTATCGGGGTGTATCGCTGGTCATGGTGGATGAGGCGAGTTTCGATATGCTCGATCATGGCGGACCGGGCCTCTATGCTCGCAGCGCTTCGGTCGCGCCGGACAAGGCGAAGATCGCGATCCTTGCCCGGCTGCGGAACAGCGGTAGCATGCATCGCGCGATGCAGATGGTGACGGTGATCCGCGACGCGCAGGGGCGACAGGTGGCGCAGTCCACGCAGCCGGCAAGGCTGGCGACCGGCGCGACGGAGGTGAAGGTGACGCTGAGCGTGCCGTCACCGCATCTGTGGAACGGCACGGCCGATCCCTATCTCTACACCGTCACGGCGGAACTGTTGGAGGCTGGGCGCTCCGTCGATCGCGTGACCCAGCCGCTGGGCATCCGCACGTTCAAGGTGGACGCGGACAAAGGGTTCTTTCTGAATGGTCGCCATTTAGCGCTGCACGGCGTGTCCCGCCATCAGGACCGCATGGGCAAGGGTTGGGGCTTGTCGCCACAGGATCATGCCGAGGATATGGCGCTGATCCGCGAAATGGGCGCCAACACCGTCCGGCAGGCGCACTACCAACATGCCGACGAGTGGTCGGATGAGGCCGATCGCGCTGGCATGGCCGTGTGGGCGGAGCTGCCCTATGTCACCACGCCCAGCCTGGAAGGGGGCGAGGGGGCACCCGAATTGTGGGCCAATGCCGAAGATCAACTACGGGAGTTGATCCGGCAGAATTATAACCATCCCTCGATCATGATGTGGTCGGTTGGCAACGAGGTGGACTCGGCCAAGGGCTTTGGCGTGGGCAAGGAACTTATGCGGCCGCTCGCCCTGCTCAAGCGGCTTAATATACTGGCGCGCGCGGAGGATCCGTCACGGCCCACGACCTTCGCCGATTGCTGCGAGGATCTGGGCATGATGAAGACGGCCGGGGAGCAACTGGCCGGGGCAACCGACCTGATCGGCTATAATCGCTATTATGGCTGGTATTATCCGCAGCCGCTGAAGGCGCGCGAGCAACTGGGCGCGCAGATAGACAAGTTCCATGCCAAACATCCGGGCCTGCCGCTCTCCATTTCCGAATATGGCGGCGGCGGCGCGATCAGCCAGCATAGCGACGACCTCATGGCAGGGTTTTTGAACTTCACCGGTCGCCCCCAGCCAGAGGAGTTTGAGAGTTTCGTGCATGAGGCGAACTGGCCCGCGATCCGCGACCGTCCGTTCATCTTTGCCAGTTGGGCCTGGAACATGTTCGATTTTCCCAGTGACCTGCGTGGCGAGGGGGATTCGGTCGACCTCAATACCAAGGGCTTGGTCACGTTCGATCGCAAGGTGAAGAAGGAGCCCTTCTATTATTACAAGGCACAGTGGAACCCTGAACCCATGATTCATCTGACGGGCAAGCGATATGCGACGCGCGCCTATCCCGTGATGGAGGTGAAGGCCTATAGCAATGCGGCACGGGCCAGCCTGACCCTGAATAGCAAGCCGATGGGCGAGGTCGCTTGTACCGATCGCATCTGCCTGTGGCCGGGTGTTACGCTGCAACCGGGGGATAACCGGGCTGTCGTCAATGCTGCGGTCGATGGCAAGCCGGTGCAGGATGAGGCCGTCTGGACTGGCCCGGACCCTAAACAGGGCATTCGGGTCGAGGCGGGCGATCTGGCCGGGCATAGCGTTGCGGGCAAGCTGTTTGGTTCGGACAGTTTTGTTACCGGAGGGCGGCCAGTCGTGCTCAACATGGGCGGCTTTGGCGGGCGGCGGATGATGGCGGAACGCACCGTCACCGCCGAGCATCCCGATTATTATGATTTCTGGCGCGAGGGGGAGGTCTTTTCCTATCTGTTGCCCGTTGCCGATGGCAAATGGACGGTCACCATCCACAGTTTCGAACCGCGCACATCGGGGGACGAGGCCGTGACGATGATCATCGCCGCCAATGGCAAGACGGTGCTGCCCGCGTTCAGTGTCCTGAAGGAAGCAGGCGGTCCGCTGCGCGGGTTGGCCAAAAGCTTCCCGGTCACGGTGAAGGGCGGACAGCTCAAGATCGACTTTACGGGCAATGGCGGCAAGGCGGTGGTCGCTGCGATCGAGGTGACGCGGTGATCAGTCGTCGCGCTGCGCTGACGGGCGCCGCCGCCTTGGGTATCGCGTCGCTGGCGAGCCCGTTCGCGGGAGCGACCCTTCGACGATCGCGTGCAGAACTGAACCTGACCGATGTCACGGTCGCGCGGGAACTGGCGCGTGACTATGCCGGTACGCTCGAACGGGTCGCGGCGCTTGGCCATCGCCGCTTCGGCTTTCGCCTGTCGGGCTATGGTGGTCCCTCGGCGGATGAACCTATGCCGCAGGACAAGGCCCGGATGGTGCGCGCGGCGAAGATGGAGGTCGGCGTGGTGCGCCTGGGTGTCCGCAACGCCAACCATGACCTGCAATTGCGACAAGCCGTGGATATCGGCGCCAAGATCGTCGCCATGACCACGGCGCCGGTGTTCATTGCCGGACGGCAACTTGGCCAGACCACGCGAGCGGCCTTTGACGGATGGCTGCCGCAACTGGCGCGATTGGGTGAGCGGGCGGCTTCGCTTGGCTTGACCCTGGCCTATCATAATCACTGGTATGATTTTACGCCGCTGGATGGCGAAAGGCCGTTCGACCTGATGGCGCGCGCTATCCCGCCCCAGACGCTTTCCTTCGAGGTCGACCTGGCCTGGGCCTGGTTTGGCGGTCAGGACCCGCTGGCGCTGATCAAGGCATTGGGGCCGCGCGTGGTGTCCCTGCATCTTAAGGACATCGATCGACGCAGGGGCAAGTCTCCCACCGACAAGGCCGTTCCGGTCGGGCAGGGGGAGATGGACTATGCCGCCATCCTGCCGCGGCTGGCCGCGATTACCTCTGCGCTGGGCTATGTGGAGGTCGATACCTCGCCTGACGGTATTGCCGCCGCGCAGCAGGCTGCAGATTTCATCACGGCCATCTCCAGGCGCTGAGAAAAAGCACTCGATCATGCGCTTCTAAACGGCCTGTCACCTTGCCCTCACTCCCTGCAAGGCCTATTCGCCTGCACAGGGCGCAAGACTGATGCTGCCCCATCAAATTCGGGAGCCAGACATGAAAACAAGAGCCGCGGTTGCATTCGAAGCCAAGAAGCCGCTGGAGATTGTTGAACTGGATCTGGAAGGCCCCAAGGCGGGCGAAGTTCTGGTCGAGATCATGGCGACGGGCATCTGCCATACCGATGCCTATACGCTGGATGGGCTGGACAGCGAGGGGATTTTCCCGTCCGTTCTGGGCCATGAGGGCGCAGGCATCGTGCGCGAGGTTGGAGCAGGCGTTACCTCAGTGAAGCCCGGCGACCATGTGATCCCGCTCTACACCCCCGAATGCCGCCAGTGCAAAAGCTGCCTGTCGGGCAAGACCAACCTGTGCACTGCGATCCGCGCGACGCAGGGCAAGGGCTTGATGCCGGACGGAACGACCCGCTTTTCCTACAAGGGACAGCCGATCTTTCACTATATGGGCTGCTCGACCTTCTCCAACTTCACGGTCCTGCCCGAGATTGCGGTCGCGAAAATCCGCGAGGACGCGCCGTTCAAGACGAGTTGCTATATCGGCTGTGGCGTGACGACGGGCGTGGGGGCGGTGGTCAATACCGCCAAGGTGCAGGTTGGCGACAATGTCATCATCTTCGGTCTGGGCGGCATCGGCCTCAATGTGCTGCAAGGCGCGCGGATGGCGGGTGCGAACATGATCATCGGTGTCGACATCAACCCGGACCGGGAGGAATGGGGCCGCAGGTTCGGCATGACCCACTTCGTAAACCCGAAGGATATTGATGGCGACATCGTCGCGCATCTGGTCGCGCTGACCGATGGCGGGGCGGATTACACGTTCGATTGCACCGGTAACACGACCGTCATGCGGCAGGCGCTGGAAGCCTGCCATCGCGGCTGGGGCACCAGCATCATCATCGGCGTGGCCGAAGCGGGCAAGGAAATCAGCACGCGGCCGTTCCAGCTTGTGACCGGGCGCAACTGGCGTGGGACTGCATTTGGCGGGGCGAAGGGCCGTACCGACGTACCCAAGATTGTCGACTGGTATATGAACGGAAAGATCGAGATTGATCCGATGATCACCCATGTCCTGGCCCTGGACGAGATCAACAAGGGCTTCGACCTGATGCATGCTGGCGAGAGTATCCGCAGCGTCGTGGTATTCTAACGATAAAAGGAGAGAGGCTATGTTCAGCCACGTCATGCTCGGCGCCAAGGATATTGAGGCGTCCAAGGCTTTCTATGATGCGACCTTTCAGGCGATCGGCGGGAAGCCGGGTTTCGCCGATGACAACGGGCGCATCATCTACATGCATGGAGGTGGCCTGTTCATGCTGACCAAGCCGATCGACGGCGCGCCGGCCTGCCACGCAAACGGTGGGACTATTGGCTTTGCGATGGCATCGCCCGAGCAGGCTGATGCCTGGCATGCGGCGGGTATCGCAGCGGGTGGCACGACGTGCGAAGATCCGCCCGGCGTGCGCGAAGCGAGCTTCGGCAAGTTGTATCTCGCTTACATGCGTGATCCGGCGGGCAATAAATTGTGCGGTTTGTACCGGGTGGCATGACGCAGGTGAGCACGGCGCTGGAAACCATATCGACGGCCAAGGCATTTGGCGGCACGCAGGGCGTCTATCGCCATGCGTCGGAGCAGACGAAGACGGAGATGACATTCTCCGTCTTCGTACCGCCCCATGCGCCTGGCGCTAGTTTGCCGGTGGTCTGGTATCTGTCGGGCCTCACCTGCACCCACGCCAATGTGACGGAAAAGGGCGAGTTTCGCGCGGCCTGCGCCGAACTGGGCCTGATCTTCGTTGCGCCGGACACCAGCCCACGGGGCGGGGCTGTGCCTGATGATCCGGCGGATGCCTATGACTTCGGGCTGGGTGCGGGTTTCTATGTCGATGCGACGCAGGCGCCCTTCGCGACCCATTACAAGATGTGGTCCTATGTCACGCAAGAGCTGCCAGCCCTGATCGGGGCGCATTTTCCCGCCGACTTGGCCCGTCAGTCGATCATGGGCCATAGCATGGGCGGGCATGGCGCACTCACCATCGGTCTTCGCCATCCCGACCGGTTCCGCGCAGTGTCCGCCTTTGCGCCGATCGTCGCGCCGGGGCAGGTGCCGTGGGGGCAAAAGGCGCTGGCGGGCTATCTGGGTGAAGAGGGGGCGTCATGGCGCCAGCATGATGCCGTCGCCCTGATCGAAGATGGCGCACGCGTGCCCGCGCTGCTGGTGGATCAGGGGGGGGCGGACCCGTTTCTGACCGAGCAGCTCAAACCTGAACTATTGCAGGCGGCGTGTGAGAAGGCTGGCATAGCCCTCACGCTGAACCTTCGTGTGGGCTATGATCACAGCTATTATTTCATCTCCACCTTCATGGCAGAGCATCTGCGCTGGCACGCCGAACGGCTGCGCGACTAGGGGTAGGCAATCATGCGCGTCGGCAATCTCAAGGTGAAGATGCAGCTATTGTGCGGGGACGAGATTGCCTTTGGTCCCGGCAAGGCCGACCTGCTGGAAGCGATTGATCGTGAAGGGTCCATATCGGGTGCCGGACGCGCGCTGGGGATGAGTTATCGTCGGGCATGGCTGCTGGTCGATGCGATGCGACGGTGCTGGAGTGAGCCGCTGGTCGACACGCTGGCAGGCGGCGGCAAGGAGCGGGGCGCGAGGGTGACAGAGCATGGCCGGGCCGTCCTGCGCGCCTATCGGGCGCTGGAAGGGGAGGTTGCGGAACTGGCAATCGGCTCTGTGCTGATTGAGGGCGTGCGCGACACGCCGCTGCCGCTTACCTAAAGGGGCTTGCCGCAGGCGCGGTCGGGCATGGCAAAGCGTGGGTTGGTTAGAAAGCCCTGATCGGTCAGCGCCTCTAGAAAGGCTATCAGCGTCGGTATCGCCGAGGCCGGGGGCGACGCGGGATGGCGGGCAATGGCGTCGCCCAGCGTCTTGGCCGATCCGTCGTGGAGCCAGGGACCGGTGATGGCGACATTGCGCAGTGGTGCGGTGCGGAAGCGACCGGCATCGGCCTGATCGCCGGTGGCCTCCGCCAGCCCCGGATCGCGGGCATCGATCGGGCCGAGCCGATGAAAAGCGCCATCGCTTAGATCCCGACCACTATGGCATTGTGCGCAGCCGGAGGAGGCGAACAGCGTCGAGCCTTGACGGGCGGCGGGCGATAGTGCCTCTGTCGCGCCCGCCTGAAAACGATCCCATGGCGTGTCGAGCGCGATCATCGTGCGTTGGAACGCGGCCAGTGCGGCGGCGACGGTACGGGTATCGATCCGACCGTCCTGTTCGGGGAAAGCCCGCTTGAACATAATGGCATAACAGGCATCGGCGCTCAGTCTGCGCGGGAGTTCGGCCTCCAGTCCCTTCATGCCCATCTCCACCGGGCGTTCGCCGAGCAGGGGCACCAGCGCCTGCGATTCAAGCGTGTCGTTCCGTGGATCTGCCCATGTGAGATGCGCCATCCAGCCCACATTGGCGAGGCCGGGGACGTTGCGTCGGCCCGGATCGCCATGCACGCCGGGGCGGGTCGCGTTACCATCGGCAAAGCCGCGCTTCTGCTCATGGCACCCGGCGCAGGCCAGCGTGCCGTTGGCCGACAGGTCGGCATCGTAGAAGAGGCGACGGCCCAGTTCGACCTTGGCGTCGCTCATCGGGTTGTCGGTGGGGACTGGCGGCGACTCCACGCCATTAGCCAAACGCCAGTGCAAATCCCTGCTAGCCGCAACCAGCAACATCGCCCCGGCCAGCACGCAGGCCATCCGCAACAGGCGATTCACTGCAGGCGCGTCACCAGCAGCGGCAGGCTGTCTGTGCCATTGGCCGCGACCTGAAGCACATAGCGGCCCGGCGTCAGGCTGTAGTCGACCATCTTGCGGATGCCCGAACAGTCGGGACCATGGCCATGTGCGATCGACGTCATCGCCTTGCCATTCTTCACCACATCGACCCAAGCGCCAGACCCCAGCGCGACGCGCCATGTGCCTGTCTGCGCCACGGTGAAGCTGGCAAGACCACCGAAGCTGACCGAGCCGCCGGGCTTTTCGGGACGGAGAGGGTAAGTGACTTTCGGCGTCGGCAGCAGCGCAAGGATGACGGCCTTGCCGGGGGGCAGCGCGACCGCTTTTGCCTGCACGTTGCCTGCTGTCGCGGGTGCCGGGTTTCGCCAGCCAGCCAGAGCCTCCGGCAGATCGGCGGGGGCGGCACAGGGGGCCGGAACACCCATCTCCTGTGCGGAAACCGGCGCCGGCAGAGCGATCAGGGACAGCGGTATCGATACGGAAAAAAGCAGGCGGCGCATGGGGTTCCTTCCCGGATCAAACTCTATATACGACGTGATATAGTGGATCGAACGACCATGAAAGGGGAAAAATATATGCGATCTGTCCTTCTCTCTGCGCTGCTGGTGTCCAGCGCGATGGGCACCACCGCCTTGGCGCAGACCGACACGGCCCCGGATGTCGAGGGGCAGGATCGGGGCGATCGCTTTTCGCTGGGACAGATCATCGTCACCGCGCCGCGCACGGAGGGCATCGCCATCGACAGTAGCACGCTGTCGTCGGAGGCGATCTACACCTTCAGCCGCAGTTCGCTGGATGACGCGATCAACCTGATGCCCGGCGTGTCCTCAGGCAACAGCGGCGGCACGCGCAACGAACGGTTGGTCTTCGTGCGCGGCTTCGACCGGTTTCAGGTTCCGCTGTCGATCGACGGCATCCGCGTTTATTTGCCCGCCGACAATCGGCTGGATTATGGCCGCTTCCTGACCTCCGACATCGGCGAGATTCAGGTGGCGAAGGGTTATGCTTCCGTCCTCGACGGGCCGGGCGCGATGGGGGGCGCGATCAACCTCGTCACCCGCAAGCCGACCAAGGCGCTGGATGTCGAGATACGCGGCGCGGTCAATGTCGACAATGACACCGATTATGCGGGCTATTCAACCTCCGCCCTGATCGGGACCAAGCAGGATACATGGTATGCGCAGGCCAGCTATGCCCGCAATGTCACCGATCATTGGGACTTGCCCAACGACTTCACCCCGCGCAATCCCGCGCTGGAGGATGGCGGCACACGTGACTTTTCGCGCACACAGGATTGGCGCGTAAACGCGAAGGTCGGCTTCACCCCGAACGCGACCGACGAATATGCATTGAGCTATACCCATCAGGAAGGGTCGAAGGGTGCGCCGCTGCACATCAGTGATATAGTGACGACGCCGCGCTTCTGGGACTGGCCGTCCTGGGACATCAGCAGCGTTTATTTCCTATCGACCACCGCGCTGGGCGACCGCGCGACGCTTAAGACGCGGGCCTATTATAATCAGTTCGACAGTATGTTGCGCTCGTTCAACGACCGGACGCTGACGACGCAGAGCCGCCCCTTCGCTTTTGACAGCCCCTATGAGGACAAGGCGTGGGGCGGATCGGCGCAACTGGATTTCCGGCCAAGCGAGGCCGACACGCTGCGTCTGGCCTTCCACTATCGCCATGACAAGCATGTGGAGTTCCAGACCAGCTTTTCGACCGCTGGCGCGCCGACGACGGAACCACGGCAGACGCAGACCGAAAATACCTATTCGGCGGCGATCGAAAATGAGCTGAAGCTGACCCCCGATCTCACCTTCACGCTGGGCGGCAGTTTCGATTGGCGAGACCTGAAGCGGGCGGAGGAATATGGCTCGCCGCTTGGCACGTCGGGCACGCCCGCTGTCATCTACAACTATCCGCGCCGTGACAGCGATGCGTGGAATGCGCAGGGGCGGTTCGACTGGCGGGCCAGCGAAGCGGTGCAGCTTCATGCCAGCCTGTCGTCGCGGGCGCGCTTTCCGACCATATTCGAGCGGTTCAGTCAGCGTTTCAACACTGCCATCCCCAATCCGGACTTGAAGGCGGAGCGGGCGACCAACGCCGAGATCGGCGGCGCATGGACCAATGGCGCATTGCGGGTGGAGGGCGCGGTCTTCTATAGCTGGGTGGAGAATGCGATCTTCAGCGTGCCGACGCCTGCCTATCCTTGCACGGCCTCCAACAAGCCACCCGCGACGGCCACGCCGGGCTGCGCGCTCACCAATCTCAGCCAGAGCCGCAATGTCGGCAAGGGCGACTATTACGGTGTCGAACTGTCGGTGTCGGCCACGCTGATGCCGGGGCTGGACGTTGGCATGAACTATACCGGGATCAAGCGCGACCTGACCGACCCGTCCAATGCGCGTTTCCGCCCGACCGGCGTACCGACGCACAAGGGCTTTGCCTATCTGGACTGGGCGCCGGCCGAGCGGCTGCATATCGTGCCCAGCGTCGACCTGGCGTCGAACCGCTGGACGCTGTTCACGGCGACGCCCGCGACCCAGCCCCAGCTTTATTACCGCACCGGCGCCTATGTGAATGTGGGCATCCGGGCGGATTATGCGATCACCGATGGGGTCGAGGTCGGGCTTGGCGCACGCAACCTGTTCGATGACTATTATACATTGACCGATGGCTTCCCGGAGACGGGCCGGACGGTGTTCGCCACGATCCGCACCAGATATTGATCCTGTCTGGCCATGGGGACGGGCGCTCCGGCGTCTTTGCCCGGTTGCGGGGCTTGACGTCCGGGGATGACCCTGCACCATAGACGCATGAAATGTACTGATAGGAATATGGGCAGGCTGTTGCGTGGCGCGGCAGCCTGCCTTGCGGTGGCTCCCCTGTTGTTGTCGACGGTCCGCGCCGCCGATCCCGCGCCCTTTGATCTGGCCGGACCCATGTTGAAGGTCCGCGTGACGCGTGATGGGGTGACGCTGCCTGTCGGGCAGGTGCCCAACCTTGCCGCCGGCGATGTGCTGGACATCAGCGCGGACCTGCCGGCCGATCAGTCGCAAAATTATCTGCTGGTTTCCGCCTTCCTGCACGGGGCCACCAATCCCCCGCCCAAGGACTGGATCGACAGCGCAAAAACCTGGAAAAAGAAGGACAAGGACAGGAGCCTGCATCTGACCGTGCCGAAGGGCGCGCGGCAGATCGTGCTGTTCATGGTGCCGGAAACGGGCGGCGACTTCGGCACGATCGCCGATGCCGTGCGGGGCAAGCCGGGCGAGTTCGTGCGCGTGACGCAGGATCTTAATCAGGCGTCGCTCGACCGGTCGCGGCTCAATGCGTTCATGGCGGGCATTCAGGCGCAGGAAAATACCCATCCTGAATATCTGCGGACCGTTGCGCCAACCCTGTCCACCAGTCTGGCGATCAAGCTGAATGCCGATTGCCTCGACAAGGTGGTGGAATTGCAGGCGGCGTGCCTGATCGAAAATCGCGATACGCTGGTGCTGACCGATGTGCATAGCAGTTCGCTGACCGATACGCTGACCGGTGCGCCCGCCGACCTTGCCTTTCAAATCAGTGCCACACGCGAAGCGGGCTTGGGCTATTATAGCGCCTATATCGGCGTGGTTCGCGATGTGGCGCGCATTTTCGGCGCGTTCAACAATCCTGAATTTCAATATCTGCCCGCCCTTGGCGTGCCACAGGGCGACAGCCTGTCTTTGATCCTCAACACGGCGCCGTCCTTTGCCAAGCCCAAGTCGGTGCTGGTCGCAGGCCTGCCTGCGATCGAGGCGGGAACGCCGCCGCCCCTGCGTGCCAAGGGCAACGCGCCCATCTGTGTGAGCCGCCCTGACTTTGTGATCCCGATGGAGGGCGCGCCGCTTATCTATTCCACCGGCTATGCCCGCGACATGATGCTGAAGGTCAAGGACCGGAGCGGCAAGGATGTCAGCGTTCCGCTGACGGCGCGGGCCGACAAAGGCGGATATGTACTGAGCAAGGCATTGCAGCCCGCGGATTTCGACAGGTCCATCGCTGGTGCAATTGCTGGCAACTGGGGTTTTAGCGCCTTTAACGGGCCGGGTGTCACGCTGCAATTTTCCGGGGAGAAAGCGTGGCAAATGGCGGGCGATGCTCAAGGGCTGATCGTCGGACGGGACAATCTGCTTTCGATCGATGGGGCCGCCGCCGCCTGTGTCGAAAGCATCGTCGTCCAGCAGGCGTCCGCGCCGGATCAATCGGCAACATGGGCGGTGACGGATGAGGATAGCATTGCCGTCACGCTTCCGCTGGCCAAAGCCTCCCCCGGCAAGCTGACGTTGAAGATCAAGCAATATGGGATCAAGGAGCCGACCAGCCTGACGGTGCAGGCCTATGGCGAGACGAGCCGTATCGATGGCCTGACGCTCTATGCCGGGGATGACAAGGCCGTGCTGACGGGTCGCAGGCTGGATCAGGTGGCGAGCATCGATCTTGCAGGGGCGATGTTCCAGCCCGGCGAACTGCGTCGTGACGGAGATGTCGATAAGTTGCAAGTCATCGCTGTGGACGGAGCGCAAGCGCGGGCCTTTGCCAAGGGGCAGGGGGGCAATGCCCGGCTGGCGTTGAAGGATGGACGGACGGTCACCCTGCCGGTCAGGATATTGCCCGCGCGCCCCGCGCTTGAACTTCTGTCAATGTCGCTCGACCGGGCGGCGGGCAAAGCGGCGATCCCGGTCCGGCTGACCGATGCCAAGATGCTGCCGGATGATGCCGGGATAGCCCTTTCGGTGCGCGCGATCGACGGGACGCGTCTGACCAGCGCCGACAGCCTCGAAATCGCGACCGAGGATCAGTCCGCGGCGATCAGGCTTGCCGATGGCAGCGGGTTCAGGCTGGAAAGCCCGCAGGTCGCGATTGCGACATTCGAGCTTGCGAAACTTGGTCCTTCGACCGCTGGTCCGCTGGTCTTTCGCCTTGTCCAGAAGGGTGTTCAGGGGAATTGGCAACCGCTGGGAACGCTGGTGCGGCTTCCCCAGATACAAGGCGTGACCTGTCCGACGGGGGATGTGCCCTGCCGTTTGACGGGCACGAGTCTCTTCCTCATCGATTCTGTCGCCAGCGACGCGGCGTTCCAACAATCGGCAGCGGTTCCGCAAGGGTTCACCGGCACGGCCATTGATGTGCCCCGGCCACGCAATGGCAAGCTGTTCGTCAGGTTGCGCGATGCGCCCGGCTCGTCCGTGGAGATCAGCGTGCCCGTCACGGACAAATGAGGCTTTCAGGCGAGAGGACGAGCTGATTGTGCCATCCTGTCCGCATCTGGAAAGGCGCTGGCCAGAAACTCCAGCACCACCTGGACACGCACGGGCATCCTCATGCCGATGAAGGGATGCGCCACCGATACGGGAACCGGGGGAACGGCGATATCGGGGAGCAGCGGGACGAGCAGGCCGCGAGCAATATCCTCGCCGACCTGTATCTGCGGCAATAGCCCGATCCCCAGCCCGCCGCGCACGGCGCGCATGGCCGCTTCGCTACTGTTGGTCCGCAGATAGCCTGTGACATGCAGGCGCTGGTCGCCGATTTCCCATGGCGTGGGGCGGGCCTCATAGCCGTAAGTGATGCAGTCATGATCGGTCAGCTCGCTCGCCGTCTGCGGTACGCCCCGCACCGCGAGATAGCGGGGCGCCGCCACCAGCAGGCGCGGTGTGTCGCCCAGTTTGCGCAGGCCTTCTCCTTCGGCCTCGTCGATCCGTACTCGTAGGTCGAGGCCGGGGTCGGCGGCATCATTGCGCCAGTCGGCAATGATGAAGTCGATCGACAGATGGGGATGCGCCGCTCTCAACTCGCCCAGACGTTCGGCATAATGGAGGCCGAGCGCCGTCGTGATCCCGACGCGGACCAGACCGCGCGCCGCGACCGTGCCCGCCAGTTCAGCCTCCGCCTGATCGACCTGTTCGATGATGGTCGTGGCATGGGCAAGCAGCCGTTCGCCATCGCGCGTCAGCGCCAGCCGACGGGTCGATCGCTGGAACAGAAGGACGCCGAAATGCGCTTCCAGCTCGCCGATGGATCGCGCCACGGTGGTGTGGCTTTGCCCGACATGGCGCGCGACAGCGGAGAAGCTGGGTTGTTCCGCCAGACGGACGAACAAGCGAAGGGCGCGGACAAGGTCATTCATCTGAACGAATATAGCACAGGTGATGCAGATATTTTCGATATTGTCTTTGACTACGCACTGTTCAAACATCGGGAAATGAAGTCGCAGGCACGACCTGCGGCAATTTCCGGGAAGGGATGACCGACGATGTCGACCCGTATCGCAGATCATCGCCTGCACAGGCGCGTGACGTCCGCCGAAGAGGCGGCTGCGTTGATTACGCATGGCATGACCGTGGGGATGAGCGGCTTTACAGGGTCGGGCTATCCCAAGGCCGTGCCGACCGCGCTTGGCAAGCGGATCGAGGCGGAACATGCCGCCGGGCGCCCGATGCGCGTCAAGATCTGGACGGGCGCCTCGACCGGGCCGGAACTGGACGGTGCGCTGGCCAAGGCCGATGGCATCGAGCTGCGCCTTCCCTATAATTCCGATCCGATCGCGCGGGAACGGATCAATCGGGGCGAGATGGACTATCTCGACATGCATCTCAGCCAGGTCGCGCCGATGGCGTGGCAGGGTTTTCTGGGACCGCTCGACGTCGCGGTGATCGAGGTGACGGGGATCACCGCGGACGGCTCGCTGGTGCCTTCTTCCTCGGTCGGCAACAACAAGACATGGCTCGACCATGCGCAGGGCGTGATCCTGGAGGTCAACCGCTGGCAGAATCCGGCGCTGGAGGGGATGCACGACATTTATTACGGCACGGCCCTGCCGCCCCATCGCGTGCCTATCCCCCTTGTTCGGCCCGATGACCGGATCGGTCAGCCGACCTTCCGCTGCGACCTGGACAGGATCATCGCAATCGTCGAGACGGATGCGCCGGACCGCAACCTGCCTTTCACGCCGCCCGATGAAACCGCGCGGGGCATCGCCGCGCATCTGCTGGACTTCCTTGAGCATGAAGTCGGCAAGGGGCGGCTGCCTGCGTCGTTGTTGCCGATTCAGTCGGGTGTGGGCAATATCGCCAACGCCGTGCTGGCGGGCCTAGCCGATGGACCGTTCCATGACATGACCGCCTATACCGAGGTGATTCAGGACGGCATGCTTGACCTGCTGGATTCCGGGCGGTTGCGGGTTGCGTCGGCCACCGCCTTCTCGCTCAGCCCGGACGCTGCGCTGCGGATCAATGCGGAGATGGCGCGCTATCGCGATCGGCTGATCCTGCGTCCGCAGGAGATCAGCAATCATCCCGAACTTATCCGGCGACTGGGCTGCATCGCCATGAACGGGCTGATTGAGGCCGACATTTACGGCAACGTCAATTCGACCTGCGTGATGGGGTCGCGTGTCCAGAACGGTATCGGTGGATCGGGGGATTTTGCGCGCAACGCCTATATCTCGATCTTCATGACGCCTTCGACCGCGAAGGGCGGAGCGATTTCCGCGATCGTGCCGCAGGTGGCGCATGTCGACCATATCATGCAGGATGTGGCGGTGCTGGTGACTGAGCAGGGGCTTGCGGATATGCGCGGCCTCAGCCCGCGCAAGCGTGCCGCACTGGTGATCGAAAACTGTGCCCATCCGGCGTATCGCGACGTCTTGCGCGACTATTTCGATCGGGCGATGGCCGGGGCCTATGGCCGCCACGCGCCCTCGCTCCCTGCCGAGGCCCTGTCCTGGCATCAGCGGTTCATGGATACAGGCACGATGCGCGCCTGATTGGAGCGACTATGGAATAAGCGGGCGTCGGCGCGCGTAAACGGGGCATGACTGCGCTCAAGAAAATACTGTCCTGGTCCTACGAACCGTCGATATTGCGGGCGGACAATGAAAATCCCGTCAGTCCATCGCTGGACCGTCGCCCGCTTCGGATCGCTCTGTTTTCCGGCAATTATGACTGTGTGCGGGATGGCGCCAATCAGGCGCTGAACCGGCTGGTCGGCCATCTGATCGATCGGGCCGGTGCATCGGTCAGGGTTTATACGCCGGTCGCTGCCCGACCGGCCTTTGCATCGGTCGGCAACATAAGGCCGGTGCGTTCCGTCGGGATTCCGGGACGGCCGGAATATCGCATCGCCCTTGGCCTGACGCGCGCGGCGAAGCGCGACCTTCAGGACTTCGCGCCCGATCTAATCCATCTTTCCGCGCCTGATCTATTGGGTCGGCAGGCGCAGAAATATGCGTTGGCCAAAGGCATTCCGGTCGTCACCAGCCTGCATACGCGGTTCGAGACATATCTCGATTATTATCGGCTTTCCGCGTTGCGGCGACCGGTGGAACGCTATCTCGACCGCTTTTACGCTGACAGCAGCCATATTCTCGCCCCGACCGCGCCCATCGCCGCATCGATGGCGGCCAGGCATGGTGCGGGCAAAGTCTCCATCTGGGGGCGCGGGGTCGATCGACGCTTATTCCATCCGGCAAAGCGGGATGAGGGATACAGACAGTCGCTTGGCTATGGTCCGGAGGATGTCGCGCCGCTGTTTTTCGGCAGGTTGGTGTTGGAAAAGGGGCTTGATATCTTCATTGACACGATCGCTGCTCTACGGCGGTCGGGGTATCATGTTCGTCCAATGATCATTGGTGAGGGGCCGGCCCGCAACGCTTTTGCCGCCCGTCTCGACAATGCGAATTTCCTTGGGCATCTGGAGGGCGAAGCGCTGGGCCGCGCCGTGGCGAGCGCGGACATATTGATCAACCCCAGCGTTACTGAGGCCTTTGGCAACGTCAATCTGGAAGCGATGGCCAGTGGTCTGGCGGTGGTTTCCGCCGACGTGGCGAGCGCATCGGCGCTGATCGACCATGGCAGGACCGGCCTGCTGGTGGAACCGCGCGATGTGGGGGCTTATGCGAAGACAGCCGACCGGCTCATCCGCGACAAGGCTGCCCGAGCAGCGCTGGGGCGGGCTGCGTCCCTTACTGCGGAAGCCTATCTGTGGGAGGAGATTCTGGGCGGCGTCCATGCCTGCTATCGCGCCTGCCTCGACGAATTTGACGCACCCCTGCCCTTGTTGGGAATAAAATGATGCACCAAAGCGTATAGACATCATGCTGGATCACGACTCCACGGACATATTGAGCGATCTTGGCGCGATGCGGCGCTATGCCCGGTCGCTGACGCGCGATGACCAGGCGGCTGACGACGTGGTGCAGGACGCGTTGCTCCGGGCGATGGAGAAGCGGGCAAGCTTCAGGCCGGACGGATCGCGGCGCGGCTGGTTGCTGGCCATCGTTCACAACATCTTCGTTTCCAGCAAGCGGCGTGAGGCGGCCGAGGCGCGACGCAATGATCGCTTCGCCCAGACGCTGGTGACGGAGCTGGGGCCTGAGCAGGAGCAGGTGGCGCAACTGAACGAGGTGGCGCGGGCCTTCGCCGCCCTTCCCACGCAGCAGCGCGAGGTGCTGCATCTGGTGGCGGTCGAAAGCGTCAGCTATCAGGATGCCGCTCATATTCTGGGCGTGCCCATCGGTACGGTCATGTCCCGGCTCAGCCGCGCACGCGCGACGTTGCGGGTCTTTCGCGAAGAGGGAGGCGCCAAGGTGCAAGGCACATTGAGAGTGGTGGGAGGACGCGACGATGAATGACCAGCCCACGCAATTGGAATTGGACACTTATGTCGACGGCCAGTTGGACCTGCCGCGTAAATATATGGTGGAAAATCATCTGGCGCAGCATCCGGCACTGGCGGCACAGGTCATGGCCGACCTTGGCAGCCAGAGCGCGCTGAAAATCCTGATGGGGAACGCGCAGGCGCCGTCGGAGGAGATGCGGGAGGCGGCCAGTCGGCTGGCGGAGCCGCCGCCGCGCGCCTTCTGGCGCAGGGCTGCGCCATTCGGTGGAATGGCCGTCACCGGGATGGCGGCGGCGGCCCTGTTCGCGATGTCGATCGACGGGCCGCCCGATTATGTGGGCTATGCGGTGGCATCCCACCGGACGGCCATGGTGCGCGCGGCGATGGCGTCCCAGCTCGAAACCCCGCGCTTTGACGCAAGGGAGATATTGACCAAGACGCGGATCGACATGCCCGTCATCCCCGCCGCTTGGCACGTTACGGATGTCCAGCTTTTCCCGTCGAACGATGGCCCGGCCCTGCTGGTCGCAGTCAGGACCGGGCAGGGCGAGCCGCTGTCGCTTTACGCTGTGCGTGGGCGGACTTCAGCGCCGGAGCGGCCCGATGCGGTGCGCGAAGGTGCACAATCCGTCGCCTATTGGCGTCGGGGCGATACATCCTATGCGCTGACGGGGGAAACCGACCCGGGGGCCATCGACGCGACGGCGGAGGCTTTGGCAAGGACATGGTCCTGATCAACGCCATGGAATACCGCATTGGACGATAGCGCAGCGCGCCTGCTTGCCTTTATCGCTGCCAATGCAATGCTAGCCGGTCCGGTCATCGGCCTGCTCACGCTAGCAGAATCGCTCGTCGTCATTGGCCTGTTCGTCCCTGCCACCGCCCTGATGATCGCGATTGGCGGGCTGATGGGGAGCGGCATATTGGCGCCTGCGCCTGTGATCGCCTGGGCGGTGCTGGGGGCCATGGCCGGGGACTGGATATCCTATGGTCTGGGTCGAAGGATCGGCCCGTCCGCCTATCGCCGCTGGCCGCTGCGTCAGCATCGCCCGATGGTGGCGCGAGCGCGCCTGTTTTTCCGGCGATTCGGTTTCGCCTCCATTTTTCTTGGCCGTTTTCTGGGGCTGGTCCGGGCAACCGTCCCGCTGGTCGCGGGGGTGCTGAGGATGGATCATCGGCTGTTTCAGCTTGCCAATGTCGGTTCTGCCATCCTGTGGGTTCCCCTTCTCTTCGCGCCGGGCTATTTCGCGGCTCGGACATGGGGGACGGATGATATGATGGATGTGCGGTGGTTGATGGGGCTGGGTCTGGCGCTGGCGGTTCTACCGCTGGTGGGCGGCTGGCTGACGTCCCGAATCGCCTCACGTCGTCGCGCGCAACGCCGCATATCGTCTCTCCAGCCTTGAAGGCTTGCATGGTTCGCGCTTCGTCTGGCGAAAGCGTGTGGAATCCCCGGTCGCTGATTTGCGGAATATATCATGACGTTCTTTAACCCGCTCTATTCGCTCGCCGGGTTCGTCGTGGGCGCGCTGGTGGGTCTTACTGGGGTCGGCGGCGGTTCCCTGATGACGCCCATCCTTGTCCTGCTGTTCAATTTTCATCCGGCAGCCGCGGTCGGCACCGACCTGCTCTATGCCTGCGTGACCAAGGGCGTCGGCAGCATGGTGCATGGTTGGAAGCAGGCGGTCGACTGGCACATCGTCGGCTGGATGGCCGTCGGCAGCATGCCTGCCGCCGTCGCGTCCCTGCTGTTGCTATCCTCCGTCGGGCCGCCTTCTGCGGCGATTGTAGACCCGATAAAGGTCACGCTGGGCATCATGCTGCTGCTGACGGGCCTCGCGCTGCTGGGCAAGGAACAGATACTCGCATGGTCACGCAATCACGGGCAGAATCGCAGCGCCGCCCTGACGCGGAATCTTACTATCGGGCTTGGCGTTATCATTGGTGCTGCCGTCACCGTGACCTCTGTGGGCGCCGGGGCGATCGGTGCGACGGTCCTCCTCATCCTCTACCCGCGCACGGCTCTGGTCCGGATCGTGGGAAGTGACGTTGCCCATGCGGTGCCGCTCACCTTTGTCGCGGGGATAGGCCATTGGTGGCTGGGAACCGTCAATTTCCCGCTGTTGGGATCGCTGTTGCTGGGGTCCGTGCCGGGGATCATCGTTGGCAGCCTGTTGGCATCGCACGTCCGGGAATCGATATTGCGTCCCATCCTGGCCTGCATCTTGATGATCGTGGCGGTCAATCTGATCGCTTGACGGGGCACGGTGCTGCGCGCGCAAGCAGGGCCGCGCGCATTGCAATCGCTAAAACCGGGGTGATAGGCCATAGGGAGACGATGTTCGTCGATCAGCCTTCAACCCTATACCCCGTCGTCCCGAACACGTTTCCCGATCCCGTCAGGGCGGTCATCTTCGACATGGATGGCACTTTGCTGGACACGGAAGCTGCGCATCTGCGCGCCATGGCAGAGGCCGGGACGGCGCTGGGATGGGACGTGTCGCAGGATTTGCTGTTGCAGATGGTGGGCATCCATCGGGAAGCGACGCAGCACATGGTGGCGGCGCATTTCGGACCGGATTTCCCACTGGACCGGTTCTTCCTGGATAGCGATGCCTTGTTCGAGGCGGCGAACGAAGCGGGAATAGCGGTGCGGCCGGGGGCTGTTCCGCTATTGGAGCATCTAAAGCGCGCGGGCATTCCGATGGCCGTCGCCACTTCTACGCGCGCTCCCTTTGCCCAGAATCGGCTGGAGCGGGCAGGGCTGCTCTCCAATTTCGATATCGTCGTAACCCGCAGCGACGTTGAACGTCCCAAGCCCGATCCTGAGCCTTATCTGCTGGCTGCGGCTGGACTGGGGATCGACCCGGTAAGCGCGGTTGCAGTGGAGGACAGCTATGCGGGGATACGGTCAGCCACAGCCGCCGGGATCGCGACCGTGATGGTGCCGGACCTGCTGCCGCCAACGCAGGAATCGCATTTGCTGGCGGCCGCCATTTTACCCAGCCTCGAAGATTTGCGGGATCTTCTCCGCCTAGCCTGATTTTTTCAGCCATAGGGGGAGGCCGGCAAACATCATGACCGCCTCGTCAGCCGCAGCAGCGACTGCCTGATTGATCGATCCCGCAACGTCACGAAACCGGCGTGCCAGCGCATTGTCCGGGACGATGCCCAGCCCGACTTCATTGGCGACAAGGATGATCCCGCCGCGCGCTCCCCCGATCGCGCTCCCCAGATTTTCGGTTTCATAGGCGATGTCTCGCTCATCAAACATCAGGTTGGAGGCCCAGAGCGTCAGGCAATCGACAAGCAACAGGGTATCGGGCGCGTCATGGGCGGCGATGGCCCCGGCAAGGTCCAGCGGTGCCTCCACCGTCGACCAGCGCTCGCCACGATCCGCGCGATGCTGCACGATCCTGTCTGTCATCTCCGCGTCAAAGGCTTGCGCGGTTGCGATGAAGATCAGTTTCCCGGCGGACGCTTCGGCGCGGGCCTGCGCATAGCGGCTCTTGCCCGATCGTGCGCCGCCAAGGACGAACAGCGTGCCGGACGGCATCACAGCGCGCACGCCGCCGACAGAGCAATCAGCGCGTCAACGTCCACATGCTCCTCCAGCGAAGCGGCGATCTCATCAAGAGCCGTGTCGATCGACGCGCGATAATCCCGGCCACTGCCCTCGACACCGAAGCGCGCCAGAAGGGCGCGTCGCTGCGCTGCGTCCGACAGCAAGCCATGGACATAGCTGCCCATCACAATGCCGTCCGCGCTGGACGCGCCATCCCGCCGACCGTCATCGAAAAGAACAAGCGGCCTTTCAGTGTCGGGGCCTGTGGTTTCGCCCATATGCATTTCATAGCCGTCGAAACGTGCCCCAAGGGCCATGCCGCTCACCGCGCGGAGGGCTTTTATGGGGGTCAGCGTCGTTTCGACATCCAGCAGCCCCAATCCTTCGATCGTTCCGGCTGGTCCCTCGATCCCGTCAGGATCGGCGATCCGTTTGCCCAGCATCTGGTATCCGCCACACAGGCCCAATATTGCGCGTCCACGGCGATGGTGGGCCAATATGTCGATGTCCCAACCCTGCGCCCTGAGCGCTTTGAGGTCGACGATCGTCGCTTTTGACCCCGGCAGGATGATGAGGTCCGCTTCTGCCGGGATCGGCTGGCCGGGCGGGATCATCCGCACCTCCAGTCCCTCCTCCAGCTTGAGCGGGTCCAGATCGTCGAAATTGGAAATGCGCGGCAGGATCGGGCAGGCGACCAGCTTTCGGCGATGATCGGTCGCCTGTGGTTTTTCCAGCACGACCGCATCTTCGCTCGGAAGGCGGGCGGTGGCGGGCAGCCATGGTATGACGCCGAACCCCTGCCAGCCCGACAGCGTCTCGATCTGGCGATAGCCATCCTCGAACAGCGTGGGATCGCCCCGGAACTTGTTGATGATGAAGCCCCGGATCATCGTGGCATCGGCGGGATCGATGACGGCCTTCGTGCCGACGATCGCGGCGATCACGCCGCCGCGATCAATGTCACCGATCAGGATGACGGGCACATTTGCCGCGCGGGCAAAGCCCATATTGGCAATGTCGCCCGCGCGCAGGTTGATCTCGGCGGGCGACCCGGCCCCCTCGACCACCACGATGTCGCATCGCTGTCGCAGCCGGCCATAGCTTTCCATCACAGCGCCCAGCAGCGCGCCGCGCGCCTCGCGGAAATTCCCTGCGCCCAGCGTGCCGCGTACTTGGCCATGGACGATGAGCTGGGAGGTTCGGTCTGCCTGAGGCTTGAGCAGCACGGGGTTCATGTCGCTATGCGCTTCAACCTTGCAGGCGATCGCTTGCAAGGCCTGCGCCCGTCCAATCTCGCCGCCGTCGATCGTTACCGCCGCATTGTTCGACATATTCTGCGGTTTGAAGGGCTGCACCCGCAGCCCCCGATTGACGAGCGCGCGACAAAGACCCGCAACCAGCACCGACTTGCCGACATCCGACCCTGTTCCCTGAAGCATCACAGCGCCCATGCCACGCCTCCTGCGATCAGCCAGAGGCAAAGGCAAGCACGACGATACAGGGTGAGCGCATGACGGACATCGGCCGCATCGGCCTGCGGCGATCCGTCACCGATCCAGGCTTTGGGGGAGAGGACGCCGTCATAGGCGATGGGACCGGCAAGGCGCACATCCAGCGCGCCTGCCATCGCGGCTTCGGGCCAGCCCGCATTGGGCGAGTCATGCTTGCCCGCATCGCGCGCCATCACTCGCCAACCCCGGCCAGCGCACAGACAGATCAGGACGCCCGCCAATCGTGCGGGAAGGAGGTTCAGCAGGTCATCGGTGCGCGCCGCCGCCCAGCCGAAAGCGCGCCATCGTTTCTCGCGATGGCCGATCAGGCTGTCGGCGGTGTTGATCGCCTTGTAGATCCAGATGCCCGGCAGACCCAACAGGAGGAGCCAGAACAGGGGCGCCGTCACGCCATCGCAAAAGCTCTCCGACAGGCTTTCGATCGCGGCGCGCGCTACCCCGGCGTCATCCAACCTGTCGGTATCACGGCCCACGATCATGCCGACGGCAATGCGCGCGGTGGCGAGATCATTGTTTTCGAGCGCCTTGGCGACAGGCAGGACATGATCGTGAAGGCTGCGCTGGGCTAGCCCCGGGGCGGCGAGCAGGGCTATCCCAAGCCAATTCCACGGACCCAGAAGCCGAACAAGCAGGGCTTGCAGCAAAAGGCCAAGGCCACCGGCCATGAGGATGAGGATCGCTACGGTCAATATGCCCAGCGCCCGGCGAGATGCGTCGGATCGCGCGGGCTTATTCCACCGCGTTTCACATGTCTCGATGATCCGTGCGAACAGCCCGACCGGATGCCCGACCCAACGATAAAGCGCCTGCGGCCAGCCGATGGCGGCATCCAGCAGCAAAGCGGTCAGGGCAATGGGATCAGCCATATGTGAGCGCGTCGTCCAGACGGGCCAGCGCCTCTTCGCTGTCGGGCAAGCCGATCCGAAGCCAGGAAGGGTTGTGATCGAACGGGCGAGTGAGGATGGCGCGGCGTGCAAGCCTTTCGAAGACTGTTGCGGCGTCATCCACTTCGATCAGGCCGAAGAGGGGGCACTCACCGATGACCTTGAGGCTGTGGCGCAACAGCATGTCGCTCAACGCCTTGGCATCGATCGGCAAGCGCGTCCTCATATCCTCGATCCATCGTTCATCGCGATAGGCGGCTGCGCCGATGGCGATCGCCGCTGATGATAGCGGCCAACTCCCCAGCTTCGCGCGGAAGCGTGCGATCAGCGTGCGCGGTCCCAGAACGAAGCCCAGACGAACGCCTGCAAGACCGAAGAATTTGCCGAATGACCGGAAGATGACGAGTGGTCGATCGTCGCTGATCTGGCTGGCAAGGCTGATGTCCGGCGTTGCATCGGCAAAGGCTTCGTCGATCACCAGCCAGCCTGCCGTGGCCGAAATATGCTGCAATGTTCCGGCCAGTTCAGACGCGGTTAGAACCCGGCCATCGGGGTTGTTGGGATTGGCGAGGATGAGTGTCGAACCCGCTATGGTCACCACATCGGTGATGGCGATCGGGCGGCTGCCCATGACCATCTCGCCATGGGTGCGGTAGGACGGCACGACATGGGCGGCAGGGCCGGGAAGGCAATCGCCGAGCATCCGCAGTCCGACCTCCGTGCCCGGCACGGCGCAGATATGCGCGGGATCGACACCGAAATGATGCGCGGCTGCGGCTTCCAACGCCTCCAGCGCCTTGACATCGGGCAGGGACCGCCAGTCGATCGAAAGATTCGATACGCCCGGCCAGGCATGAGGGTTGATGCCGGTGGAAAGGTCTAGCCACTGCGCGCCGACATTGCCGAAATGCGCTTTGGCTTTCGAAAGCCTGCCGCCATGGAAGGTCCAGCCGTTCATATGCGGGGCCACAGGTGAAAGAGGATAACCATGCTGAGCAGCAGGGCCGTTTCGATCAGTTCGATGCCCGCGCCGTGACCATCGCCCGAAATGCCGCCGATGGTGCGGCGAAGCTGCCAGCCCCACCACAGGATCAGGGGGGCAGTCATTAGGATGGAGGGCGACGCAGAAGCGGTAGCGACGAGCGCGACAGTCCACACTGCCATGTCGGCAGGACGGACAGCCACCCGAAAACGCGATGCCAGCCCCTCATGCAGTGGCGGCAGCCAGATCGTCCAGACCAGCGGGCCGATCCGGGCGGCAAAGGGGATCAGGATGAGCGGCCAGAATAGTTGTGCTTCGACAGCGCTGTGCAGCAGGATCAGCTTGGCGATCAACTGAAGGGCGATAGCGACTACCCCAAAACTACCGACATGCGGATCGGCGAGAACGGCCAGAAGGCGCTCCCTGTCCTTATGCGCCGCGCCACTGGCATCGGCCAGGTCCGACAGCCCATCGAGATGTAGCGCGCCCGTAACGGCCACCCAGACGCCCAACGCTGCCAGCGGACCCAACCACGGATCGAATCTGGAACCGGCAAATGCGGCGCCCGCGACGAGTGTGCCAATCACCAGTCCAACGGCGGGAAACCAACGTATGGAGGCTGCGAAAGCGGCCTCATCCGCCATGACGCGCGGCGTTGGCAAACGCGTCAGGAACTGGAGGGCGAGGATGAAACCCTTCATCACCGCAATCCTGCTATCTGCGCCGAAAGCGTCTCGCCCGGCCAGATGTGGAGGGAGAGGAGGGACGCATAGGGCAAGTCGAATGCCCAGACCTGTCGGGCATCGAACCCGCACAATAGGGCAAGCGCCGCGCGCATCGCTCCCCCATGGGTGACGACAAGCGTGGGGCGTGGTGTCAGGTCATGGATCGCGGCGCTAACCCTGTCGGTCAGGGCCGACCAGCGTTCGCCGCCCGGTGGTGGACGGCCATCAGGATCGCTCCAGAACTGCCCCAGCGCCACCGGGTCGACCTCTGCACTGCTCATGCCGTCCCAGTCGCCAAAATCGAGTTCGCGCCAGCGCGGATCGACGATCAGCGGCTGGCCCGATGCCGCTGCCAGTGCCTCGCCCGGTTGTCGCGCACGGGCGAGGTCGGACGATATATGGATGTCGATGTCCAGCCCCTTGGCCTGCGCGACGCAGGCGGCGATGCCTTCCTGCGTCGGCCTGCAATCGGTCCGCCCCAGCATGCGCCCGGTGATTTCAGGCGCGCCGTGACGCAGGAGATGGAGCAGGAATCCGGTCATGACGCTCCGGAAATGCCCGCTTCGGCAAAGGTGGCCATGCCTTCATGCGCGGCCAGCGCCGATCGGATCACCGCGACGGCGACTGCCGCGCCGCTGCCCTCACCCAGCCGCATGTCGAGTGCGAGCAGGGGCGCAAGGCCCAGCCGATCCAGCAGGCGGCCGTGGCCCGGCTCGGCCGAACGATGCCCCGCGATGCAATGATCGGTGATGGCCGGGCAGGCTGTAGCGATCGGCGCCAGCGCCGCGCAACTGATGAATCCATCAAGAACCACAGGGATGCGCCGCTGCCGTGCTGTCACGATTGCGCCGGCGATGGCGACAATCTCTCGTCCGCCAAGCCGCCGCAGCGTTTCAAACGGCGTCATGGGCGCGTCGGCATGAAAGGCGATGGCTTGTTCCACCACGACCACTTTTCGCGCGATGCCCTGGCTATCGATACCGGTGCCGGGGCCGACCCAGTCAGCGGCAGATCCACCGAAGGACCGCATGCACAGTGCGGCGGCGGCGGTCGAATTGCCGATTCCCATTTCGCCCACGACCAGCAGGTCGAGTCCGGGTTCCACGACATCCGCGCCCGCCGACAGCGCGGTCAGGCACTCCGCTTCCGTCATGGCGGGTTGGCAGGTGAAGTCCGCCGTGGGCCGATCAAGGTCCAGCGCCACAATCTTCAGGTCAAGATCGACCGCTTTGGCGAGGGCGTTGATCGCGGCGCCGCCCGCTTCGAAATTGCGGACCATCTGCGCGGTGACGTCCGCCGGGAAGGCGCTGACGCCATGGATCGTCACGCCATGATTGCCCGCAAAGATGGCGGCGCGCATGCTGTTCAACACGGGACGCTCGCGGTCCTGCCACCCGGCCAGGAACAGCGCAATGTCCTCTAGCCGTCCCAGCGAGCCAAGTGGCTTGGTGAGTTGGGCCTGTCGCGCCCGTGCGGCCTCCTGTGCGGTGGCATCTACTTTGGGGAGGTCAATCAGCGCAGCCTCGAACGCCGCAATTGTGGGAAAGCCGCTCATTCCTCGACCACAAAGCCCTGGGGTGGCGTGCGGGTGATGAAATGGCCCTTCACGCCCTGCGGCCAATGTGCAAACGGAACGCGGCCATGCTCGCTCGCCGCATAATGGACGGCATAGTCGAGAATGGCGCGGGCGGCCTCTTTGTCAGGCGTGAAGCGGCCCAGCACATAACCGACCTTGGCGGGCGCGCGCAGATGGACGGTGCAAAATTCGGTGCAGGCGAACAGGCATGGCATTTCCTGTACCGTAACGCCGTCATAGCGCGGGTCCGACGCCTTGACCGTCCGAAGCGCAGCAACCAGTTGGGCGCCGCCCCGCGTCCCGCTGTCATTTTCGCGTGCCTCGCCCGAATGGCGACAGGTGTTGCACGCAACGATGGCGGGACCATCTTCGACCGGCTTGAACTTCATCATGCCTTCGACGCGCGCATTGGTGTCGGCAGGAAGGGAGAAATAATAATGTACGGCAACATCAAACGGGCACCCATGACAACGGGCCACGTTCACGAGACATGCCGACGCACGACATGGCCCGCGCATAAGCGGCCCTGACATGTCGCCTGTCGGGTTTACCCCCGTTCGCCCGGAATCCCCTGTCCGCACGAAAGACGACCGCGACGGGCAGGTCTCCTGGCTTGCGGGTCAACACCTGTTCGAACCGCCTTCTCAGGATTGTGACAATCCCAATGGCCTGTGGTCGATGGCTCGCCGCTCACAGTTGCAGGGGCAGCCGGGGTTTTGAACCCCGTTCCCATTTTCATCCCCATTTTCAGGGGAACCTGTCGCGGGCCGACGCTTACTCAGCGCTTCATTGCGCGTCAATCAATCTGTCAATCGGGCAATCTGTCCATCGGGACGATCATGGGCGCGGCGCCAGATGTATCGATGAGGGCGTCGATGCCATAGACCGATCGCAGCCGCTCGGCGGTCAGTACCTCCATCGGCGCGCCGTCGGCGACAAGCGAACCGCCATGCATCAGCAGCAGCCGGTCGCAATAGCGCGCGGCCATCGTCAGGTCATGGAGGACCGCGACCACCAGCGCACCCGCATCCGCCTGCCGCCGCAACAGGGCCATAACATCGATCTGATGGCCCGGATCGAGCGAGGCCAGCGGTTCGTCCACGACCAGAGCGGGCGCTTCGACCGCCAGCGCGCGGGCCAGCAATGCCCTTGCGCGCTCGCCGCCCGAAAGGTCGGTGGCAATGCGGTAGCGCAGATTGGTGACATCCGCGCGATCGAGCGCCCGATCGACAGCGGCCAGATCGTCTGACGCCAGCGACGACATGGGCGCCAGATGCGGCAGTCGTCCCAGCGCGACCAGCCGTTCGACGCTGAGCGGCCAATGCAGCGTCTGCCCCTGTGGAAGATAGGCGACCTTGCGCGCCACGGCGGCGCGGGCCATCTGCGCGACTGGCTTGCTATCGATCAGAGCATTGCCGCTGCTGGCCGGGATCAGGCCCAGCATCACGCGCAACAGGCTGGATTTGCCCGCGCCGTTCGGGCCGATAATGCCGACGAGCCTGCCCGGCTCCAGCGCGGCGCTGACGTCGCGCACGACCTGGCGGCGGCCAAGGCTGACGCTGACCGAATCCAGTTGGATCGTCACCATATCCGCCGCTCCCGCATGAGGTGGAAGAGGAAGACCGGGACGCCCAGAAACGCCGTCATCACGCCAAGTTTCAGTTCGTTGGTCGACGGGATCAGGCGCACGCCTATGTCCGCCAGCGCAAGGAGCGATGCGCCCGCCAGTGCCGAGGGCAGAAGGATCGACGATGGCGCGCGGTCGGTGAGCGGGCGGATCAGATGGGGTACGATCAGGCCGACGAAACCGATCGCGCCCGACACGGCGACCGCGCCTCCCACTCCGATGGCGACGCCCAGCAGCAGGCGTAGCCGCGTGATCCGCAAATCGACGCCCAGCGCCCGCGCGCCATCCTCACCCAGCGTGAGCGCATCAAGCGCATGGCCATCGAACAACAGCAGCGCGATGCCGATGGCGATGCAGGGCAGGGCGATCAGGACATGCTGAAAGGACCGGTTCTCGATCGAACCCAGCAGCCAGGTCATGATCTCCATCGCGGCGAAGGGGTTGGGGGACAGGTTGAGGGCCAGGCTGATCCCGGCCCCGGCCAGGGTCGCGACGGCGATGCCGGCGAGGATCAGGGTCAGCGGGCTTTCCGAGTGACCGGCCAGAGCGAAAAGCAGCGCGAGTGAAATCAGGGCGGCGGTAATCGCCATCAGGGGGAGAAGTAGCGGGTGCAACTCTGCAAGCCCGAAATAGATGGCGCCAACGGCCCCCAGCGCGGCGCTGTTGGATGCGCCAAGGACCGATGGTTCGGCCAGCGGATTGCGAAGATAGCCCTGCAACGTCGCCCCGGCGAGGCCCAGCATGGCGCCCACGGCAAGGGCGATGATCGTGCGCGGCAGTCGCAGGTCGATCAGGATCGCCGATGCGACCGGATCGCCATGCCCCGTCAGCGCGGCCAGTGCGCGTGCCGGAGCGATCGACACCGCGCCCAACAGCATCGACGTTGTCGCGACGACGACCATCAGCGCCAGCAGGGCCAGCATCATCGCGGGCCTGCGCCAGCTAGGGACAAGGTGGCCAAGAACAGGATTGAACGTCAAGAAAATCCTCTTAGTCGATCGCTTGCCCCAGCGCGCTTGTGTCGCGGGACCGTATGGCTATGCATGACGGCGTCATGCCCTATCGCTCTTATCGTTCGTTCGTCAAAATTATAGCGGTGTTTGCCGCAATCGCGTCGCTGGGCGCTGTTGCTCAGGCGGGTGAAGGCAGGCGACCCCAGCGGATCGTCTCGCTCAACCTGTGCGCCGACCAATATCTGATCGCGCTGGCCGATCCGGGCCAGATTGCGGGGCTTACCCATAATGCTACCGATCCGGCCATGTCGGCGGGTGCCGCCAGGGCGCGGGGGCTGCCGATCATGGGGCAATCGGCGGAGGAGATATTGGCGATCAACCCGGACCTCATCATTGGCGCGCCTGCCCGTCGTAGCGGCGTCATGGCCGCGCTTAACGGGCGTGATTATCGCATGGTCGACCTTAAATCCGCCGAAAACTACGGGGACATCATCGCGCAGATCCGGCAAGTGGCGGCGGCGATCGGGCAGGGGCCGCGTGGAGAGGCGATGATCGCGCGGATGAACAGGGAGCTGACCGCACTGCCCCGGCTGCCGGGCAAGCCGGTCGCGGCCTATTATCAGCGTCGCGGCTATATGACGGGGACGGGCACGCTGGTGGATGACCTGATGAGGCGCGTCGGCCTCACCAATCTTGCCGGTAAACTTGGCAAGCCGTCGCTTTCCCAACTGTCGCTGGAGGAAATGATTATGGCCAATCCCGACTATCTGGTGGTCGAGAGCGCCACCGACCGGATCACCGATCAGGGCACGGAAATGCTGCATCATCCGATACTGGATGGCATCCCTCGACTGCGCGTGCCGCAGGCATGGACCGTCTGCGGCGGCCCTGCCTATGTGCTGGCAGCGCGCAGCCTGTCCCAACAAATACAACAGACTCAGGCTAGGACCGGGACAGGGGCGAAGCGGATTAACGCTCGCTGACATGCGCTCGCCAGTCCCGCCGTGCCTGCCAGCCGCGCCGATCAAGTTCGGGTATGTCTGACGGCGCCTTTGCATAGCCGATGCAGAGCAGGGCAATGAAATGCCACTGAGCGGGCGCATCCAGCAAGTCTGCGAGCCAGTCAGGTTCAAGGATCGACACCCAGCCAAGGCCGATGCCGCGACTCTGCGCCGTCAGCCACAGCGTATGGATCGCCATGATGGTCGAATAACGCAATGCTTCGGGCATGGTGGCGATGCCCAACCCATGGCCTTCGCGGGGGCTTTCATCGGAAAAGACCGCCACGATCTCCGGCGCTTCACGCAGGCCATGGAGTTTTAGCGAGGCGTAGAGCGCGGCCTGTTCCGCCTGCGTATAGCGTTCGCCCGCCTGTCGCGCGGCGGCATCGACATGGTCGGCAAGCGTGGTGCGGAGCGCAGGCGTGCGGAGGCGGACGAAGCGCCACGGCTGCGCGTTGCCGACTGACGGGGCAAGTCTGGTGGCGGCGAACAGTCGGTCCATTTCGTCTTCGGGCACCGGGCGGGTATCGAAATGCCGGACATCACGCCGCCAGACCAGCAGCTTTTCAAGGTCGCTTGCCTGTGTGGCTTCTGCGCTCGATGGCCCGTCATCCGGCATCAGAACTCGATACCGGCCTGCGCCCTGACACCCTGTTCACGGAAGGGATGTTTGATGAGCGTCATTTCGGTGACGAGATCGGCCGCCTCGATCAGCGCTTCGGGCGCATTGCGACCGGTGACGATGACATGGGTCATTTCCGGCTTGGCCTTGAGCACATCGATCACCTCGTCGAGCGGCAGATAGTCGTAGCGCAGCACTATATTGAGTTCGTCGGCCAACACCATGCCATAAGCGGGGTCGGCGACCATTCGCTTGACCTCGTCCCATGCCCCGCGCGCGGTCGCAATGTCGCGGGCGCGGTCCTGCGTGTCCCAGGTGAAACCCTCGCCCATCGGCTTGAACTCAACCTGCTCGGGGAAAGCGTCGAATACCACTTTTTCTCCGGTGGTCATCGCGCCTTTCACGAATTGGACGACGCCAACCTTCTTGCCATGGCCGATGGCGCGCACGACCATGCCGAGCGCCGCAGTGGTCTTGCCCTTGCCTTTGCCGGTATGGACGATCAGCAGACCCTTTTCGACCGTCTTGCCCGCAAGAATCTTGTCATGCGCGGCCTGCTTCTTCTTCATCTTCTCGGTATGACGTTCCTCGGTCCGTTCCACCATGATCATGCTCCTGCAAGGTCTGCGAGCAGCATGCCCGCGCTGTTCGATTTGGGTTTCCAAAGGCCGCGCTCCAGCGCTTCGGCAAGGCGGGCTGCGGTTTCGCGCAGCGCTGCCGGGTTCACTTCGCTCATGAAGGCACGGACGTCCTCATCCTCGATAAAGGCGGCGTGGACGGCGTCGAAATGATGGTCGCGCACGGCATGGGTCGTGGCGGCGAAGGCGAACAGATAATCGACGCTCGCCGCGATCTCGAATGCGCCCTTATAGCCATGGCGCATCACGCCCGCGATCCATTTGGGATTAGTGACGCGGGCGCGCACGACGCGGCCGATCTCATCCTCCAGCGTGCGGACGACGGGCCGTTCCGGGCGGCTATGGTCATTGTGGTAGGCGCGGGGGCGTTTGCCCGACAGATGCTCGACGGCTGCGGCGATGCCGCCTTCAAACTGGTAATAATCGTCGCTGTCGAGCAGGTCATGCTCGCGATTATCCTGATTCTGGACCACCGCGTCCACTTGGCTAAGTCGATCGGTAAAGAGCGTGCGTTCGGCGTCGCCCTTCACCCCCGCGCCATAGGCATAGCTGCCCCAGTCCAGGTAGACCGATGCCAGATCGGCGCGGTCGTGCCAGATCTTCTCGTCGATCATCGCCTGAAGGCCTGCGCCATAGGCGCCCGGCTTCGATCCAAAGACGCGAAACCCCGCGCGCAGCGCCGATTGGCCGGGGTCGCCGCCCTCTTCGACCAGCCGCGCGGTTTCGGCGCGGTGGCGGGCGGCGGCGGGGTTATCTTCCTCCGGCTCGTCCAGCGCCATGACCGCGCGGGCGGCACTGTCGAGCAGATCGATCTGTTCGGGAAAGGCGTCGCGGAAAAAGCCCGAAACACGGAAGGTCACGTCTACCCTTGGGCGGCCGATCTCCGCGACCTTCATCACCTCGAACCCGATCACCCGGCCTGACGTCCAGTCCCAGCGGGGCCGCACGCCCATCAGGGCGAGAGCTTGTGCGATGTCGTCGCCGCCGGTCCGCATATTGGCGGTGCCCCAGGCACTGAGCGCCATGGCGCGCGGATAGTCGCCCTCCCGCTGGAGATAATCGTCGACCAGCAGTTGCGCCGATCGCTTGCCCAATTCCCACGCCGTGGCGGTCGGCACCGACCGCGTGTCGACCGAATAGAAATTGCGCCCCGTCGGCAGGACGTCGGGGCGACCCCGCGTCGGCGCGCCGGAGGGACCGGGCAGGATGAACTGCCCGTCGAGGGCCGCGAGCAACGCGGTACGTTCCGCTTGGCCACAGGCGTCCACTCGAAGCGCGAGGTCGCCGAGCAGCGACTGCATGACGGCGGCGGAGGCAGGGCCGGGGGGCGTCTGGCCATCGACCAGCGCGATCGCCAACAGTTCCAGCCGCTCGACCGTGTCGCCAGTGCTGCGCCACGGATCGGTGGAGAGGATCGATAAGGGAGGGGGTGTAGGACCGGTCCACGCATCGGCCATCCGGCAATCGAGCGGGTCGAAGCCCAGCGACAGATCGTCCGCCATGGCGCGCAGCAGCGACGCCTGCCCCGCATGGTCATAGCCGCGCGGCGTCCGGGCGAGCGCGATCAGCAGGTCAGTCCGCAACCTCTGTTCGGGCGAGCGGGTGAAGATATGCAGCCCATCACGGATCTGCATTTCCTTTAGCTCGCACAGATAATTATCGAGCGCCGCCAGAGCATCATCGCCATCGCCTGCCGCGCCTGCGTCCATGTCCAGCCCTTGGCTACGAGCAAGGTTGAGGATTTCACCCTTCAGATGATTGATCCGGCGCGGGTCCATCCCGGCGGCCAGATAGTATTCGTCTACCAGCGCCTCCAGCGCCTTCAACGGGCCATAGCTTTCCGCGCGGGTGAGCGGCGGGGTGAGGTGATCGATGATGACGGCGCCGATCCGGCGCTTGGCCTGTGTCCCTTCGCCCGGATCATTGACGATGAAGGGATAGAGTTGGGGTATCGGTCCCGCGCAGATTTCGGGCAAGCAGCTGTCGGACAAAGCGAGCGCCTTGCCGGGCAGCCATTCCAGATTGCCATGCTTGCCGACATGAACGACCGCATGAGCGCCGAAATGCCGGTTCAGCCAGATGTGGAACGCCAGATAGCCATGGGGCGGGACCAGCGCAGGATCATGATAGGTCGCCTTGGCGTCGATATTGTAACCCCGCGCAGGCTGCACCGCGACCGCGACATGGCCGAAGCGGTGGACGGGGAGCTGAAAGGCGCCGTCCTGCACGAAAGGGTCGGCTTCGGGGGAACCCCAGCGCTCGGACACAGCCGCTCGCACGGACGCGGGCATGGTTTCGAACGCCGCCCTGTAGTCGGTCAGCGACAGGGCAACCTCTCCGGGGCGGTCGACCGAAGCGGGGGCGTTGGTGACGCCCGCCAGCATGATCGCCATCAGCGCTGCGCCGTCGGTGGGGGCGTCGCCGACCGTATAGCCAGCCTCTCTCAATGCTTGCAGGATCGCCACGGTGCTGGCCGGGGTGTCGAGACCAACGCCATTGCCCAGACGCCCGTCGCGATTGGGATAGTTGGCGAGCACCAGCGCGACATGGCGATCGGCAGCGGACGTTCGGCGCAGCCTCGCCCAGCCAAGGGCAAGGTCAGCGACGAAGGCAACCCGGTCGGGTGCGACCCGTGGCACGACGATGCCACATTCGGTACGGCCGTCGAAATGCTCGGAGGCCTTGAAGGCGACGGCGCGGGTGAAGAGGCGACCGTCCACTTCAGGCAAAGCGACATTCATGGCGAGGTCGCGCGGCCCCAGACCACGCGGACTTTCCCGCCACGCGTCTTCCTCCGCGCTTGCAAAGACGGTCTGGAGGATTGGGCAGTTGGCGTCCTCCAATATGCTCGCGCCGCGCGTCTCGCCGGGGGAGGAGGCGGCGAAGGCTGTTGCGTTCAGGATGACGTCCGGGGCGGTATTGGCGATCACGCCGCGCAGCCAGTCGATCGCAAAGGGTTCGCGCAATGCCCGCACATGCACCGCGATCACGTTCAGCCCGCGCGCGCCCAGCGCCTCGACCAGCGCGTCGACGGCATCCAATGTCCCCGCGATCATCAGCGCGCGATAGAAGCACAGCATCGCCACCGGACGACCGGCGATCCAGCGCTTGCGAACATCCGCCAGCGTCGGCCGTTCGATACCTGACAGATACAGGCCCGCATCGGCCACCGGGACGGGATCGTCCGGCAGGCCGATGTCCTCGCCGATCAGCCGGGCGGCATGTCGCAGGAAGCTGGTGGCGTTCGCTATACCGCCCTGACGCAGATAATCACGCAGTCGCTCGCGCACATTTTGAGGCAGCGTGGAGGCCGCGTCGAGCGTTGGGTCGGGTTCGCGCCCGTCGGCGATGGCTGCGAAGGCGATGCCCTTTTCCCGCGCGACACGGGCGATCTCATCCACGCCATAGGGCCAGTAGCTCTTGCCGCCCAGCAGCACGACGCACACGAAACGGGCGTTGGCGATTACCTTTTGGACATAGAGGTCGACCGAATAGGGGTGTTTGAGCTGGAGCAGGTTGGCGAGCCGGATGGTCGGCGCGTCTTTGTCCAGCGTTGCTACCGCCTTGGCGAAGCAGGCAAGTTCGCTGTCCGCCACGGTGAGAAAGACGATATCCCCCGGCGACTGGGCGAGGTCGATCGCCTCGTCACCATTGGAGATCGTTCCCGGCGTGGCGGCCAGCAAATGCATCAGGCGGGGACGGTGCCCAATGCCGCGCCAAGCGCGGCGTCGATCGCGGGCTGGTCCAGACCCTTCTGGCCGATCACCACCAACTGCGATGCGCGCGCTTCGCCGGGTGCCCAGGCGCGGTCGAAATAATGCTGGATACGGGGACCAACAGCCTGAATGACAAGGCGTGCGGGGCGGCCTTCGACGGCGACGAAGCCCTTGATACGCAATATGTCATGCTGTTCGATCAGCTTCGTCATCGCCGCCAGCAAGGCGTCGACCTCCCCGAGTTCGCCGCCCTGAACCACGAAGCTGTCAAAGTCGTCATGGTCGTGATCCGGGTCGGCATCATGATGGGATGGGCGGGTGTCCAGATCGTCTTCCGCCCCCGCGAACAGGCCGAGCAATATCTTGGCGTCAACCGCGCCCTGCACAGCGCGCACGATCTTTACGCCGCTGCGGGTGTCGCCGGCTATGTCGCCTTCTATCCGGGTCAGGCTATCGGCATCGACCAGATCGGACTTGTTGAGGATGACGAGGTCGGCGCAGGCCAGTTGGTCTTCGTACAGTTCCTCCAGCGGGCTGTCATGGTCGAGCGCGGGATCGGCGGCGCGGGCGAGCGCCAGTGCGGCTTCGTCCGTGGCAAAGCGACCATTGGCCACCGCGTCGGCGTCGATCAGGGCGATCACGCCGTCCACCGTCGCGCGGGTGCGGATGTCGGGCCATTGGAAGGCCTTCACCAGCGGCTTGGGCAGAGCCAGCCCCGACGTCTCGATGATGATATGGTCGGGCGGGCTGGGCCGGTCGAGCAATGTCAGCATCGTCGGCAGGAAATCGTCGGCGACCGTGCAGCAGATGCAGCCATTGGCCAGCTCGACGATATTATCCTCCGGGCAGGCTTCGTCATTGCAGCCGCGCAACAACGCGCCATCGACGCCGACATCGCCAAACTCGTTGACGATCAATGCCAGCCTGCGACCATTGGCATTTTGCAACAGATGCCGGATCAGCGTGGTCTTGCCCGCGCCCAGAAATCCCGTGATGACCGTTGTGGGAACCTTGCTCATACGCCTTTTCCTTCGTCGACTACGGGCAAGCGAACGACGTCGGGCGTGCGAGCGCGCACCCGACGCGGCGCCGTGCCGCATGGGTTTCGTCGCTCAGACGGAGAAAGACCGTGCCGTGACCATCCCCTGGATCAAGGCAAGAGCGACCGGTGCGCTGGCAGGTCTCCTGGCTTGCGGGTCAAAGCGCGATCCATGGCCTTCCCAGGCCTCGCAGGATTTAGCGTCCGGCCCAGTGGCTGTCGGCCACCGCATGGGTGATCGACGATATGCATCTTGCTCACCGCTCACAGTTGCAGGGACAGCCGCGGATTTGGGCGGCTCTCACCACCCGCACCGCATTCCCGTTTCAAGCCCTTGCGGGCACCGGCGCGATCATGTCCGCCCGAGGCCTTGCGGCGCCCAGCGGACGCGGTTTGGTAGAGTGAGAGAGCGGGCAGGTCAATGCAACAAGCAGGGCCGCGATAAGCGCCGGGCCAGCGAGCGTTCAGCGAACGCTATCATGTCAGCCCGATGCTGACCTTTGCGCCCGACCCGGCGACCAGCTTCACTTTAGTCGCCGCCTATCAGCATGCCCCCAGCGGCGGCGGCTATTCGGGCGTGCCCTATCGCGGATCGGTAGTGGAAAGCTCCATCGGCCGGTTGCCACGCACCATCAACACCGGCGATCCGGGCTATGAACGCTATAATCACAAGGCGAAGTCGATTGCGGGCTTTTTCCGCCACGATTTCGATGAGCATCTGACCGTCCGGTCGAACATCCGCTACCAGAATAGCAAGCTGTCATACCGCCAACTCTATATCGCGGGTTTCGCGACGACGGGGATCGGCGCGAACCGTAACAGCGATTATTCCACGATCATTCGGGGCGGTGGCGGCGCGGACGAGGATTTCGACACGCTGACGCTGGACAATAGCTTGAATGCCAAGTTCGCCACGGGCTTCATCCAGCATAACCTGCTGGTAGGGGTCGATTATCAGCGGATCACCGGTGAGAATGTTCAGCAGTTCAATACCGGCCAGACCACCAACCCCCTGACCAGCATTCCCAACCTCAACCTGCTGAACCCCGTCTATCGCGGGGTGTTGCCCAGTTTCGACCTGACGCAACTGTCGAGCGCTTACACCAACACCTATGGCAAGCGCGACCAGACGGGCGTGTATATCCAGGATCAGATCAGCATCGGGCGGCTGCAACTGATCGCCAGTGGCCGTCGGGACTGGTATGACCAGACGACGCTGAACCTCAATCCCGCGACTGCCGCTGCGCGTGCCGCGCCAGTGACGCGCCTGTCGCAAAAGGCGTTCACCATGCGTCTGGGCGCGCTCTATGCGTTCGAATCCGGGGTTTCGCCCTATTTCAGCTATGCTGAATCCTTCGAGCCGCAATCGGGTCTGGTCTATGTGTCCAGCACCGAAAACAGGCCTGCCACGCCCGTGACCGGTCGGCAATATGAAGGCGGCCTCAAATATCAGCCCGCAGGCACCAATGCCATTTTCACTGTGTCGGCCTATGATTTGCGACGTCAGAATACTTTGGTGGGCCATCCACAGGCTGGGACGGTTGGTATCCCTTCGACCGCGCAGATCCAGATTGGCGAGGTGCGGGTACGCGGCGTAGAGCTGGAAGGGCGTGGGGAGATTGTGCCCGGCTTCGATGTCGTCGCGGCGGCCAGCTATACCGACTCGATCATCACGCAGGGTACTCAGGCCGTCGCGCCGACCGCCACCAACAGCGGTACACCCACGACAACGGATACGCGTTCGCTGGGCACGCCCAAATGGGCCGCCTCCAGCTTCCTGTCCTATGATTTCGGCAAGAGCGGCAAGGCTGCGGGGCAGCTATCGGGCCTCAGCTTCGGCGCGGGGGTGCGTTATGTCAGCGGGTCGGATGGCACGACCAGCTATGACGTCATCAACAATGTGACGACGTTCCGGCGGTTTCACACCGATGGTTTTGTGCTGGTCGACGCGCTGCTTGGCTATGATCTGGGCAAGCTGTCGCCGGGGCTGGACGGGTGGAATGTGGCGATCAATGCCGCCAACCTGTTCGACAAGACCTATGTTTCGGCCTGTCCGTTCACGAATAGCTGCTATTATGGTGCGGGGCGCACAGTGGTCGGGTCGATCCGCTTCAACTGGTAACGGGGGCGGAGAGGTTGGCCTCCTCCGATCCTTTTCAGGCCATTTGCGGCTGAACGATAAAGCCTGCAAGCCGGTCGCGGATGATCGCTTCGGCCTCCTCCACGATCCGGCTGATGAGCGCGTCGCAGGTCGGTATGTCGCGTATCAGGCCCTGAACCTGTCCGGCCCAGATCAGCCCGGCGTCAAGATCGCCGGTTTCCAGCGCGGTGCGGCCCTTCGCGCCTGATACCAGCGGGCGGACATGGTCGAACACGGCGTCGGGGCGGCTGCCCAGTGCGACCACTTCGTCCGACACGGAGGTCTTTGCGACGCGGCCGGTGTTGCGGAAAGCGCGGAAGATGAGGTTGGTCGAGCGTTCGTCGTTGTCGACCAGCAGCTGCTTCACCTTGTCATGGATCGGCGCTTCGAGCGTCGCGCAGAAGCGGGTGCCCATGTTGATCCCCTCGGCCCCCAGCGCCAGCGCGGCTGCAAGGCCGCGACCATCGCCAAAGCCGCCGCTGGCGATCATCGGGATTTTTACCTGATCGGCGGCGGCGGGAATCAGGATCAGGCCGGGAATATCGTCCTCGCCCGGATGGCCCGCACATTCAAAGCCGTCGATCGAAATGGCGTCGACGCCCATCCGTTCGGCCGACAAGGCGTGGCGGACGGCGGTGCATTTGTGGATGACCTTGACGCCATGCGCCTTGAAATCGTCGACATGTTCCTGCGGCTTGTAGCCTGCCGTTTCCACCACGGTGATGCCGCTGTCGATGATCGCGCGACGATAGTCGGCATAGGGCGGGGGCGTGACGGAGGGCAATATGGTCAGGTTCACGCCGAAGGGCTTGTCGGTCAACGTCCGGCAGCGCGCAATTTCTCGCCGCAGGTCGTCGGGGGTCGGCTGGGTCAGGGCGGTGATGATGCCAAGGCCGCCCGCGTTGGACACGGCGGCGGCGAGTTCGGCGCGGCCGACCCACATCATGCCACCCTGTATGATCGGATGCTCGATCCCGACCAGTTCCGTAAAGCGTGTGCGGATCGCCATCGTCCCGTTCCCTTGATACCGTTATCTACTCACGAGTAGGTGGGCCGGGACAGGATGGATTGTCAATATGGGCGGGATCAGGCGGAGCGGGGCGCCATGCCCAAAAGGAGGAGATCGACCATCTGTTCGGCCAGACTCTCAGGCGAGAGTTCGCCATCCGCACGATGCCAGCGTGCGGGCCAATTCAGCGCGCCTGCAAGGGTAAAGGCCGCGATCTTGACGTCCAGCAGTGCGATCGAGCCGTCCTTCATCCCCTCTGTCAGCAGGCCGCGCATCGCCCGGTCGATTTCTCGCTTGAGGGCGCGGAAGCGGGTGGCGCTGGCTGTCGTTAGTGCCTCTTCCGCCGTGCGAATCACGCAGCGGCCGAAATCGTCCATGGTGATCCCCGAATAGCGGACCAGAAAGCTGCGCAGGCGGTCGAGGCCGTTGCCCGGTTGCGCGCGGGCCTCCGCCGCCGCTTCGCTCATTTGCGCGACGCCGCGGGTCACGCATTCAAGCAATACCTGATCCTTGTTACCCAGATAATGGTAGATGGTAGGCTTGCTGATCCCCAGACTGGCGGCGACATCGTCCAGAGAAGTGGCGTGGAATCCCCGCGCGTTGAACATCCGGACAGCCGCGCGCAGTACCGCTTCGCGCTTCTCTTCACGGTCGGCCTTGCGTTCGTCCTGATTGCGAAAGGGCGATATTTGCATCGCGGCGTCGATCCTTCACGGTTGGTAGCCCCCATGATTGACGAGGGGGCCATGCCGGTTCACTATACTCGCTGGTACAAGGGAGACCAGTGGGTTTCATGATTCTGAACGAAACGCAAACAGCCATTCGCGACATGGTGCGCGATTTCGCGCAGGATCGCATCCGTCCAAATGTCGCAGCGTTCGAGGCGGCGGCTGGCTATCCCCCTGCTTTGCTGGAGGAAGTGGCGGCGCTGGGCTTGATGGGCATGACCGCGCCAGAGGAAATGGGCGGGGCGGGGACGGATTATATCTCCTACGCGCTGGCGCTGATGGAACTGGCGGCGGGGGACGGGGCGCTCTCGACGATCATGTCGATCCAGAACAGCCTGATCGTCTCCGCGCTGGTGAAGCTGGGCACACCTGAGCAGCAGGCGCGCTTCCTGCCCGATCTGGTGGCGGGACGGATGATCGGCGCCTTTGCACTGACCGAGGCGGATGCCGGGTCGGACGCCGCCGCCATTCGCACTCGCGCAACGCGGGTCGAGGGCGGCTGGCGGCTGGATGGGACCAAGCAGTTCGTTACATCGGGCCGAATCGCGGGGGTGGCGATCGTGTTCGCCGTTACCGATCCGGCGGCGGGCAAGAAGGGCATGTCCGCCTTCCTCGTTCCCACCGACCGGCCCGGCTATGGTGTGGACAAGGTCGAGCATAAGATGGGGCAGGCCGCGTCGGACACCTGCGCGATACGCTTCGACAATCTGTTCGTCGAGGATGCGTTGATGCTGGGCGCACCGGGCGAGGGTTATCGCATCGCGCTCTCCAATCTGGAAGCCGGGCGGATCGGCATTGCGGGCCAGTGCGTCGGCATGGCGCAGTCGGCGCTGGAGATCGCGGTCGGCTATGCCAAGGAGCGCAAGAGCTTTGGCAAGCCCATCATCGAGCATCAGGCGGTCGGCTTTCGGCTAGCCGATCTTGCCACCCGGCTGGAAGCGGCGCGGCAGATGGTATTGTCTGCCGCCGCGCTGAAGGATGCGGGCGAACCCTGTTTGACGCAGGCGTCGATGGCCAAGCTGTTCGCATCGGAGACAGCCGAAGCGGTGGTGTCGGGAGCGATCCAGACGTTGGGCGGTTATGGCTATCTGGAAGATTATGGCCTTGCGAAAATCTATCGCGATGTCCGCGTTTGCCAGATTTACGAAGGCACGTCGGACATTCAGCGGCTGGTGATCGCACGCGCGCTCTGATCCTCCTTCTTACCCGATAAAAGGTGCCTGCCATGACCATGACCCTCGCCGATCCCGCGCTGCTGCGCGAACAATGCCTGATCAATGGCGCGTGGACGGGCACGCCCGCCATCGCCGTCACCGATCCCGCGACCGACGAGACGCTGGCGCGGGTGCCGGATCTGGGCACGGACGAAACGCGCGCGGCGATCGCGGCGGCCAAGGCGGCGATGCCCGTATGGGTGGCCAGGACGGCGGGCGAGCGGGCTCGCATCCTGCGCAAATGGTTCGACCTGATGGTGGCGCATCAGGAGGATCTGGCGACCATCCTGACCCGCGAGCAGGGCAAGTCGCTGACCGAGGCGAAGGGTGAGATCGCCTATGCCGCGTCCTTCGTCGAATGGTTCGCGGAAGAGGCCAAGCGCGTTTATGGCGAGGTCATTCCCAGTCATCGGGCGGACAGCCGGATCGTCATCATCAGGCAGCCGGTCGGCGTGGTCGCCGCGATCACCCCCTGGAACTTCCCCGCCGCGATGATCACGCGAAAGGCCGCGCCCGCGCTGGCCGCAGGCTGTACGATGGTGTTGAAGCCCGCGACCCAGACGCCGCTGACCGCGCTGGCGCTGGCGGTGCTGGCCGAACGGGCGGGTATCCCTGCGGGCGTATTCAACATCGTTACCGGATCGTCGCGGGTGATCGGCGCGGAACTGACCGCCAATCCCGATGTCCGCAAATTGAGCTTCACCGGATCGACCGAAGTCGGCAAGACGCTGATGGCGCAATGCGCGCCAACGATGAAGAAGCTGTCGATGGAACTGGGCGGCAATGCGCCCTTCATCATCTTTGCCGACGCCGACCTTGATGCTGCCGTCGAGGGGGCGATCGCGTCGAAATATCGCAATAGCGGCCAGACCTGCGTCTGCGTGAACCGCATCTTCGTGCAACGCGAGGTGGCGGCGGCGTTCGAGCAGAAGCTGGCGGTTGCGGTCGGCAAGCTGAAGGTCGGGCCGGGGATCGAGCCGGGCACGACCCAGGGACCGCTGATCAACGAGGATGCGGTCGAGAAGGTCGAGGAGCATATCGCCGACGCGCTGGCGAAGGGCGGGCGGCTGGTGACAGGCGGCAAGCGTCATCCTCTGGGCCACAGCTTTTTCGAGCCGACTGTAGTTGCGGGCTGCACGCCGGCGATGATGCTGGCGCGCGAGGAAACCTTTGGCCCGCTGGCGGCGCTGTTCGCCTTCGACAGCGAAGCGGAAGCGGTGGCGATGGCCAATGATACCGAGGTCGGACTGGCGGGCTATTTCTACACCCGCGATCTGGCGCGGGCGTGGCGCGTCGGCGAAGCGCTGGAGGTGGGCATGGTCGGGATCAACACCGGCCTGATCTCCACCGAGGTCGCACCCTTTGGCGGGGTGAAGGAATCGGGCATGGGCCGCGAAGGGTCGCGGCACGGCATCGAGGATTATACCGAGATGAAATATCTGTGCATGTCGGGCCTTTGAATCGGGGCGGACTGTAGCGCGTGATAATATTTTCCATCGAATGAAGGGTAAGCCTGAATGGACATCAACGGAATAGCAGCAGTCGTTACGGGCGGCGCGTCGGGGCTGGGCAACGAGACGGCGAAGATGCTGGCCGCCGGTGGCGCCAAGGTCGCGATCTTCGACCTGAACGAAGAAGTCGGCACGAGGGCGGCGGCCGAGATTGGCGGCGCTTTCTTCAAGGTGAATGTGTCGGACGAGGCGAGCGCGAGCGCTGCGTTTGAAGCGGCGCAGGCGGCGCATGGCGTCGCGCAGGTGCTGGTCAATTGCGCGGGCGTGGCCCCCGCGATCCGTATCGTCGCCAAGGATGGCACGCGCCATTCGCTCGACGCCTATCGCAAAGCGGTGGAGGTGAACCTGATTGGCACCTTCAACATGATTTCCCAGTTCGCCGAGGGCCTGATCGCCGCGAAGATCGAGGGCGAGGAAGCGGGCATCGTGGTCAACACCGCGTCGGTCGCCGCCTATGACGGGCAAATCGGGCAGGCGGCCTATGCCTCGTCCAAGGGTGGTGTGGTCGGGCTGACCCTGCCGGCCGCGCGTGATCTGGCGCAGCATCGCATCCGGGTGATGACGATTGCGCCGGGCATCTTCCTGACGCCGATGCTGATGGGTCTGCCGCAGGCCGCACAGGATTCGCTTGGTACGCAGGTGCCGCACCCCAGCCGTTTGGGTCGCCCGAGCGAATATGCGCAATTGGTCGGATCGATCATTGCCAATCCGATGCTGAACGGCGAAGTAATCCGTCTGGACGGCGCGATCCGCATGGCGCCGCGCTAAAGGATCGAAATAGGGGAGTCTCGACGATGGCAGGAATAGTGGCAGTAACCGGCGCGGCCGGTGCGCTTGGCCGGAAGGTCGTCGAGACTCTGGCCGGTTCTGGCTGGCGGGTGGTCGGTATCGATCTGGGTCCGGTCGGTGCGGATGGCGTCGCCTTGGCGCTGGGCGGCGTCGACCTGACTGATGAGGCGGCCATGGCCGGCGCGGCAGAGCGGATCGGCGCGGAACTGGGCCAGCTTGACGGGTTGGTGAATATTGCTGGCGGGTTTAGCTGGGAAACGGTGCAGGACGGCGCGGTCGCCACCTGGGACCGGCTCTATGCGATGAATGTCAAGACGACGTTGGTATCATCGCGCGCGTTGCTGCCGCTGCTGCGCGCATCGCGCGGCGGAATCGTCAATATCGGGGCGGCGGCGTCGGCCAAGGCCGCGACCGGCATGGGCGCCTATGCGGCGTCCAAGGCCGGGGTTGCGCGGCTGACCGAGGCGCTGGCCGAAGAGTTGAAGGATGAAGGCGTGCGGGTCAATGCCCTGCTGCCCAGCATCATCGACACGCCCGCCAATCGCGCGGACATGCCCGACGCGGAGTATGATCGCTGGGTGGCGCCGAGCCAGTTGGCGGATGTCATCGCGTTTCTGCTGTCTCCCGCCGCGACGGCAATCACGGGGGCGCTGATCCCGGTTACAGGACGGGTTTAGGGCAGGGTCGCTACGCGCGGTTAGCGACCCGGATCGGATTGGCAGCTATTCCTGGTCCCTGCCAAAAGCCAGCGCATCGGCATCACCGAGATGCTTTTCCCCCGCGAACAACAGATCCAGGCGGTTGCGGATGTCGCGCCTGTAATCCTGCGAGGCTATCGATCGTGGCGCACAGACGATGATCTCATCGGCTATGGCATTTTTGATCCGCTCGACGGCAGCTTCCTCCAATATATTTGCACGCCGCAACTCTGTGCAGAGCTGAACCAGGCCAGCGGCTGTCGCCTGCGCGCGCAGGCCTACATTGGTGAGGTCGAAATGCAGCTTCTTATGCTTGTCCTGGGGCATGGTCATTTTTGGCTCCTCTCACAGCGTCTATGACGTAACGCGTGAGGGCCGGTAAGGGTACAAAATTCAACGGACCCATTCATCGCGTGGTGGCGCCATTTGCGCGCTCACCTGTCGGTCGATGAAAGCGAACACAGCGTCGTTAAAGGCGTCATTGGCGTCGCCTGCGACCATGTGATGCGCGCCGTCGATATGGGCATAATCGGCATGGGGGACCATCTCCAGAAACTCGCGGGCGCTTTCCTCGGTGACGATATTGCTGTGGCCACCGCGGATCAGCAGCGTCGGCAGCGTGAGGGCGCGGGCGGCGTCGTCCAACAGGGTCGGCGTGTTCGCCTGTATTTCGCTATCCTCGCCCATCGCCATGAAGGCGGGGTCCCAGTGCCAGTAATAGCGACCATCGCGCAGGCGCAGGTTGCGGGCGAGGCCGCTATTATCCGCAGGGCGCGGGCGATGCGGTTGATAGGCGGCGACGGCATCGGAGGCTTCTTCCAGCGTGGCGAAGCCGTTGGCCGCCGCGCCCATGAAGCCCATGACATCCTTGGCGCCGTCGGCATTCACCTTCGAAGTGATGTCGACCAGCACGAGTGCGCGCATAGAGTCGGGATGGGCGGCGGCGACCAGCATGGCCGCCAGCCCGCCTAGCGAGGCCCCGACGACGATCGGCGGCGTGCCGATCGCGTCGACCACCGCGCGCAGATCATCGGCGAAGGTCTGGACGCTATAGTGGCTGTCGGGCGACCAGCCGCTGTCGCCATGGCCGCGCAGGTCGATGGTGATGGCGCGATAGCCGTGGCGGGCCGCCACCGCGACTGCCTTGCGCCAGCTCTGCCGGGTCTGGCCGCTGCCATGCAGGAACAGCACGACCTGTCCATCGTCCGGGCCGATGGCGTCGGCGGTCAACATCAGGCCCGATCCGGGCAAAGTCAGGCGTTCAATCGCGGTCATCATCGTCATTCCACTTCCATGCCATCCAGCGCGCCCTTTGTCAGTGCTGGATGGCAGCGCGGTGGCGAACCGGTGCGGACTCCCGCTTCCCTTGCGACTCCAAACCTAGCGCGCGCCGTAAAGGCCAGGACAGCCCGATCGGGAAATAATCGCTCCAGCGGTAACAGCGTCGGTCGGCCCTCCGCGGACCTCGGCGCCATTGCAAATGAACAGGTATGTTGATTAGTAGATCGAAAGAGATTGGAGTGATGGAGTGGAGATGAACTGCAAGCCGACCCGGACGCCTGCGCCCGATGCGTTCGACATCCCGACGCTGCGCGAGAAATATCGCGAGGAGCGCGACAAGCGCCTGCGATCGGACGGGCAGGCGCAATATCAGCCCACCACCGACGACACGACGCACAGCTATGATGTCGATCCGCATCTGCCCGTCACGCCCCGCGACCCGATTGTCGAGGATCTGGACGTGGTCGTGCTGGGCGCGGGTTTCGCCGGGATCATGGCTGCCTATCACCTGACCAAGGCGGGCGTGACCAGCTTTCGCAACATCGACCATGCGGGCGACTTTGGCGGCGTGTGGTACTGGAACCGCTATCCGGGCATCCAGTGCGATAATGACGCCTATTGCTACCTGCCGCTGCTGGAAGAAACGGGCTTCATGCCGTCGAAGAAATTTTCCGATGGCGTGGAAATCCAGGGCTATATCAAGCAGATCGCGCAGACCTTCGGCTTTCATGACAAGGCGCTGTTCCATACGCTGATCACTTCGCTGAAATGGGATGAAACCATCCAGCGCTGGCGCGTAGGCACCAGCCGGGGCGATGAGTTCCGCGCGCGCTTTGTCATCATGGGCTGTGGCGTGCTGAACATGCCCAAGCTGCCCGGCATCGCGGGCATCGGCGATTTCAAGGGCAAGATCTTCCACACCGCCCGCTGGGACTATGCCTATACCGGCGGCAGCTATCAGAATCCCACGCTCGACAAGCTGGCCGACAAGACGGTCGCGATTATCGGCACGGGCGCCACGGCGATCCAGGCGGTTCCGTTTCTGGCCCGCCATGCCAAACATCTCTATGTCATCCAGCGCACCCCCTCGACCGTGGATGAGCGGCCCAATCCGCCGACCGATCCAGACTGGATCAAGTCGCTCCAGCCCGGCTGGCAGGCGGAGCGGCAGGCGAATTTCCACCGCGCGGCGATGGAGTTTTTCGCGCCGGGCGAGCCGGACCTGATTTGCGACATCTGGACCGAGGTCGCCCGCAACCTGGCATCAGAGCTGGAGGCCGAAGGCTGGCCCGAGCTGAGCTTTGAGGACTTCATGGCGCGGCGCGAGGTGGTCGACTATCGCGTAATGGAGCGGCTGCGCGGGCGTGTGGATTCGATGGTGTCGGACAAGGCGACAGCCGAAGCGCTCAAGCCCTGGTATCGGTTCCTGTGCAAGCGGCCGCTGTCCAGCGACGACTTTTACGGCGTTTTCAACCAGCCCAATGTGACGTTGATCGACGTCGCGGATACCAAGGGGCTGGAGCGGATGACGGAAGGGGGCTTTGTCGCCAACGGCAAGAACTATGATGCCGACTGCATGATCTTTGCCAGCGGGTTCGAAGTGACCAGCGAATTGAAGCGTCGCTGGGGCATCGACGTGGTCGAGGGTCGGGATGGCGAGTCCATTTACGACCATTGGGCCAACGGTCCCAAGACGCTGCACGGCACCATGACCCATGGTTTCCCGAACCAGTTCTTCATAGGCTATATTCAGGGTGGCTTGAATGCCAGCGTGACCGAGCAATTCGGACGGCAGGCCCAGCATATCGCGCATATCATCGAGCAAACGATGCAGCGCGGTGCCGCGGCTGTCGAGCCGACGCAGGAGGCGCAGGACGCCTATGTCCGTCACTTCGAAGAGGTGGAGTTGGATATCTCTGCGTTCCAGCAGGAATGCACGCCCAGCTATTTTACCAATGAAGGCCAGGTGAAGGCACCCTGGGCACTGTTCCGCAGCTATGGCCCCGGCTGGACCGCGTTCCAGGCGCTGCTGGAGGAGTGGCGGGAGAAGGGCGATCTGGAGGGCATGACGCTCTCTTCCTGATCGCCGGGGGGATACTCGCTTCTGGCCTGCGGCTTTCATTTTGGGGGCTGGGCCAGTTGCGATACGCATGTTGAACATCTGCCCGACATGGGCGCGCGAAAGATGACGTCCCGCCCCGCGATCAGCCGGGAGGGAGCACGTTGCAGGAGGATGTCGTGACCAAGCCGATCAACATCAATGTCGAGGATCTGGCGAAGCCGCTAACCTATCCGACGCAAGCCTTTCTATCGAAGGATTATGCGGCGGCGGAGAAGGAACTGCTGTGGCCCAAAGTGTGGCAGATGGCGGCGCGGGTCGAGGAATTGCCGGAGGCCGGCGACTGGCTGACCTATAATATCTGCGATGATTCGATCATCATCGTGCGGACCGCGCCTGAAACGTGGAAGGCCTTTCATAACGTCTGTCCGCATCGCGGACGACAGTTGGTCAACACGCCCGATGGCGTGCATTCGGTGCGGGGGAGCAACCGCAAGTCCTTCATCTGCGGCTTTCACGGCTGGACCTTCGATACCGAGGGCAGCAACACCTATATTCTGGACCCGCAGGACTGGCAGGGCGCGCTGACGCCCGAATGCACACACCTGTCGGAGATCAAGATCGATATATGGGGCGGCTGGGTCTGGATCCATATGGATCTGGAAGCGGAGCCGCTGGAGGAATTCCTGGGCGACGCCGGGCGCATCCTGTCGCATTTCGAGATGGACAAGATGCGCTACAAATGGCGCAAATGGGTGGTCTATCCCGCGAACTGGAAGACCGCGCTTGAGGCGTTCATGGAGCCGTATCACGTCGCGGGCACCCATACCCAGTTGCTCGATCATGGTGACTATTACGCTTATAGCGCGGCCTATGGCCTGCACGGCGTCAGTGGTTTCGACCAGCGCGACCCAGCGTTCAGCATGAGTCAGAGCAGCAGCGTGACGCGCGCGGGCAAGGGCGAAGACCCGCGCCGTTCGACCTACAATCTGATCCGTGAAAATTACGAGACACTGAATTATGCGGCGTCGACAGAGACGCTGGTCAATGCGGCCAGCCGACTGGTGGACGAACTGCCCGAAGGGACGTCTGCGCCGGATGTAATCGCGCACTGGCTGAAATCGGCAAAGGCAGATGATGCAGCTCGCGGTGTGATCTGGCCGGAGATTCCGCCGGAGATCATGTCCGAAGCGGGCCTCGCCTGGAATGTCTTCCCCAACATGTCGGTGCTGCACGGCATCACCTTCGCGCTCTGCTACCGAACCAGGCCCTTTGGCGACGATCCCAATATGTGCATCTTTGAATCCTACGCGATCGAGCGCTTTCCCGAGGGCGAAGTGCCGCAAACGGAATGGGAAGAAACCGAAGCGACGGCCGAAGGCTGGGGTTCGGTCCTCGCGCAGGATTTCTCCAACATGGAATGGGTGCAGAAGGGCATGAAGTCGCGCGGTTTCCGCGGGCCGCTGCCCAACCCGCACCAGGAACGCAAGATTACCAATTTCCACCGCAACATAGCCGCGTACATGGGTACGGGCGCACCGAGGTTACTCAAATGAGCTATGACGATCCCAAGCCCGCGACCGCTGTGACAACTGCATCGGGCAAGCCGGGCACGCCGGTTTACAAGCGCGTGCTGGACCTGTTCGAAGCCGAGGGCATCAATACCCTGTTCGGCATTCCCGATCCCAACTTCGTGCACATGTTTCTGGAAGCCGAACGGCGCGGCTGGACCGTGGTCGCTCCGCACCATGAAGCCGCCGCTGGTTTTATGGCCGAGGCTGCTTCGCGCATCACCGGCAAGCCTGCGGTCGCCATTGGCACGCTCGGGCCGGGCATCGCCAATATGGCGCCTGCTATCCAGTGCGCGCTGGTCGAACATTCGCCCGTCATCTTCCTGTCGGGCCAGCGCGCCCGCGTGACCGAACAGCGTGTCCGCCGTGGCCGCATCCAGTTCGTCAAGCAGATGCCGCTGTTCGAAAATTCGGTGAAGTACGCTGCATCGATCGAATATGCCGACCAGACCGACGAGGTGATCCGCGAGGGCATCCGCAAGGCGATGGGCGGCACGCCCGGCCCGGTCTATATCGAATATCCCAGCCACATCATCCTGGAAGAACTGGACCTGCCCGCGCCGCTGGTGCCCGAGCGTTATCGGCTGGTCAATCAGGGCGCGGACATCGACCGGGTGCATGAAGCGGCCAAGCTGATCCGCGAAGCCAAGAACCCGATCCTGCTGGTGGGGCATGGCGTCCATACCTCGCGCACCGGCACGGTGGTCAAGGAACTGGCCGAGCTGATGAACTGCCCGGTCATCCAGACCTCGGGCGGCACATCGTACATCAAGGGGCTGGAGGATCGTACCTTCCAGTACGTCTTCTCCAACGCGTCGATCGAGGCGGTGACGGAGTCCGATCTCGTCCTCGCGCTGGGCACCGAACTCGGCGAGCCGGTGCATTTCGGCAAGTGGCGCTACTGGCAGAAGAACGAGGCGATCCGTAAGTGGATCTATGTCGAGCAGGACCCCGCCGCAATCGGCGTGAACCGTCCGATCGACGTGCCGCTGGTCGGCGACCTTCGCGGCGTCGTGCCACAGTTGGTCGCTGCGCTCAAGGACACGCCGCGCCCGCCCGCACAGGGCCTGGCCAAATTCATGAAGGACGGTCAGGATGAGCTGGACCAACTGGCCGCTGAATCGCTGACCAAGAGCGATGGTACGGGCGAATTGGCCATCCACCCGGCCCGTCTGGCCGTGGAAGCGACGCAGGCCTTCCCCAAGGACGGCATCCTGATCCGCGACGGCGGGGCCGGTGTGGTGTTCCAGTGGACCTATTCACAGTGCAAGCCGAATGACGTGATCTGGAACCAGAATTTCGGTCATATCGGCACCGGCCTGCCCTATGCCACCGGCGCGATGCTGGCGGACAAGGCGGCGACCGGGGTTGCCCGTCCGGGCATGCTGCTGACGTCGGACTCCTCCTTCCTGTTCCATATCGGTGAACTGGAAGTGGCGGCCCGCACGAAGCTGCCTTTGGTCTGTGTCATCGGTGTCGACCATCAATGGGGTCTGGAAGTGGGCGTGTACAAGCGGACCTTCGGTCAGGGCACGGAAGAAACCGGCACCCACTGGAGCAAGGACGTCCGCTTCGACAAGATCGGCGAGGGCTTTGGCTGCCACGGCGAATATGTGACCAAGGCGGAAGACATCAAGCCAGCGATTGAGCGCGCCTATGCCAGCGGCAAGGTGGGCGTGGTTCATGTCGTGATCGACCCCAAGGCGAATTCGGAAGAAATGCCGAAATATGCCGAATTCCGCACCTGGTACGCCGAAGGCACCCAGTAAGACGGGCGAAGCCGGGCCTGTCAGTGGCAGGCCCGGTCCTTAAGTAAATCCCTCCATTCATACGGGTGAGATATGCGCGACTATCGGAAGTTCTACATCGACGGCCAGTGGGTCGATCCGGTCGAGCCGAAAACCGCGGATGTCATCAACCCGGCCACTGAAGCCGTTGCCGGTAGCATCTCGCTCGGTTCGGTCGCGGATGTGAACAAGGCGGTGGCCGCCGCGCGCAAGGCTTTTCCGGGTTGGTCGCAGACCAGCCGCGAGCAGCGGCTCGACATTCTCGGCGCGATCCAGGCGGAATATCAGCGACGTCAGACCGAGCTTGGCGATGCGATCATGGAAGAAATCGGCGCGCCATCGTCGCTGGCCCATGGCTTCCATGTAGGGCTGGGCGCGGGGCATCTCCAGACCGCGATAGAAGTGCTGCGCGACTTCAGGTTCGATGAATTGCATGGGGCAACCATGATCGCCAAGGAGCCGATCGGCGTCTGCGCGCTCATCACGCCTTGGAACTGGCCGATGAACCAGACCTGCGTGAAGATATTTCCGGCACTGGCCACCGGCTGTACGATGATCCTGAAACCGCCCCAGCTTGCGCCTTTCTCCGCCCAGATATTGGCGGAAATACTCGACGCGGCGGGCGTGCCGGCGGGTGTGTTCAACATGGTGCAGGGCAGCGGCAGCGTCATCGGCACCGCGCTGTCGACCCATGAGGATGTCGACATGATCTCCTTCACCGGATCGGAGCCGGTCGGCGTCCAGATCCAGAAGGATGCGGCGACCACGATCAAGCGCGTCGGGCTGGAACTGGGCGGCAAGAGCGCGTTCATCGTTCTGGACGATGAGGCGCTGGCCGCCAATGTCGGCGGTGCCACCGGCGGCATGATGGGCAATTCGGGGCAGACATGCAGCGCCGGTTCGCGCCTGCTGGTGCCTGCCTCGCGCATGGACGAGGTCATTGCGGTGGCGCGTGCCGCTGCGGAGGCTGTGACGGTCGGCGACCCCACGGGCAATGTCGCGATGGGTCCGGTCGTCTCCAAGAGCCAGTACAATATCATTCAGGACTATATCCAAAAGGGTCTGGATGAAGGGGCGACCCTGATCGCCGGTGGTCCCGGTCGTCCCGAGGGGATCGACAACGGCTGGTTCGTCAGGCCGACGGTGTTCGTGGGCACCAACGACATGGTCATCGCCCGCGAGGAGATTTTTGGGCCGGTGCTGGTCATCATCGGCTATGACGATATCGATCATGCCGTAGAGATCGCCAATGACAGTGATTTCGGTCTGGCGGGCTATGTCAGCGGCAGCGATGCGGAGCAGTGCCGCGCGGTGGCCCGGCGGATGCGGACCGGCTGGATCAGCATCAATGGTGGCTTTGATTTCCACGCACCGTTCGGCGGCTACAAGCGCAGTGGCAATGGGCGCGAATGGGGCGCGCATGGCTTCCTTGAATATCTGGAAGTGAAGTCGCTGCTGGGTTACGCCTGACCATGGCGAGCCGCTTTGTCACAGCGCCTGCCTCGATTGCTGATGGTTGGGTGCTGGAGAGGCTGACGCCGCCCAGCCGCCTGTACGGGGCCAATGGTCTTGCGACCGGACCTGATGGACGGCTTTATGTCGCGCAGGTCGGCGGCAGTCAGGTCAGCGCGATCGACGTTGATAGCGGCGTGATCGAAACGATCAGCGCGATGGGCGGCGACATCGTCGCGCCCGACGATCTGGTCTTCGATGAGCAAGGCAATCTATATCTGACAGAGATTACCGAGGGTCGGGTCTGCATGCGGACGCCCGATGGCGATGTGCGGGTGGTGCAGGGCGACATGCCGGTCGCCAATCCAATCACCTGGCATCAGGGGCGGCTGATCGCGGGCGAATGCCGGGTCGGCGCGCGGATCATGGAACTGGATCGCGACGGCGGTGCGCCGCGCGTGATTCTGGACAATGTACCGATGGCCAACGCCTTTCAGGTCGGGCCGGACGGCAAGCTCTATTTCCCGGTCATGGGCGCCAACGAGATTTGGCGCGTCGACCTTGCGGGTGGAGCGCCGGAAGTCGTCGCGGGCGATCTGGGCGTACCCGATTCGGTCAAGTTCGACAGCAAGGGTCGGATCGTCACCACGCAGGCTGCGAGCGGTCAGGTGCTACAGCTGGATCTGGTCAGCGGCACGCGGGAAGTGTTGGCCGATCTTGGCCCCGGCCTCGATAATGTCTCCTTCATTGGTGACAGGATTTTCGTATCGAGCATCCCCGGCGAGATCACGGAGCTATTGGGCGACGGCAAGGTTCGTCCGGTGGTTCCCCGCGGGCTGCAATGGCCGCTGGGACTGGCGGTGGATGCGGAGGGTGCGGTCTTCGTTGCTGACGGCACCTTTGGATATACGCTTCAGCCGGGCGGATCGCTCGCGCTGGCGGGCATGATCTTCTACCCCGGATGCCCCGGTTATATGCGCGGCGTCGTTGCAGGTTCGCAGCCGGGCGAGTGGATCGTCACGACCGGGATGGGCGGAGTGGCCCGCTATCGCCCGGTCGCTGGGACAAGCGAATTTCTCGGCAATGGCTATGACCAGTTGATGGGCGTGGATATTGCGCCCGGCGGCGCGGTGATTTTTGCCGACTATGGCACGGGACGGATACTTTCCGCTGAAAATGGCGCGGTCGTTGAACTGGCGACGGGTCTGGACAAGCCGATGGGGGTCGCCATCGCAGCCGATGGCATCTGCTATGTGGCGGAGGCAGGCGCGGGGCGCGTGGTGAAGCTGCTGGGTGGCAAGGCCGAGGCGGTGCTGGAAGGGCTTGGTCGGCCCGAGGGGCTGGCCATTACGGGTGGACGATTGGTGACGGTCGATACCGCGACAAAAACGCTGTTGGCCTGTGATCTGTCAGGCCGTGGGCGTGAGGTTCTGGCTAGCGGCCTGCCGGTCGGTGCGCCGGTGGGGGTTCGTCCGAAATTCCTTGGCCCGATTGGCGATATGGCCGGGCCGATGATCAATTTCAGTGCCGTGGCCGCCGGGACGGACGGGACGCTCTATGTCTCGGGCGATGCTGAAGGGAGCGTGCTCGCCATCCGGGCGGTGTGACGCAATCTGGAGAGGGAGTTGGTCATTTGATCAAGCAAATCGTGTTCCTCAAGAAGCGGGATGATATGTCCATGGAGGATTTCATGGACTATTATGAGAATCAGCATTCGCGACTGTCAAAGAAGATGGGCGCCAAGCCTGCGCTCCCCAATGCACAGCGTTATGTACGGCGTTATCTGGCGCCGGAGGCCAATCCGTTGACCGGTGCGGTGATCCATCCGGGCTATGATTGCATCATGGAGATATGGTGGAACAGCCGCGCCGATTTCGAGGCGGCAATGAAGGGACTGTCCGATCCTGCAATGCTGGAGCACCGGATGGCGGATGAGCGCAAATTATTCGCATCCAACAACAATCCGGTATGCACGGCAGTCGAACATGATTCGCCGGTGGGACCGGAAAATCGAATCCCCCGCTGCGAGCCTGTGTTCGAGGATTAGGCGGTGAAGGGGGCCACCGGCTCCACGGGAGACAGCAATATCAGCGGGATCAACCGATCGGTCGATGCCTGATATTGGGTGTAAGGCGGGAAGACCCCTTCCATGAACGGCCAGATGCGTGCGCGCTCTTCGTCCGTCGGTTCGCGCCAGCTTGCGCGGAAGGCCTGGGTCGCGATCTGGAAATGGAGTTCCGGCGTTTCCCGCACATTGAGATACCAAGCGGGATGATGGTCAGCGCCGCCCTTGGACGCGACGATCACGACCTCTCCGCCGATGTCGCCATAGATGAGCGGGGTAATGATCGTCCGGCCGCTCTTGCGTCCGATATATTTGAGCAGCAGCGTGGTGGTGAAAGGATGCCCGCCAATGTCACTGACGTCGACGATATGTCCTTCGGCGCCGCCGGAATCCAGATACATGCCCAGATGGTCGGTTTTCCAGTCGCGCCGCTGGCCCGCGATTGTCGCGCTGCTCTCATCGCTCATGCCGTCTCTCCATGGTTGCATATCGTAAATGCGCTCTTGCGCGGTTGGTGCCGATCCTTCCCCATTCCGGTTCCAAAGTCCATGCGGCGGGACGTCGGCCGGGGGAGTGTCAGGGGGCATCAGCGGGGCTGACCCCCCGTGGCGTCGCCACATAGCTGGACGCTGAGCGAGCGGGTCGCGGTGAGCAGTGCATCCTCCAGATCGGCAAGACCGCTGCGCTTGAGTGCGCCGCCGATGCCGATCGCGACGAGCGCATGAACAGGACGGCCCGGCGCCTTCCATACCGGTGCTGAAACGACCGTAACCCCCGAAATATATTGACCTTCATCGACCGCAAAGCCCTGCGCGCGGGTTTCGTTGACCTGTTCGCGCCATTGCGCATAGTTGGGCGGATCATCCCAGCGCAGAGTATGAAAGCGGGCCTCCAGTTCTGCTTCCGGATAATCGCCAAAGGCGGCGATGCAGCGGCCGGTGGCGCTGATGAGTGCGGGGAAGCGGCTGCCGACCTGGGTACTCAATTGGAAATTGCGGCCCGATTGCGAAATCGCCACCACGATCATGTGATCGAGGCCGACGGCCTGAACCCCCAGCATGGTAACGCCATGGGTCTGGGCGAGCCGATCCAGCAGGGGCTGGGCCAGGTCGTTGAACGGATCGCGCTGCAACCAGTGGCGCGCTAGGGTCAGCACGCCCGCCTGCAACGCATAGCGTTTGGTATCGGAATCGAAGGCGACCAGTTCCTCCTCCGTCAGTGCGCGCAGGACGTAGAGGCAGGTGCTGGGCACAAGGCCCAGTTCCTTGGCGATTGCCTGCACGCCGAGCGGTCGGTCGCTCTTGCCCAGCAAGCGCAGGATCGCAGCCGCGCGGGCGATGGCGGGGGCTTTGCTGTCCTTGACCGCCTTCGCGACTTTTCTGACGGTAGATGGGCGGACGGTTGAGGGCGCGCGCGCCGGGCGGGTGGGGAGGGTGTCGCTCATACCCGACTTGTATCGCAGTGCCGATGGCCTTGTCATTCAAAATATCGAACATCATTCACCATTTACAACAAATGAGTCGGTGTGACATCAGCGGATCATCGTGGTGGCATGGTCTTTCGGCTGTTCTCCATATTGAATGGATTGGGAATCATGGCCAAGCTGACCGACTATCAGAGCTATGCCGATGCACAGGCGCATGCCGGTTCGGAGGCCTTGTGGGCGCTGTTCGATGGCGACCGCGGCGTCCTGAACATCGCGCATGAATGCATCACGCGTCATGCGGATGGATCGGGCCGCCCGGCAGTCCGCATCGCCCATGCCGATGGTCGCGACGAGCTGTTGAGCTTTGACAGGATCTCTGCGGGCGCGGCGCGCTTCGCCCATTGGCTGGATGCCGAGGGTGTTCAGCCGGGTGAACGCATCGCCTTCATGCTGGAGCCGTCGCTGCCCTTCTATGTCTGCCTGTTCGGGGCGATGCAGACCGGCGCGATCAGCGTGCCGCTGTTCACCCTGTTCGGTCCCGATGCGCTGCGCCTGCGGGTGGATGACTGCAAGCCGACGATCCTCATCACCAACGCGGAAAAAGCTGATCTGGCCCGCAGCATGACCGGGCCGCGCGTCATCGTCGCGGACGACGGGCTGCTGGACGAGATCGAGAAATTCCCGGTCACTTATGCGCCCAAGACCAAGGCGAACGACCTCGCTGTCTTCCAATATACGTCAGGCACGACGCGCGAACTGCCGGAGGCGGTCAAGCATAGCCATCGCGCGCTGGTAACGCTGATGTTCGCCGCGCTCTACGGTACCGGCATCCGTCCGGGGGACGAGTTTTTCTGCCCGTCCTCGCCGGCCTGGGGTCATGGTCTGTGGCACGGTACGCTGGCGCCGCTGGGGCTGGGCGTGACGACCGGCACCTTTGCGGGGCGCTTCGATCCGGTTCGGCTGATGAAGGCGCTGGACGATTATGGCATCACCAATATGTCGGCGGCCGCGACCCATTATCGCATGATGAAGAATAGCGGGAAGGTGGATGATTTCCGCTTCCACTTCAAGAAGCTGTCCTACACGGGCGAGCCGATTGATCCCGCAACGCTGGATTTCATCGACGCTTATTTCAAGGTGCCTGCCTGTTCCATGTACGGCACGACCGAGATTGGCGTGGTGCTGGTCAACTATCCGGGCGCTGACGATTTCGCGGTGAAGCCGGGTTCGCTGGGCAAGGCGGTGCCGGGGCAGACGCTGCAAGTGCAGCGCCCCGATGGCACGCCGTCCGATCCCGGCGAGATTGGTGAACTGATGCTGTGGCGGCGCGACAAGTGGGAAACCACCAAGGATCGCGCGAAGATCGACGCCGACGGCTATTTCTACCATTGCGGCCGGGCGGATGACGTCATCATTTCGGCGGGCTGGACGATGAGCGCGGTCGAGATCGAGAATACGCTGCTCAAACACGGCAATGTGCTGGAATGCGCGGTCATCGGCGTGGCCGACGAGAAGCGCGGTCAGGTGGTGAAGGCCTTCGTCATCGCCAATTGCGAGGGCAGCGACGCGCTCGTCAAGGAATTGCAGGACTTCACGCGGGAAAAGCTGGCGCGGCATGAATTTCCGCGCGTCGTTGAATTTGTATCCGACCTTCCCAAAACCCCGGCGGGCAAGGTCCACCGCAAGGTTTTGCGCGACCGTGAAGCCGCCAAGGCCGCACTCGTCGCGGCCCACTAACGAACGCGCCAACGGACATTTCAGGAGAAGAAATCATGGCAACACTGGCAGAACCCACAACCAATAAATTCCCGAAGATTACCGAAGAGGGTCTGGACGATCTGCGCAAGCGCATCGGCGTCAAGATCGAGAACACGGTCGAGCCCTGGAACTATGAAGCCACGCGCGACGCGATCCGCCACTATGCCCATGGCATCGGTGACGACAATCCGCTGTGGACCGATCCTGACTATGCCGCGAAGACCAAATATGGCTCGATCGTCGCGCTGCCGAGCTTCATGTTCACGACCAGCCGCATCATTTCGGGCTATTGCGGGGGCCTGTCGGGCGTTCATGCCATGTGGGCGGGCGCTGACTGGACCTGGCACAAGCCGGTGCTGCGCAACGACACAATCCGCACCGAAGCCTATCTCAAGGATCTGGTCGAGCATCAGACCAAGTTCGCCGGTCGTTCTTTCCAGCAGATCTACCATGTCGACTTCTTCAACCAGTCGGGTGACAAGGTTGCCGAGGGCGATAGCTGGGTATTCCGCACCGACCGCGACGAGGCCCGCGAGCGCGGCACCAAATACACCGAAGCCCGTGGCCGCGTGGAGCAGTACACCGAGGAAGAGCTGGCAGAGTTCACCCGCCTGTATCAGGAAGAGGAAGTGCGCGGTTCGACCCCCCGTTATTGGGAAGACGTCAAGGAAGGCGAACAGCTTCCCCGCATGATGAAGGGGCCGATGACCGTCACCGGCTTCATCTGCTATGCACAGGGTTGGGGTGGCCTTTATATCCGCGCCAACAAGCTGGCCAACCAGATGCAGCAGGCCCATCCCGGTCTGGGTATCCGCAATCGCTTCAATGTGCCTGACTGCCCCGAGCGCGTGCATTGGGACGAGGCGTTCGCTCTCGAAGTCGGCGCGCCTGGCGCCTATGATTATGGTCCGGAGCGTTGCAGCTGGCTGACCCATCACATCACCAACTGGATTGGTGACGATGGCTTCCTGACCAAGAGCAAGTGCCAGATCCGCCGTCACAATCCCGATGGCGACGCGATCTACATCGACGGCACCGTCGTTCGCAAGTTCGAGGAAAACGGCAAGAAGTTCGTCGAAATCCGCCAGGAAGCGACGACCCATCGTGGTGAGATGTCAGCGTTCGGCACCTCGATCGCCGAACTGCCCAGCAAGGCTGGCAAGTAAAAGGGGAGGGGGCTGCGCGATGCGTAGCCCCCTTTTCCGCTTTTGCCGTCGGAGTGACGGGACGGGGCTGATGCACGACCTATGACAGACGCTCCATCCGCCCCCTGGCCCGGCCCCCTTTCGGATGTCCGCGTGCTGGATTTTACGCGTGTGCTGGCGGGACCAGCCGCGTCGCTGGCGCTGGCCGATCTGGGTGCGGAAGTCATCAAGGTGGAGCCGCCGGGGACGGGCGACGAAACCCGCACCTTCCCGCCGCTGCGCGATGGCGAGAGCCATTATTTCCTGAGCGTCAATCGCGGCAAGAAAAGCATCGTCATCGACCTCAAAACCGAGGCAGGCGTGGCGCTGGTCCGCGATCTGGCCTGCCAGTGCGACATTGTCGTCGAAAATTACCGGCCCGGCGTGATGGACCGGCTGGGCCTTGGCTATGACGCGCTGTCGGCGCTGCATCCGGGCCTGATCTATTGCGCGATTTCCGGTTTTGGCATGACCGGGCCGCTTAAGGACCGGCCGTCCTTCGACATCGTGCTTCAGGCGATGTCGGGCGCGCTCAGCGTCAATGGCGAACCGGGCGGGTTGCCCACGAAACTGGGAATACCGCTGGGCGACCTGATCGGCGGGATCAACGGGCCGATCGCGATCCTTGCGGCCCTGCACGAACGGCATGCGACCGGGCGCGGGCGGCTGATCGACATCAGCCTGATGGACGGGATGATCGGGATGCTGGGCTATCTGGCGCAACTCTCCTTCTTCACCGGCGAAGACCCCACGCCGCAAGGGTCGCAGCATCCCAATCTGGTGCCCTATGGCACGTTCCCCGCACGCGACGGGTCGATCGTGGTCGCCTGCCTCACCAACGCTTTCTGGGGTCGCATTTGTGCGGCGCTGGGGCGGCTCGAACTGACGAGCGATCCGCGGTTCGACACGATCGAAAAGCGGCGCGATCAGCGGGAGGCGGTCAATGCGCTGCTGTCCGACTTTACCCGCGCGCAGACGGTGGAAGCGTTGGCCACTCTGTTTGCTGCGCATCAGGTGCCACACGCCCCGATCCTGGGCATAAGCCAGGCGTTGGCCCAACCGCAGGCGGTGGCGCGCGAAATGGTGGTGGAAACCGATCACAAGACGCTGGGGAAAATCCCGATCGTCAATCGGCCCTTCCGCTTTGCCGATCAGGTGCAGCCGGTGCCGAGCGCGCCGCCTGTGCTGGGCGAGCATAGCGAGGCGATCCTGTCCGACCTGCTGGGCCTGGACGCCGCCGCCATCGCGAAGCTGCGCGCCGACAAGATCGTCGCCTGAGACGTCGCCCACGCGATACTGCGGGAGCGGGGATAGGGAATGGGCGCAAGCGGCGCTACATCCTGTGCGTAATCAGAACAGGCAAGAGGAGCACGCAATGGCGGAGTGGCGGTTTGACGATCGCGTGGCGGTGATCACCGGCGCGGGACGCGGGCTGGGGCGGGCCTATGCGCTGCTGCTGGCGTCACGCGGCGCGAAGGTAGTCGTCAACGATCCAGGTGTTGGCATGGGTGGCGAAGGCATTGATGCAGGTCCTGCCGAAGACGTGGTGCGCGAGATTCGCGATGCGGGCGGGCAGGCGGTCGCCTCCACCGCATCGGTCGCCACGGCCCAGGGGGGGCAGGCGATCATTGATGCGGCGCTCGACACGTTCGGGCGGATCGACATTCTCATCCACAATGCCGGGATCGTGCGGCGTGGGTCGCTCAGCGAACTCAGCTATGCGGATTTCGAGACGGTGCTGGACGTGCATCTGCGCGGCGCCTTCCATGTCGTGCGCCCGGCCTTCCCGCATATGTGCGCGGCAGGCTATGGGCGCATCGTCCTTACCGGCTCCATCAACGGCCTCTACGGCAATGAGAATGTGGTGAATTACAGCGTCGCCAAGGCCGGGATGATCGGCCTGTCCAACGTCGCCGCGATCGAGGGGGCGGCGCATGGGGTGAAGAGCAACCTGATCCTGCCCGGCGCGGTGACGCGCATGGCCGAGGGACTCGACACCAGCGCCTATCCGCCGATGGACCCCGAGCTGGTGGCCCCTGCCGTCGGCTGGCTGGCGCATGAGAATTGCTCGATCAGTGGGGAGATGCTGATCTCCATGGCCGGTCGGGTTGCGCGCGCCTATGTCGCCGAAACGCAGGGCGTTTTTCGTCCGTCCTGGACCATCGAGCAGATGGACGAGCAGATGGCGGCGATCCGCGACACCGATGACGCGCTGCTCTTCCCGCCCGCGCCGACCGGCCATATCGACCATCTGCGCCACAGTTTCGCGATGGCGAGCAAAGGGCTTGGTAAAGTTTAGGGGCCTTTGCGGGCCATGGCCGCCTGGATCAGCGGGCGGATTTTTTCCTGCACGGGCGTGGGATCGAAATGCTCCGCGACCGACGCGATGCGCCCGTCGCGCAGGCGCAGGATGAAGACATAACGATTCGCGAACGGCTCGCCATTGACGAGTGTGCCGTGGGAGCGGACCTCCGCCGCGACCCGGTCGTCCTGCGCCGTCAGTGACTCCACCGTGAAGCTGAGGCCGCCGTCGAATAGTGTGCCAAGCATGGCGACGCCGCGCTGATACGATGTCTTTTCGGACGCCACGCCTGACGAAGTAGTCCAGGCAGTCATGTCCGGCGTCAGCAACGTATCGGGCAAATCAGCGGCTGACAGGGCGGCAAAAAAGCTTCGTGCGATCGTGTGGGCGTCCTGTGTCATGGGGTCACGCCTTGCATGGGATGGAGAAACGGTCGGTATAGTCGCGGAAATGCGCGTGGACCTGTTTACGGTTCAGACCGTAATCCTCAAGGCTATAGCTGTGCTTGCCATGCTTGCCCTGCGGGTTGTCGTCAAGGAACGCCTGCATCGATGCCTGGGTTTGCGCGGTGAAGGGTTCGTCGAAGCGGGCGTAAAGCCGCCGCATTTCCCCGATCGGATCGCGTAGCTGATCGGCATATTGTATGTCGTGGATCGAATCCTGCCCATGTTTCTCGCGATAGGCGGCCATGCGCGCGATCATCAGGTCAAAGGTCTGAAGGAGCGACTGGCCGATCTCCACTGGATCGACGTCGGCGCTGAACATCTTGCGGACATTATGGACAAGGCTGCACGCGGACCCCACGACATCGGCAGGATCGCGATGGGTCATGACCAGCTGGGCATCGGGATAGACGGTCCTCAGGTCATCCAGATAGAGCGGATGCCACGGATTTTTGAGCGTCCAGCGCCCGTCATTTTCGGCCTGAAGCAGTTGCAGCAGACGTTTGTGATAGCGGAAGGCGGGCAGGTAGCTCGTCTCGAAAAACCACTTCCGATAGCTGGGAATATGCAGCACCGAATCATAATATTGGGCGCAGAAGGACGGGGACATCGCAAACTGGCATTCGGTCGGGCTGTCGGCGTCCTCATGATGGATTGCCGAAATATGCGGCGCATATTTAAGCGACATGTTAAGCCGCTCCTGCTCGGCCACATAGCGCGGATCGCTACGCAGCGTTCCGGCTGCGGCGGGCGGCGCGGAGGCAAAGGCTTCCCAGCGGAGCAGGCTGCGGCGGGTCGGATCCGCGTTCAGCAGGTTTATGGTCAGCGTCGTGCCGGTGCGCGGCAGGCCGAAGACGAACATCGGTTTTTCGATTGGTCGCTCCAGCAATTCGGGATGGCGGGCAAGCCAATCCTCAACCTGTAGCCGGTTGGCGAGGGTCGCGGTGATCATCTGCGCCCAGCGGTCCTGCGCCGCCTCGGTCAGTTTTGCTTCATGATTGATGCTGTCGACCAGTATCTGCAGTCCCTCAAGGATGTTCTCGTCACCCACGCTGGAAAGCCCGGTCTGAGCGCGGGCGGCGGTGAGCAGGGCGTCGGCGTCAAGCCTGGCCAATGTGGTTGTCATGATCCTCTTTCCTTATTTCTTATGCTCTTGCAGCATCAGGCTGCTGACAGCCGCTTTTCGGCGTCGGCGATTTCAGCCTTCAGCCACATGGTTTCGGACAGATTGGTGCCGCCGCTCAGCGCCAGCAGATGTTCGTGCGCGGCCTTGCGGACCGTCAACGACGCGGCGTGGGCTGGGGCGGCATCAAGCGCGATGTCAGTGAGGTGGATGGCTTCGAGCGCGCGTCCTGCCTCGACATGGGTCTTGGCCCGTGTGGCGAGGGCGTCCGCGCCCCCCGCCAGTTCGGCAAGGTCGCCATTCACCGCCGAACGCGGCACGCCGTAAAGCGCGGTGGTGCCGTCCTCATAATGGAACCAGCCCGCATTCTCCTCCCAGATGGCGCGAACCACCCAGGACGTCTTGCCGTGAAATTCGCCGATCCTGAGGGGGTCGGGCAGGGCGATTTCGCGCATCAATTGCTGCACGCTTTTGCCTTCATTCATGCCCGCGATCGTCTCGTGCTCAATATAGGAGACGGCGGCGTGCATGGCGTGGAGATCAGCGCGGATTGTCTCGGCCCCCCGGATCGGTTCGCCATGGCCGGTAATGACAAGGTCCGGTGACAGCGCGCGGATCTGTTCGACCGACTGGAGATAGGCGCGCACCAGCCGGGGCCGATCGCCGCGCATCGTCACCAGATTGGGCATGGCGCGCCACACCGGGCCGAACAGGTTGCCGGTAAAGACGATGCGGTCCTGCGGCATCCAGACGAAGACCGAGCAGAGCGCTTCGCCGCCGGGGGTTTTGACCACCTCGAACTGGCGGCCACCCTGTTCGAAGGCGTAAGTTTGCGACACTTCGATGTCGGGTTTGATAACCGGCGGCTTCGGCGGTGGGCCGTCGCGCCGGGTCATCGACGCCCAGAGCTTGCCTGAGCGGCGGCCGAGAAAGGGCGCGAGCCGGTCGAAAAAATTGGCGGTGTCGGTAAAGCCAGCGCCGGTGATGATCTGCGTCCCCGGCTCCTGCTGATCGGGCAGCGCGCCATAATGGTCGGCGTGGCTTTGGGTGACGATGATATGTTTGAGCGGCCCGGTGCGCTGCGGGGCGAACAGCCCCTTGTTGCGCGCGCCATTCCCCAGGAAGCCGGTGTTGACCAGCAGGTCGCCGTCGGCGGTCGTTACCAGATAGGCGTTGGAAATATCCTTCACCATGAAGATGCCGTCGGCGATCTTTTCGGCGCTGGTCTGGCCTTCGCCGGCCATGACGAGAGCGCCCAGCGGTGTTTGGGCTGGGGTTTGGGGTTTCTCGCTCATAGGGCAGCTCCCTCAAATTCGATCATGACCTTGGCCGATTGCGGCTTTGCGGCGATATCCAGCCCTTCGATCACCCGGTCGAAGGGCAGTTTGTGGCTGATGAGCGCCGCGATCTTGTCCTTCAGGCGCGGCATGGCGGCGATCACGTCGGGCATTTCGGTCGGATAACCAACCGCCGTGGTGATGGTCATTTCCGTGGTCAGCATCGGTCCGGCGGGCAGTTCGATGGGCTTCATATAGGCGGCGGTGATGACGTGGCGGGCGTGTGTTTTGGCCAGCGTCACGACGTCGCGCAGGATGGAGGGCGCGCCCGCCGCGTCGATAAAGGCGTCGGTTTGCGATTTCTCCCGTCCGAAGACCGTGACTGTACCGTGGATTTCCTTGATCCGCGCGATCGTATCTTCCTGCGCCGGGTTGACCGTGTGGGCGCCCAATGCGCGGGCGCGCTCCAGTCGTTCCTCTGCCAGATCGAGCGCGATCACGTCCTTGCAGCCGCGATCAATGGCCCACAGGATCATGCCAAGGCCGATCGGGCCACAGCCGAAGATGACGACCCGGTCGCCTGCTTTCGCCTGCGCCCGGTTGACGCCGTGCATCGCCACCGACAGCGGTTCGCACATCGCCGCGACGTCATAAGGGATGCCTGCGGGTATTGGCAGCAAGCTGTCACCCAGACGCGCGTCGCGGACCAGCAGTTCCTCGGTAAAGGCGCCTTCCGGGCCGCCGCTGCCGATATAGCTGGGGGTCATCATCGGGTTGATGATGACGCTCTGGCCGACACTGACACCTGCGACATCGCTGCCGACGATCAGGATTTCGCCCGCGCCCTCATGGCCCAACGCCGTCAGCTTGCCGGGGCCGGGGATGCCGCCATTCTTGATATAGGACAGGTCGCTGCCGCAGATGCCGCAGGCCTTCATCTTGACGACCACGTCCTTCGGGCCGGGTTCCGGTCGTTCATAGGGGTCGAGCCGAACGTCGTTCACGTCATGGATGTTGAGAAGGCGCATGGGTTCAAGTCCTTCCGGTCATCAAAAAGCGTAGGGCGGATAGATCAGGCTGCCGCCGTCGATGACGATCGTGTCCCCCGAATGATATTGCGAGGCGTCGCTGCACAGATAGGCACCGATGCCCTCAAAATCCTCAATCTTGCCGGGCCGATGTATGGGCGTCTTGGCCGAGAAATGGGCGTCGACCGCAGCCATGCGTACCTTCATTTCCTCGCTCATATCATCCTGGCCGCCGCCGATGCCGGTCTTGATATAGCCGGGCGCGATTGAATTGGCGCGGATCTCGAACTTGCCCAGTTCCGCCGCCATGCCGCGCATGACCGCGCCCATGCCGCCCTTGGACGCGGCATAATTGTTGATCCCCGATATGCCGTGGAACATCGACAGGCTGCCGCAATAGACGAGGCTGCCGCCCGGTTCGCCCCCCTCTGCGCGGGCGACCATCGCCTTTGCACCTTCGCGCAGGGTGAAGAAGGCGCCGTGGAGGTTGACGGCCAGCAGGTCATGCCATTCCTGCGCGTCCAGTGTCAGGACCGACCGGCTTTTCGATGCGCGGCCCGAATTGGCGAAGACGCAATCGAGGCGACCGAAATCGGCCAGCAGCTTGGCGTAGCCATCGACGATGGCCTCTTCCGACGACACATCGACGGCATAGGTTTCGACTCGTTTGGCGCCAGCGGCCAGAAGATCCTTTTTCGCCGCCGCATTCTTGTCCGCGTTGCGCGCCCAGATGGCGATGTCGCCGCCCATTTTCGCGACGCCGCGCGCAAAGCCCAGGCCGATGCCGCCATTGCCGCCCGTTACCAACGTAACTTTGCCCGTGCAGTCGAAAAGACCCTTTGTCATCATTCTCTCCAGTTCCGCCATCTGCCTGATGGTCGTGCCTAAGGCTTAACTGTCTGCCAGTGCGGACCGGGTCGCAATTGACGAGGCTATAGAAATCAAGCCATATTACGGCAATAAGGACACAGATGAGAGGCGTGAGCATGCCAGCGGAGAGCTATGCGGACTCGGTGTACGAGGCGGAGCTATCGGTCGGCATGGCGACGGCGCGAATCATGCGGCTGCATCTCGACAAGCCGACCAATCGCATCTTTCGCCGCGACACCCATTATTGGCTGGATCTGTGCCTGACGCCCCGGCCGGAAAAGGCGCGCGGCTGTTATAGCGATCGCTGGGGACCACATCGGTTCGAGCGATTGGGCGAAATCTTCCTCGTGCCGCCGGGCGAGGCGCTGCATTTGCGGAGCGACCGGGGTGGCAATCAGGCGTCGATCATCTGCGAGATCGACGCCCTGGCGATCGACCGCTGGCTGGATGGCGGCATCGAATGGACCGATCAGCGGCTGGCGGCGGGGCTGGATATTACCCATCCCTATATGCGGTCCTGCCTGTTTCGTCTGGCGCAGGAGGTGAGCCGTCCCGGTCCCGGTAGCGAGGTGCTGGTGGAGATGATCACGGGGCAGTTGGCGATCGAGGTCGCGCGCTATTGCCAGGCGATTGCCGAAGGGCCGATCACCGGGGGCCTTGCGTCGTGGCGATTGCGGTTGATCGACGAACGGCTCCAACAACTGGGTGTAGCGCCCTCGCTGGAGGAGTTGGCGGTGCTGTGTGCGCTGTCGCCACGTCAGTTGACGCGCGGCTTTCGCGCGAGCCGGGGCTGCTCCATTGGCGACCATATCGCCCAGATGCGGATCGATCTGGCCAAGCGAATGCTGGGCAGCGAGGAGAATATCAAGGCGATCGCCTTCTCTCTGGGCTTTGCCTCCCCCTCCAGTTTTGCCTTCGCCTTTCGTCGCGCGACCGGGGCCACGCCCAGCCAGTTTCGCCAGCGGCAGTTGCATCAATTGCGTTGAAGGTGTTGTGGCCTGTTGTCGATGATCCGGCCCGATCGCTGCATATATCGCGATTGGCGGGCGGGTTGGCGCTGCTCATGATGACCGCAAAAATAGCGCCATCAGGAGAAACAGGATGACTGCACCGCTCGTCGCCGACGCGCTGGTCGAACAGGCCATGACGGCAACCGACCTTGACCGGTTCGATTCCAATAGCTGGCGGGAGGGGCTGGATGTCCTGCTGGCCGACGCCAACAAGGCCGGACTGTCGGATAGCGGCCATGCCCGGATGCAGACCAGTCTGGTGGACCTGTTGTCCAACCGGCTGAAGACCACCGCGTATCTGGAGCAGCGTCCTGAACTGCTTGACCGTCCGATCGAGCGGCCTGTGTTCGTGTTCGGCATTCCGCGCACCGGCACCACCCTGCTCAACAACCTGCTGGCCTGCGATCCGGCGCGCCGGTCGCCGCTGACATGGGAGATCGACGACCCGGTGCCGCCCGCGACGTCTGCGACGCTGAAAAGTGACCCGCGCGCCACTGCGCGTCTGGAGCAGGAAAAGGCTATGCTGGCCGCGCGGCCGGAGATGGGCAAATATTATCGCAACTCGGCGGTCTATCCCAATGAGTGCATCTTTTTCATGGCGCATGATTTCAAGGCGCTGGCGCTGGAATCGCGGGGGAAGCTGCCCAATTATCGCGACTGGCTATTCTCGACCGACATGACGTCGGCCTACACCTATCACAAGCGCTTCCTGCAATTGTTGCAGGCCGATGCGCCGGGGACATGGAACCTGAAAATGCCCAGCCACAGTCTTTGGCTGGATACGATCAAAGCGGTCTATCCTGATGCGCGGCTGGTGTGGACGCACCGCGATCCCTTTACCGCGATGGGCAGTTTCTGCTCGATCATCAGTCTGGCGCATATGGGCTTCATGGGTCGGGTCAATACCGATTGGCTGAAGGAAAATTGCACCTATCAGGCGGTGCTTCATGCCGAGCGGATGCTCGATTATCGCGACAAACATGGGCAGGACAGCATGATCGACGTTCATTATGCCGACCTGATGGCAGATCCGATGGCGGCGATGCGGCGGCTTTATGTGTCGCTGGGCGACGTGCTGACGCCGGAGGCCGAGGCGGCGATGCAGGCGTGGCTGGACGCCAACCCGCAGGGCAAGTTCGGCAAGCATGATTATAAGCTGGCCCAATATGGCCTGTCGGTCGAAGAACTGGCGCCGAAATTCGAGCGCTATCTGTCACGCTATGATATCGCACGGGAAGGCTGAGCCATGATCGTCGGACGTCATTTCCAAAATGCCTATGTCACCCGTGATGTCGACAAGGCGGTCGCCCAGTTCAAGCAGCGCGCCGATGTTCGCACCCTGTCGGAGATCGAGGTGCCGGTACAGCTTTGGACGCCGCAGGGAGAAGGCAAGGGCGTGCAAAAACTCGCTTTCGTCTGGGTCGGCGACATGCAGTTCGAACTGATCCAGCCCAAGGAAGGCGATGTGCTGGCGCTGTATCGTGATGCGCTGCCCGGCGACGACCGGCTGTCCTTTCACCATATTTGCCAGATCGTAGATGATTGGGATGCCTTTATGGCGCAGGTCGAACAACAGCCCTATCCCGTCGTGCTGAAGGGCGGGACGCCGGGGATGCTCCAGTTCATCTATCTCGATACGCGCGCGTGGTTGGGGCACTATATCGAATATGTCTGGATGCAGCCCGAACGCTGGGCGGCTATGGGCGGACGATAAAGGAGAGACGCATATGATTACTATGGCACGATTCGGTACACGCGATCTGGAATGCGCGAAGGGCTTTTATGACGGAATCGCACCGTTGCTCGGCGCCGTTCGTGCCTATGACCGGCCCGGTCTGGTGGCTTATAAGAGCACCGACAGCGCCATGCTGCTGATCGGCAAACCGTTCGAGGGTGAGGCCAGCGTGGGCAATGGCAATCAGGCCGGTATACAGGCACCCAGTCGCGCTGTGGTGGATGCGGTCCATGCAAAAGCGCTGGAGCTTGGCGGCAAATGCGAAGGCAAGCCGGGCATCCGCGGTGATGATCCGAACGGTTTCTATGGCGCCTATTTCCGGGATCTGGACGGCAACAAGCTGGCGGTCTTCCGCTTCGGTCCGCCGGACGCCTGATCTTTTAAATCGAGGGGGTGGCCGGCTTTACAGCAGGCTGCCCCCATCCACTGGATAGACCTGTCCGGTGATGAAACTCGCACGGGGCGAGGCGAGATAGACGGCGAGCGAGGCGACTTCGTTCGCATCCGCCACGGGGCGGCCAAGCACGGTCTGGCGCGCGCGTTTCGCCATATCCTCCGGGCTGGTTCCAGCAAAAGCCTTGGTGAAAAAGCCATTGTCGCGGTTGAAGCGGCTGCCCTGGCTGAACGCATCGGGGTCGGTCGACACCGTACCATAGGGGGCGACGCAGTTGACGCGAATGCCATGCTGGCCGACTTCCTTGGCAAGCACTCTGGTAAAGCCATGCACCGCCGCCTTGGCCGCGGAATAGACGGGCAACATATAGTCGCCGACAAGCCCCGCAGTAGAACCGATATTGACGATGGTCCCGGTCTTGCGGGCGATCATGCCGGGCAGCGCGGCATGGGTCATGCGCAGCAGGGTGCCAAAGTTGAGGTCCATGTCGCCCGCCCAACTGGCAGGATCGGAATCCGCGAAAAAGCCAGCGCCGACATTACCGCCGACATTGTTGACCAGCACGCCGACCGGTCCCAGCATTTGCGCGGCCTCCATGATGGCGGCGGGGGCGGCGGGATCGGTCAGGTCGGCGGCGACGAAGCAGGCATCGGCCGCGCCCCTTTCCTTGCAGAGCATGACGAGCTTCTCGCCTGCCGCCCGGTCACGACCGACGGCGATCACTGCTGCGCCCTCCGTTGCAAGGCCCAGGATGATGGCGCGGCCGATATTGGCGGTTGCGCCGGTGACGATGGCGACGGTTCCCGCCAGTCCTGTGTCCATGTGCCTCTCCCTCGAAGATTGAGATGGCAGTCTGCGGTGGGGGTGGAGGAGCGTCCAGCCGCGCTGACGCGGGGGCCTCGAATGGGACACGAAACCGCCCCGGCGTTGAATCGACGGCCCACAGAAACGCAGCGGCGATATGTGGCCGAACAGCCGGGCTGTGGACTTTTCGCGGGCCAAATATCGGGCATAACGGGCGCGCAACAAGAACAAGAAGAACGGCCGTTGTCGGGATATGGTCCTGCGGCGGCTTCATATGGGGAGGCTACCAAGTGAAGACCATGTCCACTTATTATCTGATGGGCGCGAGCGTCATGGCGCTCGCTGCACCGATGCAGGTCGCCGCGCAGGATGCTGCCCAACCGGTCGTGCGCGAAACCTATGACCCCAACGTCATCATCGTCGAAGCGCGTCGCCGCGAAGAAGACGTGCAGGATGTGCCTGCGGTGATCAATGCCGTGACGGCGGCCGCGATCGGCAACCTCAATTTCCGTGAATTTACCGAAGTGAAGACGCTGGCGCCGGGCCTTGACCTTTCGGTCAACGCCAATGGCATCGGCGGCAACGCCCGTCTGCGCGGCGTCAATTTCGATGCGAACGCCAGCGGCAACAACGGTACGGTCGAATTCTATTATAATGACGCGCCGATCTCGCCCGGCGTGATCCTTCAGCAGATGTACGACATCGGCCAGATCGAAGTGCAGCGCGGCCCGCAGGGTACGCTGCGCGGACGCGCCTCGCCGTCCGGCTCAATCACCATCACCACGCGCAAGCCCGATCTCAATGAGATTGGCGGCTTCCTGGACATGACGGGTAACGATATCGGCACCCTGAACTTCAAGGGCGGCCTCAACGTGCCGATTATCCCCGGCATCGCGGCAATCCGCGTCGCTGGCTTGTGGGACGAGAATGAAGGTGATCGCGTGCGGTCGATCTACAGTAATGTCAGCCCGCATTCGCGCACAAAAAGTGGTCGGGTCAGTGGCCTGGTCGAGCCTGCTGACTGGATCAAGCTGGAGGGTAGCTATCAATATATGGACCGCGACGCGCGGACCTATGACCAGGCGATTTCCTTTAGCGAAGTCAATCCGGCCGCTGCGCCCAGCGATGTGCTGATCACGGCCAAGGATCGCCTGTCGATCCAGGAAGAGCCGCGCACCATCAACCAGCGTTTCGACATCTACAACTGGCGCGCCGAATTTGCCGGCATGGGTCAGCGGCTGATCTATCAGGGGCAGCATTCAAAGCAGCAGTTGGTGTCGACCGACAATGTCGATGACGGCAACTTCTTCCCTGGTCGTGACATCAACCAGATCACCGATACGGTTGCAAAGGGTACTTCGCATGAAATCCGCCTTCAGAATCAAGAACGTGTCGCGGGCATGTTCGACTATGTCGTCGGCTTCTTCGACAGTAAGCTGAATCCACCGACGGCCCTGACTTCGCCGACGATCGTGCGTTTACCCACTTCCCTTGGCGGCGGCATTGCGCAGGTTGCGATTACCAATGTTTTGCGCACTGGTAACTCGCATGAGCAGTCGTTCTTTGGTAATCTGACCGCGCATTTGGGCGAAGCCACCGAATTGTCGGGCGGCCTGCGCCAGATCAAGTACAAGTCGCAAAACTTCCTGGCGGTGAACGGCAACACCATCGCGTCGGACGCGCAGGATGTGAAGAAGCTGATCTACAGCGGGTCGATCAAGCATAATTTCACGCCTGACCTGCTGGTCTATTTGAGCACCGGCAGTTCCTTCCGTCCCGGCATCAATGTCGTTGGCGATTTCAATATCGCGCAGTCGGCGCTGGAAAAATCCTTCCTCAACTTGCCGCCAGAAACATCCAAATCCTATGAAGCTGGCTTCAAGAGCACGTTGCTGGGTGGCCGTGCGCGTTTCAACATGACCGCTTATTATCAGAAGTATAAGAACTTCCCGTTCCGCGTGCCCAATAACGGCGTCTATTATGTGAACACCGTCGCCATTCGCAACGCGCAGGGCGTGGTGACTGGTACGGCGCAGCAGGTCGGTTCCTTCAACTTCGTAGGTGCGGTGCCAGTTACCGTGAAGGGGCTGGAAAGCGAACTGCAACTCGACATCAGCGATCGCTGGAATGTCGGCCTGACCGCCAGCTATTCGATCGGCAAGATCAAGAATGGCACGATCCCCTGCAATGACCTGAACGGCGATGGCGTCCCAGACGCGGTTGGCTCGGCACCGTCGTTGGCGCAGTTGCAGGCCGCCGTCGGTGCGAACAACCTGTCCGCTTGCGCGGTCAGCCAGCGCGCCGCCTTCCTGCCGCCCTTCACCGCGACCTTGCAGAGCGAATATAAGCTGCCGGTTACGGACAAGGTCGACGGGTTCCTGCGCGGGTTGGTCAACTATAGCGGCAAGTCGCAGGGCGATCCGGCGAACAATTTCGACAATGTCGGCGCGTTCGCTCTTGCCAATCTTTATGCCGGCATCCGTGATCCCGAGGGTGCGTGGGAAGTGTCGCTGTTCGCCAAGAATCTGTTCGACACGACCAAGGTTTTAACGCGCACGACGCCGCTGTTCACGCCTTATCAGCAAATCACTGGCTTCACGCCAACGGGCGCCACTACGGCGGCACAGACCTTCACCAGCACCTATACCGGTGCGACGGTCACGCCACCTCGTGAGTTCGGTCTAAACGTGCGCTTCTTCTTCGGTTCGCGGTGATCGCAGCGCCGCTCATATGACCTCCATGTCACTGAGCAAGGAATCGGCCGGGCAACCTTTGGGTTGTCCGGCCGATTGCATTTTGGCCCATTTTCCTGCCGCGCTTCTTCGCGGGAGCGATGATCGTGGGATGCTGCGATAGAAAGCCTGACCTTCGGTTGACTCTGGCGGCATGGCGGTCAGGGATGGGGGCGGTAGATCGATCGACCGACGGCTTGATAGTCTTGCCTGATGAACAGCGGTGTTGTTGATATGCGCGGCTACTTTCATCGGCAACCCCGCCTTGAATTTGGGGTTGCATATGAGGAGCGAGGACGGAAATCGACTATCAAATGAGGTGCGGCGCATGACGGAAATTCGCAAAAGACGGTCCCGGGACCCGGTGGCCACGCGCGAGGCGATCCTGGAGGCGGCGCGGGCCTTGCTGGCCAAGGATGGCCCGGAGGGCATCAGCCTGTCGGAAGTTGCGGCCCTGGCCGGAGTCAATCGCGGCACCGCCTATCAGCATTTCGAGACCCGCGAAAACCTGATCGCGGCAACCGCTGAATGGGTGTCCGACCGGATGTTCAGGGATGTCTTTGGCGATCCGGAGACGATTGGCGAACGCCGGGTAGAACAGGTTGATGTCGCCGACACCACCGATCGCGTGGCCAACTTTGCAATGGATAATCCCGAACTGTGCCGCATCTGGCTGCTTCAGTTGCTGGCGTCGCCCGATCCCATGGCTGATCCCTTCTGGCGCGAATATGAAGGGTCATTGCAGCGCTTCGCCGACAGCGACCTGGCGGAAGACGGTGTCGATGCCGAGGTGTTGTCGGTGCTGATGCTCGCCGGGGCGTTCCTGTGGCCGATATGGGCGCGTTCCCATGCGCGCAGCGAGGAAGAACGTCGCCCGCTTGCCCGTCGTCTGGCGCAGGAATGCCTGCGACTTAGCCTGTACGGATCGATGCGGGCCGAGCGTTTTCCACAAATTGCCGAGCGGCTGAGAGACGAGCGCCCTGAAAAGGCACCCGCCAAGGCTGCGTCGTCGTCATGACCGGCCGTCTCCGATTTTCATTCCCCTTTCTGTAAAAAGGACTGACCAGATGTTTTCAGCCATTGTGATCGACAAGACCGACGACAAGCAGAGCGTTGCACTGGCGCAGGTGGACGAGAGTCAACTGCCCGAGGGTGATGTCACGATCGACGTCGCCTATTCGACGCTCAACTATAAGGACGGGCTGGCCATCACCGGCTCCTCGCCCGTGGTTCGCAAATTCCCGATGGTGCCGGGCATTGACCTGGTGGGCACGGTGCGTGAATCGAGCCATGGCGACTGGAAGGCGGGCGACAAGGTCGTGCTGAACGGTTGGGGCGTGGGTGAAGGTCATTGGGGCGGCCTGTCCCAAGTCGCGCGGCTGAAGGGCGACTGGCTGGTGCCGCTGCCCGCCGCCTTTACCCCCGCACAGGCCATGGCGATCGGCACGGCGGGCTATACTGCTGCGCTGTGCGTCGAGGCGCTGGTCAATGCGGGCATCACCCCCGATCAGGGCGAGATTTTGGTGACGGGCGCGACCGGGGGCGTCGGTAGCGTCGCGGTGGCGCTGCTCAAAAAGGCGGGCTTCACGGTGGCCGGATCGACCGGCAAGGCATCGGAAACCGACTATCTCAAGCAGTTGGGCGCCGACACGATCATCGACCGCGCGGAACTGTCCGAAAAGGGCAAGCCGTTGCAGAAGGAGCGCTGGGCCGGTGTCGTGGATTCGGTTGGCAGCTTCACCCTCGCCAATGCCTGCGCCCAGACGCGCTATGGCGGCGCGGTCGCGGCGTGCGGTCTGGCACAGGGCGCGGATTTCCCGGTCACGGTCATGCCTTTCATCCTGCGCGGCGTGCGGCTGTTGGGCGTCGACAGCGTGATGGCGCCCAAGGCGCGTCGTCTGGGCGCATGGGAGCGGCTGGCCCGCGATCTGGACCCCGCGCTGTTGGGTGTGATCGCCCATGAAATCAGTCTGGGCGAAGCGGTGTCCGCTGCGTCGGATCTGCTGGCGGGCAAGGTGCGTGGACGCATCATCGTCGATGTGAATCGCTAAATAGCTGCCAGAACAAGGGACCGGAATGTCTGCAACACCGCTTTCGATCGTCGCAGGTCCGCCGCTGAGCGAAGAGCCGGGCCTTGGCTCGCTCACGCTGGGCGGATGGCTGCGCGAGGTTACGCAACGTTCCGGTCCCCGCGAGGCGCTGGTCATGCACGAGGCGCAGGGCGTCACGCGCTGGTCCTATGACGAATTGTGGGCGCGCGCCAATGCGGTGGCGCGCGCCTTGATCGCCTGCGGTGTGGGCAAGGGCACGCGCGTCGGCGTGTTGATGACCAACCGGCCCGAATTTCTGTCGGCGGTGTTTGGCACGGCGTTGGCGGGGGGCGTTGCGACGACGATCAGCACCTTCTCCACCCCGGCGGAACTGGAGCATCTGCTCCAGTCTTCCGCCTGTACGGTGTTGTTGATGGAGCGGGCAGTCCTGAAGAAGGACTTTGCCGCGATGGTCGCGGGGCTGGAACCTGCGATCGGCACGGCGGCGCCCGGTGAACTGGCCGCGCCGCAATTCCCCTTCCTGCGGCATATCGCGTCGGTGGGCGGTGGGCCGGGCATGATCGAGGGTTGGGACGATTTCCTGGCGCGCGGCGATGCGGTTGCCGGGGCGCTGGTCGATGCGAGGGCGGCGACGGTGACGCCTGCAGATCCGGGGGTATTGTTCTTCTCTTCCGGTTCGACCGCCAAGCCCAAGGGCATAGTGTCGATGCACCGCGGCGTCACGCTCCAGCTATGGCGCTGGAAGCGGTTTCTGGTGGCGAAGGAGGATGCGCGAGCATGGTCGGCCAATGGCTTCTTCTGGTCGGGCAATTTCGCGATGGCGATCGGCGGCGCGCTGTCGTCGGGCGGCAGCCTGATCCTTCAGGCGACCTTCCAGCCCGATGAAGCCCTGACTCTGATGGAGCAGGAAAAGGCGACGATGGCCTTTGCTTGGCCGCATCAATGGGCGCAGTTGGAGGCGGCGTCCAACTGGAACGAAGTCGACCTGTCGTCGCTCCATTATGTCGGCACGCACACGCCCCTGGGCAAGCACCCGACGGTCGACACCGACTGGCAGGAGCCGATGGCCGCCTATGGCAATACAGAGACGTTCACGATCAGCACGATGTTCGATTCTGGTACGCCAGTGGAGCGGATCGCGGGCAGTCATGGCATGCCGCTGCATGGCAATGTGTTCAAGATCGTCGAGCCGCTGACCGGCGCGGTCGTGCCGTTGGGCGACCGGGGTGAGATCGCGGTCAAGGGACCGACATTGATGCTTGGCTATCTTGGTGTGCCGCTGGACGAGACGCTGGACGGCGATGGCTTTTTCCGCACCGGCGACGGGGGCTATTTCGACGCGCAAGGACGGCTGTTCTGGGAAGGACGGCTGAACGACATCATCAAGACCGGCGGCGCCAATGTGTCGCCGATAGAGATCGACGCGATCATAAAATCCTGTCCGGGGGTCAAGGTCACGCAGACCGTGGGCGTTCCGCATGAAATGCTGGGCGAACTGGTCGTGACTTGCATCGTGCGTCATGAAGGGGCGACGCTGGACGAGAACGCGGTGCGCGATTTCGCGAAAGCGCAACTGGCCAGTTACAAGGTGCCACGCCGCGTTCTGTTCTTCATCGAGGATGACCTGAAGTTGACGGGCAGCGCCAAGATCAAGACCGCTGATCTCAAGACGCTGGTGGTGAAGCATCTGGAGGCGGAAGGCCAGTGACGGACGGGGCGGAGCAGACACTGGCGATCGCCAACCTGAAGGCCCGTTATTGCGCCGCCGCCGATCTTGCCGCCAGCGACCCGGTGCAGGCGCACGCGCTGTTCGCTGACATTTTCGCGGCGGACTTTGTCGGCCATTATGGCATGGGGCCGTTGGTCGGCGCGCAGGCGATCACCGATTTCCTGTGTACCGCCATTGCGGGCAACAGCCTGTGGGTGCTGCACATGCTGCATTCGCCTCGAATCGCAATTGAGGGCGATCATGCGACCGGGGACTGGACGGTGCTGGTCAAGCTCAAGCGGCGCGAGAGCGGGGCGGTCGATACCGTCATGGGCCGCTACAGCGATCATTTCCGCCTGACCCCGAAGGGGTGGCGGATCGATAAAGTGACGTTCGACCGGCTGGAATAATCATAATCAGGAGAGAGTTGCCATGGCTCATCGTTTCACCGGCAAGACCGTGCTGGTCACCGGTTCCGCAGGCGGGCTGGGCCGTGCCTATGCGTTGGCCTTTGCGAGTGAGGGGGCGACCCTGATCCTGGCCGACATCAACGAAGCAGGGATGGCCGAGAGCAAGGCGATGATCGAGGCGATCGGCGGCACGGCGAGCTTTCATCGCGTCGATATGAGCAATGAAGCGGATATTATCGCGCTGGGTGAGACGGTGCTGGCCGCGCATGACCGAATCGATGTGCTCATCAACAATGCCGGGCTGCATCTGGGAGAAATTGCGCGCGGTTTCTTTGGTTTGGGGCAAGCGAAATGGCAGCATTTCTTCGCGGTGAACACGATCGGTCCGTTGTTGCTGGCCGAAGCGCTGCGTCCCGCGCTGGCCAAGGCCAAGGGGGTCATCATCAACAAGTCGTCGATGGCGAGCTATAACCCGGCGACCGCCTACGGCATTACCAAGGCATCGCTCAATGTCCTGACCCATGCCATGGCGCAGCAGTTTGGCGCCGATGAAATCCGTTGCGTCGGCATCGCGCCGGGACTGATGGAGACGGAAGCCGCGTTGGGCGGCGTTGAGGCGTCCAATTGGGAGCGGCTGAAGGGGATGCAGTCGGTCAAGCGGCAGGGGACGGTGGACGACATCGCCAATCTGGGGCTATTTCTGGCGTCCGACGAAGGCAGCTTCATCAACAACCAGATCGTGCTGTGTGACGGCGGCAACCAGATGCGCGGGTTCCGTTTCTGATGGCCGCGCCCGGTTTCGCCGACTGGCTGGCGATCGCCGATCTCAAGGCGCGCTATTGCCGCTTGCTCGACAGCAAAGATTGGGACGGCTTTGCCGCGCTGTTCACGGAAGATTTTCTGCTGGACGCAAGCGGATCGGGCGGGCCGGTGCTGGAGGGGCGCGACGTCGCTATCGGGGGAGGCAGGATTGTTCAGCCGCTGGCCGCTGCTGGCGCCGATGATCCTGGAGTTTGCCGGGCGCTAACCGATGCTTAGGCCGGAGGGCGGGGTTTCCTCCGGCCAATCGTCGCGCTTCGCCACTACGCTTTCGACCGCCTTTGCCCAATAAGCGGGGTTGTTGGCGAGCAGGCGAATGTCGAAGCTGTTCGATCCCCTGAACTCCAGCACCTCGACGCCCTCCTCGCCGGGCACATAGGCGTAGGGCACGTCCGCCCCGACGAAGAAGCCATCGCCCGCGCCCAGCGTCTCGGTGCCCAACCGGAGCGATCCGGCCAGAATGAAATAGAGACAGTCGACATTGTGGCTGTGGCGGGGGAGGGGAAAGCCGCTTTTGAACCAGGCATGGGTCAGGCTCAATCCCGGCATGGAGAATAGCAGGCGGACGGTCGTGCCCGCCATCATGCCCGCTTCTACCGCTGCCACCGATCCTTCGATTTCCGTCGGGGTTGGCATAACCGTGGACATGAGGCCGCTTTCCTCAAAATCGGTGGAGTCGCGGCCACGGAAGATGGCGAAACGGGGCGTGGCGGGAGTGGTCGGGGTCATGGGGGGACTGGCTTGCGATGATGATAGCGGGATGCTGCGGCGAGGCGCAGGGGGCGTCAACCGTTCGCGTCCTTCAATGCCCCGGCGATCAATGGCGCCGGCCAGCGCGCAGGGACTGGCGCGGCCGGATTTTCCATGCTGTCCTGCAACCCAATCGTTGAGGGATTGAGGAATGAGCCTGTATACCACCATCCATCTCCACAATGTCGTGGCGGGCCGCGAGGCGGACTATGCCGGATGGTTTGACGGCCAGCACAGGCAGGACGTGGCGCGGCTGCGCGGCTTTCAGTCTGCTGATCGCTATGAGGTGACGGCCGAGCAGGTCATGCCCGACATTCCGCAACCCTGGCGGTATATGAGCGTCTATGAATTTGACTATCCCGCGCCGGAGATCGACCTGCCCGCGCTGGGGCCGCTGCTGGCCGAAGCGCGTGACGGTGGGTTGATCGACGACAGCATGGAGAGCGAGCGCATCCACAGCTATGTGATGTATTCGGACTGGGTATCCAGCCCCAATCATGTTGCCGACCAGCCCTTTTCCGGCGTCAGCATCATCCTCGCTAATTTCGTCGCGGGCCGGGAAGCGGAATATCACCAATGGTATAATGAGGTGCATGGTCCCGAAGTGACCCGTGTGCCCGGCAAGGTGGCGATGAAGCGTGGCCGCCTGTCGCCGTTGCAGGTCGCGCCGGTGCGTTATTGCCCCGGCAGTGATCTGGTCTTTTGCGCACAGCAGACTGAGGACCTGCTGTTCACGGTCAAGGATTTCAGCGCGCGCGCACGCGGCGTCAGCCCCAGCGGCGTGGCGTTTCAGGCGCGCTCCTCGGCAGGGTCGTTCGCGCGCACAGTGCATTATTTCCGCAAGGTGAGTGGCACGGATTTCTGGCCGGGCGGCATCGCCTATGATGGCGATCTGTCGGTCTATCCGGCCGATTTCGCCCGTCCTGCGGGCTGATGCATGGAACTATCGCACTCACGATGGCGCGCCTCTTGCGGCCTGTGCGGCGGTGGGTGCAGGACTGAATGGACAAACGAACGAATAAGCGGAGCAGGACATGGGCAAGACGATCGTGATCACTGGAGCGGGAGATGGGCTGGGCCGTGCATTGGCCCGGCGCTTTGCCGCCGATGGCGAGACGGTCGTGCTGCTGGGCCGCACGCTTGCGAAGGTGGAGGCGGTCGCTGCGGAATTGGGGGACGCACACCTCGCCTTGCAATGTGATGTCGGCAACCCGGATTCCGTGCGCACGGCCTTTGCCACCATCGCCGCGCGTCACCCAAAGATTGACGTGCTGATCAACAATGCCGCCGTCTATGAACCCTTCACCCTGGCGGAAGTGCGCGACGAACAGATCATGGCGTCGTTGGCCACCAATTTTGCCGGCCCAATCTTTTGCGCGCGCGAAGCGCTGCCGCTGCTGCGTGGCGATGGGCATATCATCAATGTCAGCAGCGAATCCGTGTCGCTCAAAATGCCGATGCTGTGGATGTACGCGGGCGGGAAGGCGGCCGTGGAACTTATGTCGGAATTGTGGGCGCGTGAACTGGAGGAGGACGGCGTGCGCGTGACGACGGTGCAGGCTGGCATGATGATGGATGAGACAAAGACTGGCAGCAACTGGCCGATCGATGTCTCGATGCGGTTCGCGCAGGAAAATGCCAAGATCGGCCTGAACCTGCGTGAGCGCGGCATCAGCCACTATAATTCGGTGACGGACGTGTTCCGCGCCGTGCTCGACATGCCGGCGGACCTGCATATCGGCACCGTTGCTCTCAGCGCGCGCAAGCGTGCTGCGGCACCCGCTTGAGCGCGGACCGCTGAACTCATTTATCGCCTAGACATTCGACAGGAAGACGACGATCATGGCCACCCTCCCCGACGCCAAGCTTTATATCGACGGCGCGCTGCGCGATGCCGAAGGCGGCAAGACCTATGATGTGACAGGCCCCTGGACCGGCGCGCCTGTCGGCAAGGCGGCCGATGCCTCCGCCACCGATGTCGAGGCCGCGATCGCCTCCGCGCGCCGCGCCTTCGACGACACCGACTGGTCGATCAACGTCGAAAAGCGCGTCGAGCTGGTCACGAAGTTGCGAGCGTTGTTCGAAGCGAACAAGGAGCGGCTGTCGGACCTGGCCCGGCATGAGGCGGGCGCGGCCTGGGGCGCGGTTGGTCGCGCGCATGTCGATATGGCGCTGGACGGCTGGGACGATTATCTGAAGGTCTTCCCGCAGATCAAGTGGGACAAGGATTATGGCGGGCGCACCGGCTATGGCTTCGAGAGCCAGCGCATTGCGGTTTATGAGCCGGTCGGCGTCGTTGGCGCGATCACGCCGTGGAATGTGCCGCTTTATGTGAATGTGGGCAAGGTCGTGGCCGCGCTGCTGGCAGGCTGCACTGTTATCCTGAAGCCCGCGCCCAACACGCCGGGCATGGGCGCGATCTTCGGCGAACTGGCGCAGGAAGCGGGTTTTCCGGCGGGCGTTCTCAACGTCGTGTTCGGCAGCGACCCGGCCCTGGCGGGCGAGATGCTGGTGACGGACCCGCGCGTCGACCTCATTTCCTTCACTGGCTCCACCGGCGTCGGCAAGCGGATCATGGAACAGGGCGCCGCGACGTTGAAGCGCGTCTTCCTGGAACTGGGCGGCAAGTCGGCCAAGATCGTGCTGGACGATGCGCCCAATTTCGCGATGGACGTCGCGCAGACGATGCTGGTGTTCCATGCCGGTCAGGGCTGCGCGGTCCATTCGCGCCTGCTGGTGCCCCGCAGCCGCTATGAGGAAGCCAAGGCGATCCTTAGCCAAGCCTATGGCAGCTTTGGCGACAATTGGGGCGTGTTCGACAATCCCCAGCACATTATGGGTCCGGTAATTTCGCAACGGCAGATGGAGCGGGTGCTGTCCTATGTCGAGATCGGCCAGCAGGAGGGCGCTACCCTGCTCGCCGGCGGTAAGGCGCGGCCTGACAAGGGCGACGGTTATTTCATCGAACCGACCTGCTTCGTCGATGTCACCAACGACATGCGGATCGCGCAGGAAGAGATTTTCGGTCCCGTGCTCGTCGTTATTCCCTTTGAGGATGATGCCGATGCGGTCCGCATCGCCAACGAAAGCGCCTATGGCCTGTCCGGCGGGGTGAGTAGCGGCGATCTTGACCGGGCGATGGGCGTGGCCAAGCGGATACGGTCGGGGTCGATCAGCGTTAATGGCGGTATGTGCATCGCCGGGGACTTGCCTTTTGGCGGATACAAGGCCAGTGGCATCGGTCGCGAATGGGGTCTGGAGGGAATCGAGGAGTTCCTTGAGACCAAGCTGATCGCGTGGCGCGCCTGACGGGATGATAGGGACGGAATTTGAGCGTGAAGGCTGGAGCAGTGGTGACGGGCGAAGTGGCGGGCAAGAGCGCTCGCGGTCCGTCGCGTGCCAACGCCCATGTCCCGGTGAAGCCACTCAGCCATAATCTCAACGGCCAGCGGCTGGGGCGCAAGGGACGGGACACGCGCGATCGCATCCTGGCGGCGACCAATGAATTGCTGGCCGGCCCCCCGGATGTCGAGATTTCGCTGAGTGCGGTCGCGCGACAGGCGTCACTGGGCATGACTTCGCTCTACAATTATTTCAACGATTTGACCGAATTACTGCTCGCGGTGCTGGAGCCAGTGATGGCGACGGCAGAGGATGCCTATGTCTCCCTGTTGCGGAAGCGCTGGGACGACGCGGAACTGGGTGAGCGCGCCATTGAATTCGTCAGCGCCTATCATGGTTTCTGGGTACGGCATTCGCGCCTGCTTCATTTGCGTAACAGCATGGCCGATGGCCAGAATGAACGGATGGTGCTGCACCGCGTCCGTGCCGCACAGCCGACCATGCGGCTGATGGTGGAGCAGATGGATGGCGACCTGATGCGGCCGGAACAGCCGGTGTTCAGCATGGCGACGGCGCTGATGACCGGGCTGGAGCGTGTCGTCACGGTGACGACCGACGCGGCGCTACAGACTATCCTCAATACGCGGTTTTCCTCCTCGCATGTGCATCTTCTGACGGCGGAATCGCGTTTGCTGGAACTGGGGATTCGCGACTATCGGCGGCTGGCCGAGGGGTGACAGGTTAGGGCTTCTTGCCGCCGACGCCCTTCAGATATTGCTCCATCCCCTCAAGATAGGCGGGGTTGAGCATCAATGCGCTGTTGGCCATGCGCTCGACATGGCGACCCATGCTGGGGCCAACCTCGGCCGCCAGTTCGATGGCGATCTTGGCCGCGCCCATCTGTTCGCTATTCTGCGTGGTCAGGTGGCGGCAAAAGGCGAGCGCCGCATCCTCAAACCCTTCATCGGGCAGGACATCATGGACCAGCCCCATGATGAGGGCGCGGTCGGCATCGGCCTTCTGGTTGCCCATGATGAGCCAGCGCGCCCAGTGTGGTCCGCAGATGCGGGTCAGGCGGCTGACGCCATTGGAGGCGGGCAGGACACCGAACAGCCCCTCCGGAAAGGAAAAGGCCGCGCTCTTTGCCGCCAGACGGAAGTCGCAGGAGAGCGCCATTTCCAGCCCGCCACCAACGCAGGTCGCATGGATGGCGCAGACGATCGGCTTTTCGATATGCTCCATCTCGTCATAGATGCGCTGCATGCCATGGAGGTTGAGCCGATGGTTTTCCCGGATGCCTGAGGGCGTGCGCGGATAGTCGGGTGCGGAACCGCTTTTGAGGTCGGCCCCGGCGCTGAAATAGCGGCCGGTCGCGCGGATCAGCATCACCTTCAAGTCGGGGGTGTCGCGGAAGCGATGCAGCGCAGCCTCGAACAGGCGCATCGTCTCGGCCGACAGCGCGTTCAGCTTGTCGGGTCGGTTCAGGGTGAGGATCAATATGCCGTCCTGATCTTGTGACAGCAGATGCGGTTCTTCCGGCATGGCGTATCCTAGCTTCGTGTGCGGGGCAGGCCCAGCCCGCGTTCGGCGATCATGCTGCGATGGACTTCGCTGGTGCCGCCGTAAATGGTCGATCCCTGCGCATGGCGATAATATTGGTTCATTTCCGCCGCCGCGCCCTTGCGCTTGGACAGGGACAGCGGCGCGGTCAGGTCCAGCAGGTCGCGGGCATCGCTCAGGAATTTTTCCGAACTGAACATCTTGGCCATGGGACCATAAGCGTGGTTCGGCTTCTTTTCCGCGATCGTCCATTGGGCGCGGGACGTAATGAGTTCCGACATCCACAAATGGGCCATGGTGCGGGCCAGCCGCACCTGTGCGCCATTGTCCTCGATCAATGGCTTGCCCTGATAGCGGATCTCGCGCGCCAAGGTTTCGGCGGCATGCAGCATGGCGCGCTGATATTTGGCGAAGCCACCGCCATGTTCCAGCTCCAGGCTGGCGCTCATCGTGCGGACACCGCCATCGACCTCGCCCAGCCGCCAGCTATCGGGGATATGGACGCCATCATAGAAGGTGATGTTGGTGCGCTCATCCTGGAAGGTGTAGACCGGCTGGATCGTCACGCCCTCGGCCTTCAGCGGCACGATGAACATGGTGAGGCCCTTATGCTTGGCCACTTCCGTGTTGGTGCGGCATAGCATCAGCACATAGGTGGACAGGTTCGCGCCGCTGGTGAACATCTTGGTGCCGTCGATGCGCCAGCCATCGCCGTCGGGCGTGGCGCGGCATTGCGCCGCGAACACGTCGGAGCCGGAGCCGGGTTCGGAATAACCCAAAGAGCATATCACTTCGCCGCGCATGATCTGCGGCAATATCGCTTCCTTCAGTTCCTCACTGCCGAAACGATGGATGATGAGCGATACCATCTGGGTGACGTTGGCGGCGGGGTTGTTATAACCCTGCGCCTCGAACGCATCCATCGCGGCGGTCTTTTCATAGGCGGAGAGGCCGCGGCCTCCCACATCCTTGGGCAGGCCGAGATAGAGGAGGTTCTGTGCCGCCAGCTTGCGGTTCAGCTCAGGGTTGTAGCCTTCCCAGCTATAGTGAAACGTGTCGCGCATTTCGGGCGTGACGTTCGCCTCGAAAAAGGCGTTGATCTCTTGGGCAATGGCGTGGGCGTCCTCACCCAGATCGAAGTCGATCGGGACATCGCCCACATCGGGCAGAGCGGCAACCTCTCCAGCATAAAGGCGGCGGCCAGCCTCCTCGATCAGTCGCTGAGGATCGCCCAGCACCAGCGGCCAGGCCTTGGCGCGCAGGTTGAAGAGGAAGATGTCATATTCGGTGGTGAGGCCGTAGCCGCCAAAAGTGTGGAGTGCCTGCGCGACCGTCCGACCGGCGGCATCGGCATTCCACCAGGTGGCGAGCGAGATGGCTGCGCCAGCCTCCTTCGCGCCATCGGCAATGTCGCGGATCGCCTTCCACACCAGAAACTTGCCGCCGTCGATCGCGCAGAGCAGGTCGGCGAGCGGGTGGGAGATGGCCTGGAACTGGCCGATATACTGGTCGAACTGCTTGCGCTCGCACGCATAGGCCGCCGCGAGCTTCAGCGCCTGACGGCCGATACCCGCAAGGCCAGCGGCGATCAGCAGCTTCCATTCCTCGACCCCGGCAGCAAAGGTGGCCAGCGCATCTGCGCCGGACGCCAGCGTCACGCGCGGATGGGCGGAGAGGTCGATCTCCGCCATGGGAGTGGAGGCGAGATTTTCCTCCGCCACGCGGGTGCCTTGCGGCACGGAGACGAGGATGATGTCGTCACCCATGCGGGCGATCACGGATTCCGCCACCAGCCCGCCTGCGATCCACTGAACCGGCTCAACCGCCGCATCATGCAGGGCGAGGGTGAGAACCGCTTCGCCGCTCATGGCGCGGGCCAGCGGCGCTTCGCCCTGTTCGCCGCCCAGTTGCGCGAGCAGGCGCGCGGCGACCAGTGCTTCGGCCATCGGTCCGGACGCCAGCGTGCGCCCGGCCTCTTCCATCAGCAGGGCCGCGTCGAACAGTCCAAGGCCAAGGCCGCCCGCTTCTTCGGGCACGCGGATGGAGAGAGCGCCCAGTTCAGCGAGGCCTGTCCACAGCGCAGCGTCAAAGCCCGACGGCGCTGCCGCACGCACGCGGGCCATGCTGCTGTTTTCGTCCAGGAAACGCGCGAACATGTCGCGCATCATTTCCTGGTCGTCGGTCAGGTCGAAATTCATGGGAAACGGCTCTCCAGGCTCATTGCGCGGGGGCGGAAGTTATTGCGCTGGCGCGGATCGGCGCATCATCACGCTCAGATCCACCTGACCCGTGGCGACGCCGCCCATGAAGCCGCCATCGACGGGGAAGACCACGCCGTTGACGATGCTGGCGAGATCGCTGTTGAGAAGGACGATGCCCGACGCCTGTTCCCGCGGGGTCGAATAACGGCCCATCGGTTCGGCGGCGGCGGCGACCACATCCTTACCCGATGTCGCCTCGAACGCGGCCATCATCGGCGTCTGGGTGGGGGAGGGGAGGGTGCAGTTGATGCGGATGCCCTTCTTGATGAGGTGCGCGCCCATATACTGGGTCCAGACGATCACATTCTCCTTGGAGAAGCTGTAGCCTTCCTTGATCGTGTCTTCATTGGCTTCGCACCATGCCACGGCGGCGTCGAAGCCCTCGGTCGTCACAAATTCCATGTTGGTCGGGATGCGGCGGCTCCAGCCGAGGCCCCCGGTCGACGCGATGCTGGCGATGGCGCCGCCCGGACCCATCAGCGGCAGAACCTGTTCGGTCAGATGGCGCAGGCCGATGAAATTGACCTTCATCACGTCCATCGGCGGGAAGGATTGCGGCAGGCCCGCGCAGTTGAACAGCGCGTCGACCTTGCCGCCAATCCCGGCGACCGCCGCGTCGATCGAGGCAGGGTCGCGCAGGTCGACATTGGTGAAGGACGTCAGCGGCAGGTCGGACTGTTTATAGTCGACGCCATGGACCTCCGCCCCCAGCTCCAGCAGCAGCTTGGCGGTCGCCTCCCCCATGCCGGAAAAGCATCCGCTCACGATAACCCGCTTGCCCCTATAGCCCAGAATGTCGCTCATCATGCTCTCCGATCCAATCTAATCAGTTCTTCGCCTTGGGCGGCCAGGAAATCGTGCCGTCATCCTCTTCGACGAAGATGATCCGCTCCGGGCAGGCGCGTGCGCCGCGTTTTGCGACTTGCTCCATGCCCGTTTCCACGGCGAACCCATCGCTGGCGATGTAGCCATCATCATCCAGCGGAAAGAGGTCTTCGGACACGGCCGCGCAACGCGCATTGCCGACACAGCCTGACTTTTCGATCCGGATTTTCATGGCGCCTCTCCAGCGATGCTTGGTCTTGTTAGAAAGGAGAATGGGGCGGCGATCAACACGGTGTGGCGCTCAATCGCCGCCACGATGCTGGCGCTTCCTGCCGCCGCAGTACAATCGTCCGTGCGTTATCTGGGGGGGGGCGGGCGCGCGAACATTTGCCTTTGCCATGAGTGCGGGCGAAACCGGCCTGAACCCTTGTAGCCGGTGTTGCCCCAAGGGAGCGGATGATAAGCCAAGACACCCGGAGAATCCCATGGTCCACGCCATCTTGAGTCCCGCCGCCGACAAGCCGGCCCATGTCCCCGATGCGCTGGTCTATGATTTCGATATTCATGCCGATCCGGGCCTGCTGACCGATCCCCATGCGCGCATCCTGGATCTGGTGCACAATGCGCCGCCGGTCTTCTGGACCCCGCGCAATGGCGGGGGCTGGGTCGCACTCAGTCACGCGGCCAATTATGAGGCGTCGCGCGATACAGAGGTCTTTTCCAGCGAGTTCGTGCCGCAGGCGCAGATGAAGGCGATGCTGGCGTCGCTGCCGCCGGGCGCGCCGCACATCCCCCAGCCGATCCCCATCACCCTCGACCCGCCCGAGCACACCAAATATCGCCAGCCGCTGCAAAAGGTCTTCTCGCCCAAGACGATCGCTGCGCTGAAAGACGGTATCCGCGAACTGGCGGGCGAACTGATCGATGCGATCAGGCCGCAGGGCGGCTGTGAATATATGGCGGCGGTGGCCGAGCCGCTGCCGGTTCAGGTGTTCCTCAAGATGCTGGGCCTGCCGCTTGATCGCCTGCCCGAATATCGGGCGATCGTGAAGGAGCATATGGAAGCGATCGACAGCGATCGGGCGGGCGCCATGCGGCGGCTCCAGACGATCGCGGCGGCCATGCGCGACACGATGCTGGACCGGAAAGATAACCCGCAGGACGACATCATCTCCATGCTGTGGAAGCTGGAAATTGACGGTCAGCCGACCACGCTGGCCGATATGGAAAATTACGGCGTCCTGCTGTTCATCGCCGGGCTGGACACGGTGATGAACGGGATTGGCCTGGCTATGCGGGGACTGGCGCTGGACCCGGCGCTTCAGGCCAAATTGCGCGCTGATCCCAAGCTGGTGGCCGAGGCATCGGAAGAGATGCTGCGCCGTTACACCTTCACCGTGCCGATGCGGGTCATCCGCAAGGAAACCGTGCTGGCGGGCGCCCGGATGATGCCGGGGGACATGCTCAAACTGTTCCTGCCCGCGGCGGATCTGGACGCGCAGGAATTTCCGCAGCCTGACAGCTATGATCTCGACCGCGAGAATAATGTCCACATCGCCTTTGGCGTCGGGCCACATCGCTGCCTGGGGTCGCATCTTGCCCGTGTCGAGTTGCAGGTGCTGTATGAGGAAATGCTGGCGCGGCTGCCGCAATTCCGGCTCGACCCCGCGCATCCGACCGTCTTCCATGGCGGCCATGTAATCGGCATTGAATCGATGCATCTGGTCTGGGAGGTTTGAAGATGGTGTGGCAACGCTCGCGGCCTCGGCTGGACAATGACAACCGTGCCTTCTGGACTGGCGGGGCGGAGGGGAAGCTCAATATCGCCCAATGTGGGGATTGTGTTGGCTTCATCCATCCGCCGCGCGAAATCTGCCGCCATTGCCAGTCGGAAAATGTCGCGCCGCATGCGGTCGCAGGGACCGGGGTGATCGACAGCTATACGATCAATCACCAGGCCTGGGCCAAGGATATGGAGGTGCCCTTCGTCATCGCGCGGGTGAAGCTGGACGATGCGCCGGGCGTGTATCTGACGACCAACATCGTCAATTGCGCGGTCGATGCTGTGGATATCGACGACAAGGTGCGGGTGGTGTTCGAGGAACAGGATGGCATCTGGTTCCCGCTGTTCGAGAAGGTGGACGCAGCATGACGGGTGAAGCCTATATTACGGGCATCGGCATGTCGGAGGTCGGCGTGCGCCTGACCCGATCGGCGCTGGGGCTGACGCTGGATGCGGTCAGGGAGGCGATCGCCGACGCGGGGTTGACGCTCGATCAGATTGACGGCGTTGCGACCTATCCGGGCAAAATGCCGTCGTTTCTTGGTTTTTCGCCCGTCAGTTCCGACGATCTGATCGAGGTGCTGGGCCTCAAGACCCGCTGGCATATCGGCGCGGCGGAGGCGACGGCGCAACTGGGCGCGATCGTAGAGGCGGCCAATGCGGTGAAGGCGGGGCTGGCGCGCCATGTCCTGTGTTTCCGCACCGTCTATGAGGCGGCGGCGCTGGCCCGGCCCGAGGAGTTTCCACCGCTTGAACGGCGCAAGGATGTGACGGGCAATTCGCAATGGGTTTCCCCCTTTGGCGCATTTTCCGCTGCCAACTGGACCGCGCAGTTCGCGATGCGGCACATGAAACGCTATGGCCTGACGCGTGAGCAACTGGCGCAGGTGGCGCTGAACGACCATGCCAATGCGGCGATCAATCCGCGCGCACTGGTCAAGAAACCGCTGACGATGGATGACTATATGTCCGCGCGGCTGATCAGCACGCCTTTTTGCCTCTATGATTGCGACCGGTTCACCGACGCATCAACCGTGGTGATCGTGTCGGCGGGCGATGCGCTGGGTGAGGTGAAGACGACGCCCATCCGTATCGCCGCGAGCGCCGGATCGGTGGAACGCTATAGCTGGGATCAGGCGGAATGGGCAGGTGCCTATCCCACCGGCCGGGATCTGTGGAAGAATACGGATTACCAGCCCAAGGATGTGGATACCGTTCAGTTCTATGATGGTTTCGCCTTTCAGCCGATCACCTGGCTGGAAGGATTGGGCTTTTGCGATGTCGGCGAAGGCGGGCAGTTTCTGGAGGGCGGCAAGCGCATCGCTCGCGACGGCGACCTGCCGATGAACACAGGCGGCGGCCAGCTTGGCTGGGGGCGGCTACACGGCTTTGGCTTTGCCTATGAGGCGGTGGTTCAGTTGCGCGGGGAAGGCGGCGCGCGGCAGATTGGTGGCGATCCCACGGTCGCCATCGCCACGTCGGGCGGCGGGCCAATGGCGGCGGCGCTGCTGCTGGCGAAGGACTAGCGATGATGGCGGTGTTCGACGCGTTGCCGGGGTTCCGGCGTCGCTTCGTCGTTTCGCCCGCGCCGGACCGGGTGACGGCGGCGGTCGAGGACGACTATCACTGCATGGCCGTCACGCTGCATCATGACGGCGCAATCGTCACCGCAGTCGATGCGGTGATGGATCGCGCGCCGTGGACCACCTGTCCCGGCGCGCCTGCGGTGCTTGGCGCGACGTTCACCGGCGTTGCGCTGACGGAAGTTGCCAAGCGCGGGGAAAAGCAGGCCAACTGCACGCATCTGCATGATCTGGCGGTGCTGGCCGCAGCGCATGCGGGTGACGCGGCGCCGATGCGTTATGACATATTGGTATGCGATCCTGTGGAGGGGCTTGTCACGGCCGAGATCCGCCGCGACGGGCAGCCGATCCACCGGATCGTCCATCGGGGCGACATCGTCATGGACCCTGCGGCGATCACCGGCCTTTCGCTGTTCAAGCTGCGCGACTGGATCGGCGGGTTGAACGGCCCGGAGCGGGAGGCTGCGCGCTTGCTGCAATGGGGCGCGATCCTGGCGCATGGACGCCTCATTTCCATGGAACGGCAGTCTGATGCCAACCGTATGCCGCCAAATTGCTACACCTTCCAGCCCGAGAGGAAGGTTCATGCCCAACGAGTGGGTGAGGTGATCGACTTCACCGCTGCCGATCGCCAACCGTTGGATCATTTCGACGGTGCGGGTTTTTCCATGGTGCGTTGAGATGTTTGCATGAAAGAAGGCCCGACAATTTCTTGTCGGGCCTTCTTTCATGTGCGTTGCCGTTCGGCTCAGAGGGTCAGGTTGTAGAGCTTGCAGGCGTTATCCTGGAGGACCTTCTTCTTGGTGGCGAAGTCATAGCCGCCCAGCGTGTCGATGACATGCGCCTGGACGCCGGGATAGAGCGAGGTGGGATGCGGGAAGTCGGTTTCGAACATCACATTGTCGACGCCGATCGTCTCCAGCAACTGCTTGGGACCGACCTTCTCGAACCAGTAGGTCACCCAGAAATGGTCGCGGAAATATTCCCATGGCCGCTTGTGGAGTAGATGCGCCTTGCTGGGCAGCATTTCGTTGAACTGATGCTCCAGCGCCTCGACCGCGAAGGGCACCCAGCCCATGCCGCTTTCAATGAGGCCGATCTTGAGCCTGGGATGCTGGTCGAGCCGGCCCGACACCATCCAGTTGCCCAGCGTCGCGGCATTGCCGATCGAGAACATCGTCGCCACCACTGACAGCGTCTGTTCAAAGCCAAAGCCATCCCAGGTCAGCGTGTTGGGGTCGATCGCCGCATTGAGGTGGAAGTTGAGCGGCATGCCAGTCGCTTCACACATTTCCAGGAACGGGGTCCAGTAATCGCTCAGGAAGCTGGGCACGCCGACGCGCTCGGGCGTGTCGGGCAGGACAAAGCCCTTGAGGCCCATGTCATGGCAACGGCGGGCTTCCTTCTCCAACTCGGCCTGATCCCAGAAGGGCAGATGGGCCATGTTGAAGATGCGGTTGCCCGACACCTGCTGATATTCGGCGGAGGCGTCATTGTAGATCTGGATGATCGCAAGGGCGAGGGCGGGATCGCCCAGCGACATCAGCGATCCGGCCTGGGTGACGCCCGAATTCTGGAAGCCGATCTGGGCATGCACACCCATATCGTCCATCGCCTGGAGGCGTTCCTTGATCCTGTGCCCGCCCGGATGGGCCTGTTCCAGCTTTGGGAAGGCCAGGCGGCCCAGCAGCTTGTTATTGTCGGCGCGAATGACGTTGCCGCCCATCGAACCGAAATTACGATCGCCCACATACCAGCGCTCCACGCCATCGGCGTCGAGCTTCACATAAGGCACCTTGTCCTTGTATTTGGCGGGCGCGCGTGAGGTGAACAGGTCGGGCGCTTCGGTGATATGCGTGTCGGTATCGACGATCTTGATCCCCGCCAGCGAAGGGTGAAGCCCCCCCGACTGGGTGGCATAATCCACCTCCCGGATCACGCCGCCCGGCGTATAGCCCTCCGCCGACCAATATTTGCGCGCGTTCGACGCAATCTCCGGTTCCTTCGTCTCACCCATGCGCCTGCTCCAGACGCGGATGCCAGGCGGCGTCGAACAGCGGCTGCACGGTATCGGCGACCGACGCCTTGCCATTCAGGCAGCGGCCGACGGCGTCGTCGAGGGTGCGCATGAGGTTGGCGGCGTCGATCTGGTCGGATGGCTCATAGACGAAGCCGATCGCCAGCGGCTGGTTCTCCGGCATGTCGGGCAGCAGCACCGCGCTGACATCGGCAATGGAACCAAAACCCACGATACCCGTGATCCGCCCTTCTTCGCGGCACTGTTGGACGCGTGCCGACATGTCGGTGAAGCAGAATTTGCGTTCTGCGGATGCTTCCGCGTTCAGGCGGCGGATCATGCCGTCGCGACGCGGCTGGGCGACGGTGGACAGCAGCAGTTGGCCGACAGCGGAATCAGACAGATGCTCCTGCTGGCCGCCGCAGAAACCGGCGTGACCCGAGGTGCGGAAGGTCCGCTTGCCTGCCCGCCAGGTGAAGACCTGAGTCTTGAGGCCGACCATGCCGAACACGGCGACGCCAAGGCCCGTCTGGGCCGAGAGCCGGTCGATGAGGTCGGTCAGGCGACCGTCACGAACCAGCTGCGGCTGGACCGATGCACCGAGCATCGCGGCGCGGGGCGTGGGCGAATAGGAGCGCGAGCAGGGGTCCTTGTGCAGCAGGCCAAGGTCCACGAGGCTCGACAGAAGTTCTGAGGTGCTGGACTGCGGGCGGTCGAAGCGGCGGACGATGTCCATCACCGTGGCCTGGGGATGCTCTTCATCGAAGAATTCCAGCACTTCGATGACGCGCTTGGCGATCTTTGCCTTGTTGGACTCCACGTGAGCCATGATGCCTCTCCTCTTCTTTATGAACACAGTTGTTCACTAAGAGAGGGGGTGTTGTCAATAAAAAATGAGGCATTCTCGTTTTCTGATGTTTTCAGGGCTATGAGCCGCCTTCCAATGCCGTTGAATCGCAGGATTGGCGCAGAGCCGACGGCGTCAATATGAGTGCTGGAGTTTGTATAAAAACATTTTAAAACATACAGTTGCATGATTTTCTCTGTCAGTCCATGTTCGCGCAGAGGCGATCTTCAATGTGGAGAGCGCTAGACGAATTGTATCCAGTTCCAGTTGAAAGGCGGTGGCGGGCACTTGACCTGGATGGTAGTCTGGCCCGTCTGTTGCGGGGCAATCAACGCCAGCGGATCCGTCAGCGCACGTGCAATCGACTCGGGTGGATCGGAAAGGCCAGACGTTTCCCTGCAACGCACGGGCGATGAATAAATTGGGTCATGGCCGACAATTCACGGCGGTTCTAGGTGTGGGACATGATATCGCCGCCATGCCTGATGATCGACCCGCGCGATCTGACCCTGCCGTGGATGCAGGGTGATGCGTCCATGGGCGTCGTTGATCTGGATGCTGCGCGAGGCGATGAGAATGACGTGCTGGTCCTGCCACCTTTCCCCTTGATTGGGATCGGCAATCCATCGCATCCGCTTGCGCCGCGCATGGACGTTTTGGTCGAGTCGCCAGTCACGCTGGAGTCGCTGACGGCGGCGATCATGGCGCAGCGGCCAGCCGCGCTGGTGCTGGTACAATTGCTGCGCGCGATCGAGGGCATGGATATGCAGGCAGCGCTGGTCGCCGAATCGATGGCCTATGGGCTGTTGCAGGGAAGCGAGGGGCATGGCCGCTGGCTGGCGGGGCAGTCGCCCGCGCCGCCGATGCCAGCGGGGCGCGTCCTGATGGAGCGCGACGGTGATCGGCTGGACATCATCCTTGACCGCGCCGTGGCGGACAACGCGATCGACCGGCCGATGCGCGATGGCCTGCGCGAAGCGTTCGAGCTGGCGGCGCTCGACCCGGAGATCGAGCGGATCATGTTGCGGAGCGAAGGCCGCGCCTTTTCGCTGGGCGCGGACCTGGCCGAGTTCGGCACCACGCGCGATCCGGCGACGGCTCATGCCATAAGAATGCATACCCTGCCCGCTCAAGCGATCGCGCGATGCTGCGACAGGTTGACGGCGCATGTTCAGGGGGCATGCGTGGGATCGGGGCTGGAAATGGCGGCCTTTGCCGGGCGCATCACGGCCAGTCCATCCGCCTGGTTCCACTTGCCGGAACTGGCGATGGGCGTGATGCCGGGGGCTGGCGGCTGCGTGTCCGTTTCACGCCGGATCGGTCGGCAACGGGCGGCGCTGATGATCCTGTCGGGCAAGCGGATCAGTGCGCGGACGGCGCTAGGCTGGGGCCTGATCGACGCCATCATGGACGATTGATCCGCCAATCAGCGTCAGCTGCACGTCGTGCGCCAGCAAACGGTCGCGCGCCTGCGCCCAGGGGCGGTTGAGGAGGCAGAGGTCAGCGCGCGCGCCGACAGCGATGCGCCGCTCAACCATCAAATCCTGCGGGTCGGCGAGATAGAGCGCCAAGGCTTGTTCGGGCGTGGATGTTTCGTCTGGACCGATGATAGTGCCCGATGCGGTTTGGCGCACGACCGCCGCGCGCATCGCGGCCCAGGGATCGCAACTGCCGAAGGGCGCGTCGCTGCCCGCCGCCACGACCAGCCCCGCCCGGCGCAATGCGTCGAGACGGTAGAGAAAGGGGGGGTCGCGTGGCTCCACATCTTTCAGATACTGGTCGCCGCGCTCTGCAATGAAATGCGGCTGGGTGACGACCTGAACCTTGAGGCGCAGCATCTCCGCGATCAGGGGATCGGGCACAACCCCTGCATGTTCGATCCGGTCGCCTGCCAATGGTCCCGCCGCGTCAAGCGCCGCCAGCGCGAAGACAAGCTCCGTCTCAGTCGTGCAATGGATCGCGACGCCGCGTTGCTGCTCATGCGCGGCGCGCATGAAGTCCACGCTGTCGTCGAAGGCGGGCAGGGCGTTTTCGTGGAGATGCAGTTTGGCGGGGCCAAGGGTCAGGGTCGGGCCGAAGGGCGCCTTGGCCAGACCCAGCGTTCCGGCGAGCATGACGCGTTGCGACAGAGCGCCCGATGCCTGTTCGCGGGCGAAATGGCGGGCCATGTCCACATCGTTCGCGGGGGACATGTCGGTCAGGCCAGTGATGCCCATTGCCGCCAGTTCCCGGCTGATCGCGGCAAAGGAAGGGGGCGTGCCACCCAGCGTCTCGCGCAGCCAGCGATCCTCGTCGAACAGGCGGCCGGTCCAGCGACCGTCCTGCTGCTCAAGGCCGGGGGGCGGGGGCGCGGCGGCCAGCAACAGGTCCAGTCCTGCGCTGTTGAAGAACCACATCCGGCCCGATCGATGCTGGATGCGGACAGGCCGGTGTGGCGCCATAGTGTCGAGCATCTCCGCGTCGAGCATCCCCGCGACACTGTCATGATAGCCGATGCCGCGTAGCCAGCCTTCGCCGGGGCGGGTCAGTGCTTGCGCCAGTTCCGTGGCATCGTTGGCGCCGGGTGGTCCGCAGGCGACCGACGACCGCGCCACGGCGAGCGCGGCCAAGTGGATATGATGATCGTGCAGGCCGGGTAGCAATGCGCCGCCATGGGCGTCATGCACGACCTCGCCCGCCAGCGTCGACAGCGTTCCGATGGCGGTGATGACGTCTTTGGCAATCCGCACATCTGCCCGGCCATGGCCTCGGATTTCTGCGTCGCGGATCAGCATGGCGCGTGCTGGGGGAACCAGAGGGCGTTGTCTGCGCCAAGTGATGCGACTGGCCCTGTGGGGCGCAGCGCGATGGCAGGAAAGAGGTGGCCCTGCGCCGCTTTCCAGTGCGTGAGAGTCGCGATCAGGGTCGCTTCGTCCTGCGCGCGCTCCTCGGCGAGCGCTTGCGCGACGACGCCGGACATGGACAGGATCAGGCGCGCGCCGACACCTTGGGCGCGTTTGTCGAGCGCCGCACGGGCGGCGACTATGCCGGTCAGTGGGTCCGCGCAGGCGTCTCCGCCAAAGCCGATGGCGCTGGTCGCGTCTCGCAACGCTGCGCTGAGGCCGCCTGCTACGCTGCAATCATCGCCGAACCCAATCCATTCGGCCGCGTCACCCACCATGCCGTGCCCGGTGATCGTCACCCACACTAGCCCGGACGTCTCGCGCACCAGTTGATCGGCGTCGATGCCCAACTGCCGCAGCGCGCGGGGGCGCGCCGCCTCCAGCACGATGTCGGCGCGCCGGATCAGGGCGATCAGGGAGTCGCGATCGGTTGGCTCCCGCAGGTCCAGCGCAATGTTGGCCTTGCCTTGATTGAGACGAGCGAACAGTGCTGGATCGCCCTCTCGCATCCGGTCGGGCCGGTTGCGGCTTTCTACCTTGATGACCTGCGCGCCGGTGAGGCCAAGCAGATGCCCAGCGAGCGGCCCGGCCCAAAGGGCGGTGAGGTCGATCACCAGCGGCGCTCGGTCGGTCACTGGTGCCGCGCCGCCTTTCGCCATGATCGTCAGCGCGGGATTGCTCGGAGCTTCGTCCAGCGCGGCGATGGCAAGGCCCAGCATCCGGCCACGCGCCACAAGGTCGCAGGCATGGGCGCGGGCCATGCGCTCCGCAATCACGGCATCGCCGCTGTCATCGGCCGTGGCATCGCCGAACAGCGCCGGGAGCAGGGCGCGATCATCCGCACGGGCGAGGGTGAGCGCAACCGGCGTGTCGAGCGTGTCATAGAGACGGCACCCGCCGCCTGCCGAACGGCGACCGGGAACGGCAAAGCCATTGGCAACCGCTCTTTCGCCCAGCAACGTGCCACCGCGCAGCGCGGCGATGGCGTCGGATCCCGTCCTCATCGCCATCGCCTCCAACTGGGCGTCGGCCCAGCGAGAGAGGGGGATGGCGGGGGGTGCGGTCATATCAACCTGCGAATAGGGCTTTTATCTCACGGCGCAACAGCTTGCCCATTTCATTATAGGGCAGGGTATCGGCGAACAATATGCGTTCGGGCACGCGGGACGATCGCAATCGGTCGCGCACGACCGTCTTCAGTTCATCTTCTGCGGGCCGGTCATGGCCGTCGCGAACCACGACGATCAGGCCGACCGCCTCGCCCCATTCCAGTGACGGCATTGCTATTGCTGCGGCGTCAGCGATCGCGGGATGCGTCAGGACGACATCCTCAATCTCGCCCGGCGAGATATTCTCGCCCCCGCGCACGATGACATCGTCCGCCCGGCCCGACAGGAAGAGATAGCCCTCCGCGTCGATATAGCCCGCGTCGCGGGTAGGGAACCAGCCATCGGCGTCGAGTGCGCTGCGTTCCTTATATTCGCCAGACACCTGATCGCCCCGGACATAGATTTCGCCCGCCTCGCCGGTTGGCACGATTTTGCCATTCTCGTCGCGTATCTCGATCTCGACCGTTGGCAGCGGACGGCCGACCGACGCCAGCCGCGCCCGTACTGCCGGATCGTCGGACGCGTGGGCCGCGCGATGCTCGTCCGGTCCCAGCAGGGCGACGGTCGAACTGGTTTCCGTCAAGCCATAGGCGTTGGTGAAACCGGTGGTCGGGAACAGGTCGAGCGCCTGGAAGATCAGTTCCAGCGGCATCTTGCCACCGCCATAGGCGATCGCCCGGAGTGAGCTGAGGTCGGGCTGATGTCCCCCCCCTTCGACAATCTTGTTCATGGCGTTGATAATGCGCGTCAGCATGGTGGGCACGACGAAGGCGTTGCTGGCGCGTTCGGCCGCAACCAGATCGAGCCATGCCTTCGGATCGAAGGCGGGCAGCATCAGGATGCGGCGCTGGGCATAGATGGAACTGAGCAACGCGGCGATGCCCGCGATATGATAGGGCGGTACGCTGACCAGCGCGGCATCTTCTTCCGGCGCCGACGCGAACTCGACCGTGCCCAATATGTAGGAGACAAGATTGGCGTGTCGCAGGATCGCGGCCTTGGGTGCGGCGGTCGTACCGCTGGTGAACAACTGGATGGCGATGTCGTCGTCGCCATCGGCGCCTTCGGTCGGGGCGTCGTTGGCGCGATCCAGTGCTGACGTCACGAAATCGGATCGGGACAGGACGTGATTATCCGGTGACGGGCACAGCCGTTGCACCCGCGCGACATCGCCGACGATCAGCGCTGGGGTGATGCGGCCCAGCAGGGCGGCAAGGTCGGCATCGGCCAGCCGGTAGTTGAGCGGCACATAGGGCACGCCCGCCAGCGCCGCGCCGAACAGCGCCATCGCCGCCGCCTCGCTGCTTTCGTCCAGCAGAGCGACATGCGCGCAGCCCGTTTCGCGGATGAGCGCGGCAGCACCACGCGCACCGGCGAGCAACTGGGCATAGCTCCACCGCTTGCCGTCGCAGACAAGGGCCGTGCGATCGGCGGCGGCATCGGCCGCCATTTCCAGAAACAGGGCAATGTTCATCGGATGGGATCAGTCGGAGGCGGGCAGGGGTTTGGCGTCCTTGGTGCTCAGTGCGACACCATCGACCGACAGCGAGCCTTTGCCCGGCTTGACGCACAGCAGTTCGAACGTACCCGCCGCATCGACGTAGCGCTTGCCCATCAACGTACCATTGGCATGGGCTTCGCTCGGCGTTCCCGGCGTCTCCGGCTTGGCCTCTCCCATCGGCGCGCCGCCGCATTCGATGCCGCCTTCACCTGCGCGGATCACCATCACTTCGGTGTCGCACACCGCGCTCTTCAATTTCGTACCGGGCTTCATGTCATAATTCCTTTTGGCCATCAGGCCTTTGGACGGTCAGGCGATCGCGCCACTGGATTTTAACGATTCGATCCGGTCCCACTCAAGGCCCAGTTCCATCAGCACGATCTCGGTATGTTCGGATGCTTGCGGCGACCGGCTCGTCTCCACCGCCTTGCCGTCAAACTGGACCGGCCCACGCACCAGCCGCAGCGGATCGCCGCCATCGGCGCCCTCAACCTCGATGATCATATCATTGGCCAGCGCCTGTTCGTCGGTCAGCAGATCCTGGAAGCTCTGGATCGGCGCCCACTGGCCCTTCATGCTTTTCAGATGCTCGCGCCAATAGGCGAAGGGCTTCTGGGCGAAGGCCTTGACCAATATGTCGCTGGCCGCGCCCGCATTCTCGATCAGGGCGTGGACATCCTTGAAGCGCGGGTCGTCCCCGGCCTCGGGCACGCCCATATGTTCGAACGTGTCGCGGATCAGGCCCGTGGGGCTGACCATGCACAGGTTGATGGTGCCGCCGTCCGAGGTGTGGAAATTGCCCATGAACGGATTGCGCAACGATCCGCCAGACGTGGGCATGCCGTTGCGGGTGAGGATGCCGGTTTCCATGACCTGAGAGATCAGGGCGCCCGAGGACCACCAGGCCGCGCTGAGCAACGACACGTCCATCTCGACGCCTTCGCCCGTTTTCTCGCGGTGGAGCAGCGCCCCGGCTATGCCGCCGGCGATGAACATGCCGCCGATCGAGTCGCCAAAGGCGGGAATGCCCTGGGTCAATGGACCGGGCAGGGGTTCGGGCGTCATGGCGTGGGCGATGCCGCTGCGCGACCAGAAGCAGGTGCCGTCGAACCCGCCGACCTCGCGCTCTGGCCCCTTGTTGCCCAGCGCGCTGCCGCGGGCATAGATGATGTTCGGGTTGGCCGCGCGAATATGCTCGACATCGAATTTGTTCTTCTGCCGGACCTGGGGCAAATAGTTGGTCAGGAACACGTCGGCGGTCTTGGCCAGTTCGTACAGGACTTCCTGTCCCTCGGGTGTGGAGACGTCGATGCCGACGCTGCGCTTGCCCCGGTTGGGATGTTCGAACAGCGTGTGGCGCAGTGGGTCCAGCGTGACGCCGCCCATGTTGAGAAAACCGCGTTGCGTGTCGCCGCGCACGGGATGCTCGATCTTGATGACGTCCGCGCCCCAGTCGGCAAGAATGCCGCCCGCAGCGGGGACGAAGGTGAACTGCGCCACTTCCAGTACGCGCACACCTTGCATGACCTGGGTCATAAAATCGAAATCCCCTAAGCTCGCCGCATTGCTCGGCATGATGGGCCGGCATGATGGGCGCGACCTGTTGGGGTAAAGCGTAAAAGCTATGGAAAACGCCGCAAGCCCCCAACGCGTTCCTGGCCTTGGCTATCGCTAGCACGATGCTCCTGAGCGCCCTAACGCCGTGGCGATATCGGGGGTAAAGGGACATGCGCATCTTGAGATAGGCGGCGTCTGTACCGATAGCCGAAACCATATATTCCAGGAGACATGCTGTGAAAATCGACTCTTCGCTCTCCGCCGTGGTTACAGGTGGCGCATCGGGACTGGGGTTGGCGACCGTCAGGACGCTGCGCGAGGCGGGCGTGAAGGTCGCCATATTCGATTTGAACGAAGAGGCCGGCGAGGCCATCGCCGCCGAAATCGGCGCGATCTTCTGCAAGGTGGACATATTGTCGGAAGAGAGCGCCCTTGCCGGGTTCGAGAAGGCGCGCGCCGCCAACGGGCAGGAGCGTATCCTGGTCCACTGCGCAGTCGTGTCGAAGGGCGGCAAGACGGTGTCGAAGAATAAGGAGACGGGCGGCTTCAGGCGGATGTCGACCGAGGACTATGCTTTCTCGGCACTGGGCGTGCTGGTCGCCAGCTATCGCATGGCTTCCATCTCGGCGATGGGCATGGCAAGTCTGAACCCGCTGGAGGATGGCGAGCGGGGGACGGTCGTGCTCACCTCCAGTTGTGCAGCGCAGGATGGACAGGTGGGACAGGTGGCCTATGGCTCGCTCAAGGCGGGCGTGAATGGCATGGTGCTGCCAATGGCGCGCGACCTGATGGACCTGGGCATCCGGGTAAATTCGGTCATGCCCGGCATATTCGCGACGCCGCCCATGCTGCGCTTCAAGGAGATGAACCCGGCCATGTGGGACGCGCTTAACGAATCGGTGCCTTTCCCCAAACGTCTTGGAAAGCCCGAGGAATTTGCGAGTCTGGTGATGGAGTTGGTGCGCAACAGCTATCTGAACGGGCAGATGTTTCGTGTCGATGGCGCGATCCGCATGCCACCGCGTTGACGCAAGCTCCGATTTCTAAAAGAGAAAATAGGCCTCTGTCGAAGTGGCGCGCGCAGCCCGTTTGCTCACAGTTTCGTGGCGGGCAATCCGTTCGCGCCTGCAAAAACTAATACTAAGCTAGCTTGACATTAAGGGATGAAATAACTAAGCTACGTTAGTGTTTTAGAGAGTGCGCGTATCAACCCTTCATTGTCCAAGAGGCCTAAGATGAACTTTTTTGCCCCGATCCTGCTTGCTGCTGCCGCTCTTGCGCCGCAGGCTGCTGCCGCCAATGACGCTGTCCAGCTGACGGCGGCCACCGCAAACGCCAATGATTTCAAGGGCAAGATGCTCTTTGGTCCCAAGGGCGAACGTCTGGCTGCCGTGTACAAGGCTGGCGCCGATGGCTCGGCCCAGATCATCCTCAACGGCAAGATGGTGGTTGTGCCTGCCTCGTCGCTCGTTGCTGCGGACGGCAAGCTGAGCACCAGCCTCAGCAAGCGCGATCTGACCACTGCTCACTAAGACGGACGGCGGGTCGCCCCGCCACCGATGAGGATAAAAAGGGGCTGCCTTCCGGGTGGCCCCTTTTGCCGTTCGATGTCGGCGGTTTGCTTAGGGCTTGCTGATATTATCGGAAATCATGTCCAGCAGGACGTTGAGCCGGGCCATGTCTTCGATCTCAAAACCGGCAAAGGCGACCTCTTCATTCGCGCGCGCGATGGCGGAAAGCTTTGAGGTGATGCTCTGACCCGCATCCGTCAGGAAGACGGCGTGGGCGCGTCGGTCATCATCGCGGGGGCGTCGTTCGACCAGTCCGTCGGCGCACAGGCGGTCGATCAGGCGACCGGCCGAAACCTCTGTGATTTCCAGCATATCGGCGACCATCCGCTGCGTCGCGCCCGGATAGCGTGCAACCGCTGCGATGACCGTCCATTGCGACCGGGTCACGCCCAGCCGAACCACGCTCTGGTCGAAATGCGATCGAAGCTGGCGGGCGATGATCGCCAGCTTCATGGATGCATTACGCATCAGGTCGACGGGTTCCTTGACCGAAATATCGCTGCCCGCATTACCCATCACGCCGCCATCATAGCGACGCCGCCGTGAAACGAAAGCGGCATCGTCCTGCGGACAGGTGAACGGGTCAGACACGTTCGATGATGATGGCAGGCGCCATCCCGCCCGCCGCGCACATGGTGATGAGGCCATGGCGGCCACCGGTCCGCTCCAGTTCGTCGAGCGCAGTGCCGATCAGGATCGCGCCGGTAGCGCCGATCGGATGGCCCAGCGCGATCGCGCCGCCATTGGGGTTAAGCTTCGTGCGGTCGATCTCCATGTCGCGGATGAACTTTTCGGTGACCACGGCAAAGGCCTCATTCACCTCCCACACGTCGATGTCGTCCTTGGTGAGACCAGCCCGCGCCAGCACCTTGCGCGCGGCCGGGACGGGGGCGTTCAGCATCAGCGTCGGGCAATCGCCGATATTGGCGGTGGCGACGATGCGGGCGCGGGGCTTGAGGCCCGCCTTGCGTGCATAGGCTTCGGACGCCAGCAGGATCGCGGCTGCGCCATCGACCACGCCCGACGAGGTGCCCGCATGATGCAAAGGTTCGATTTGCAGATCGGGATAGACTTGGTTGATGAGCTGGCGGAAGGTGGGACCATCGGGGCGCGAGGGCATGTCGGCGAACATTCCGAAGGCAGGCTTCAGTTCCGCCAACTGCTCCAATGTGGTGCCGGGGCGGGGATATTCTTCCCGATCCAGGATCAGGCCGCCGTTATCGTCCAGCACGGGCACGGTCGACCGGGCAAAGCGCCCTTCGGTCAGTGCAATGGCGGCGCGACGCTGGCTTTCCGCGCCGAACGCGTCCAGTTGCGCGCGGGTGATGCCCTCCATCGCCGCGATGGCGTCGGCAGAAACGCCCTGGTTGGATTGCGGGTGCTTTGCCTGAAGCCGCATATTGCCGGTGCCAAGCCCGCCGGCTGATTTGACCCCCGCCTCACGCAGGGACTGGCCATACCAGTTGACGTAAGACATCATCTCGGCGCCGCCCGCGACCACCAGATCCTCCATGCCCGCCATGATCTGTCCTGCGGCGAGGTTGGTGGCGGTCAGGCCGCTGCCACAAAAGCGATCGAGCGTGACGCCCGAGGCCCGGATATCATAGCCCGCGTCCAGCGCCGCCATCCGGCCCATGTCACCTCCCTGAAGGCCCATCTGCGCGCTGGTGCCCCAGATGATGTCATCAACATCGGCGGTGTCGAGGGCATTGCGATCCTTGATCGCCCGCAGCGCGGTGGCGGCGACATGCTGGGGATGCATGTGCGAGAGGGCGCCCTTGCCCATCTTGCCGATGCTGCGGGGGGTCCGGACCGCGTCGATGATGTAGGCGTCGGCCAATGCTCGTCTCCTGATCGCATGAAATATTTGCCAGCGGGTATCGCATGGATGATCCGGGGGGCGCCACTCTCCAGCCAATCGCATGGGCGATTGATGGCCCTTGCTTACGCTACAGAATCTGGCCATCGGGAATGGGGGTGATGGGAGGAGTGGACAGGATGGGGATAGCGCAGGCCGGTGGGGGCGGGAAACAGGGCGGGGCCTTTGAACCGCTGCGCGAACCGGTCTTTCGGCGCATCTGGACGGCCAGTGTCCTTTCCAACTTCGGTCAGTTGATTTTGGGCGTGGGCGCAGCGTGGGAGATGACCCGGCTGACGACCTCGCCCAGCATGGTCGCTTTGGTCCAGTCAGCGCTGATGCTGCCACTGATGCTGGTCGCGCTGCCCGCAGGGGCGGTGGCCGACATGTTCGACCGGCGGCGCATCGCCATGACGGGCCTCGCCTTTTCGATGCTGTGCGCTGCGCTGCTGACGACGCTCGCCTGGGCGGGCTATACGTCGCCCTGGATGCTGCTTGCCTTCTGTTCGCTGATCGGGGCGGGCGTCGCGCTCTATTCACCGGCCTGGCAGGCGTCGATCAGCGAGCAGGTGGGTCCGGTCCAATTGCCCGCTGCCGTCGCGCTTGGCACTATCAGCTACAATGTCGCGCGCAGCTTTGGCCCTGCGGTCGGTGGTGTCATCGTGCTGGCGCTGGGCGCGCAGGCCGCTTTCGCGATCAACGCGGTCTGTTATCTGCCGCTGTTCCTGGCCTTCTTTCTGTGGAAGCGGCGGCATGTCCCCTCACGTCTGCCGCCTGAGCAGATGCACCGCGCGATCGTGTCGGGCGCGCGCTATGCCTTTCATGCCGGGCCGATCCGCACGGTATTGTTGCGCGCCTTCATCTTTGGGCTGTCGGGCGCGACGGCGACGGCGCTTGCGCCACTGGTGGCGAAGGACCTGCTGGGCGGGAACGCCAGCACCTATGGCCTGCTGCTGGGCGCCAGCGGGGTCGGCGCGGTTGTCGGCGCGCTGATGGTCAGCCCCTGCCGCGAGCGTTTCGGGACGCAGTGGACGACGGGCGTGATGGCGGTCGTCGGCGGGCTGGCGTTGGTGCTGACGGGGATCAGCAGGTCGGTGCCACTCACCTGTTTCGCGATGTTCATCGCCGGTGGCGCTAATATCCTGACGATCGCGCTGTTCAACGTTTCGGTTCAGTTGTCGGCCCCGCGCTGGGTGACGGCGCGTGCGCTCTCGCTTTTCTCCTCCGCGCTGACGGGGGGTATCGCGATCGGTGCGTGGATGTGGGGCATGGTGGCGGGCCAATGGTCGGTCGATGTCGCGATGATCGCATCGGGCGTCGCGCTGGGGCTGATGCCGCTGCTGGGCTTCATCCTGCCCCTGCCCGAAGCGACCGAAGCCGATGTCGCGCCGTTCGAACTGGCCAATGAACCCGAGGTCGCGCTCGCCCTTACCCAAAGGTCGGGACCGGTGGTGATCGAGATCGACTATGATGTCGACCCCGGACGGGCGCGCGATTTCTACGATGCGATGCTGAAAGTGCAGCGTACTCGCCTGCGCAATGGCGGTTTCAACTGGTCGCTGTCGCGCGACATCGCCGATCCGGCGCTGTGGACCGAGCGCTATCAGTGCCCGACATGGGGCGATTATCTGCATATGCGGACCCGTTTCACCCGGGCAGACAAGGACGCACAGGAACAGGCCCGATCCTATAATCGCGAGGGCAGCGAATTGCGCGTGCGTCGCCGGCTGGAACGGCCGTTCGGATCGGTGCGCTGGCGCGCGGATTCGCCCGATCCGCAACAGGTGCCGATCGGCTATATGGCGCCGTAAAAGCAACGCCACAGCGATTGATCGCGATTTCGAATGAATGCCAAAGAAAATCGCAATCGGCTGCGGCTGCGATCAGTTTAAGACACCCTTTTTCAGCTGAGCGCCCGGCACAGGGCGGCGGCATCAGGGGGCACTATGGCTGACATCAAATGGACAATCGGAACATCGGGCATTGGTTTGGCGGTGGCTCTTTCCCTGGCGCCGCAGTGCGCCATGGCTCAGGTCGCTCAGTCGGCGGATCAGGATGATGGCAATGCGATCATCGTGACCGCGCAGCGCCGGGCGGAGCTGTCGCGCGACGTGCCGATCAGCATCACCAGCATCAGCGGCGATCAACTGGCGACGTCTGGCGCCAACCAGCTTTCCGACATCTCCAATGTCACGCCTGCGCTGCGCTTCGACAGCGCCGCAACCTTCGTTCAGCCGACCATCCGCGGCGTCGGCACCGCCGTCACCACCTCGGGCGGCGGTGCCAATGTCGGCATCTATGTCGATGGCTTCTATTCGCCCAATTCGCTGGCCGCCGATTTCCAGCTGATGAGCCTGCGGAGCGTGCAGGTGCTCAAGGGGCCGCAAGGCACCTTGTTCGGTCGCAACACCACCGGCGGCGCGATCCTGCTGACCACCGCCGAGCCCAGTTCGACCCCGACGGGCGAAATGAAGGTCAGCTATGGCCGCTTCAACGCGATCGCACTTCAGGGCTATTCGACCTTTGGCGTGGTCGAGAATGTGGCAATGGACATTGAAGGCATGTTCCGGCGCGGCGACGGCTTCGTCCGCAATATCACGACCGGCAGCAAAAAGGATGGCGCCTACAGCAACTGGGCGCTGCGGACCGGGATAAAGGCGGACATCTCCGACTCCGTCTCGCTGCTGCTACGTTATACCCACAGCGACAATGACGATCCGACGCTGATGAACACCAACATCTATGTCGGCGATGACATTGGCGGCGCGGGCACGAACCTGCCGGCCAGTCTCTATGCGACCAGGCCGAACGAGGTCGCGACGTCCGGTCCGTCGCTATTCCGGTTCAATGGCGATGTGATCCAGGCGACGCTGAAGGCCGATCTGGGCTTTGCGGACCTGGCTTCCTATACCCAGTATCGCGATGAAAAATCGCTGATCGTCGAGGATATGGACCATACGGCGGCCAACATCTTCCTGCTGCACATCCCGGTCGTCTCAAAGACTGTTTCGCAGGAATTCCTGCTGACGTCGAAGCCGGGCGGCAGCCTGCAGTGGACAGCGGGCCTTTTCTACTTCCGCAACAAGGATACATGGTCGCCGCGGGTCGGCACGCCGACGCCCGGCAATCCGCTGGCAAGCATCCTCTATGGCGGGTCAGGCACCAACAGCAAAACCTATGCGGCCTTTGTTGACGCCACTTACCAGATCAGCCCGCAACTGTTCCTGACGGCAGGCGCGCGCTATAGCCACGATGTCGTTGGCGATCCCTATTATGTCGCGCCTTTCTCCGGCGTGCGGACCTATGTGCCGGAACTCAAGGGCGACAAGGTGACGCCGCGCGTCGTGCTGCGCTTCAAGCCCAGCGAGGAGTCCAGCGTCTATGCCTCCTTCACCAAAGGGTACAAGTCCGGCATTCTCGACGTTGGTGGCAACACCGGCAACAGGGTGAAGCCCGAAGACATCAACGCCTATGAGCTTGGCTACAAGTTCCAGGACAGGCGCCTGTCGTTCGACCTGTCAGCTTATTATTATGACTATAAGAATCTTCAGGTGTCGCTGTTCCGCGGCGTTCCGCCATCAGCCGCGATCCTCAATGCGGCGACCTCTGAAATCTACGGGTTGGAAGGGCAGGTCGCCTATCAGCTTGGGGATCATTTCCAGTTCAACGCGGGCGCGGCCTATACGCATGGGCGCTACAAGGAATTCGGTGAGGCGCCGGTCTATACCCGCTGTACGTTGCCCGCCTGCGCCGCGCAGGGCGTTTCCTTCACCGTGGTGCCAACGGCGCTCAAGAATGTGGACATGCAGCGCACGCCGGAATTCACGGGCAATATCGGCGCGCGCTACACGACCGATCTGGCCGGTGGTGAAATCGCGCTGTCGGGCAACCTCTATTACACGTCGAGTATCCGTCTTGGTCAAGGTCGTTTTGGCTGCCAATCACGCCCTTCACGCAGCAGCGTGTTTGCCAGAACGATGATGCGACGCATGACGGCGGTGATGGCGACCTTTTTCGCCTTTCCTGCATTTACGAGCTGCTGATATTTGTCGCGGAGATCGTGATTAAAGCGAATGGCGACCAACGCAGGCATGTAGATTGCCCGCCGGAGTGACGCCCGGCCACCAATAATCCGCTCTTTGCCCTGCCACTTGCCTGACTGTTGCGTCATGGGCGCAAGTCCAGCCAGAGCGGCAATCTTTTTGCTGTCGAGATGCCCAAGTTCCGGCATGTCGATCACCAAGATGGTCGCGGTTAATCTGCCGACCCCCGGAATGGTCATCAGACGCCTGATGCGCTCATCAAGGGTTCCACGCTGTTTGGCGATCTGGGCAACGACTTCATCCAAGGCTTTGATGTCGGTGTCGATGTCATTGATCCGGCGGCAGAGTTGGTCTTTCACCAAAGGGTTGGTTACTGTAGCAAGGCGTGTCTTTGCCGTGATCTGATCTTTGACCAAGGCACGCCGTGCTGTCAGCAACTCCCTGAGATCATGAACATCTTCACCTTCTATGCCTTGAGGGGTCAAATCCAGAACAATCCCCATGCGAGCCAGCATTTTGGCGTCAACGCTATCGGTTTTGGCCAGTCGGCCGATAGCCTGTGCAAATCGTCGCGCTTGTTTCGGATTGACCTTGATGAAGGGGTGCCCCGCCAAACTGAGATATCGCTCAAGCCCACGATGATAGGCACCGGTCGCCTCGAAAACGAACAGTACCCCATCATTCTCGCCCAGCCAGGCGCATAGCTGAGCGAAACCTTCAGCCGTATTAGGCAGGCTGAGCGCTACGTCATGGGAGTGCCAGAAAGCGTCCAGACGGTCTTTCGACACATCGATTCCGATGGTATCCTTTGCCATCTTTTCTATCCACCTTTGCTTGTCGTTCGGGCCCGGAGCCCACGTATCCGTTCAGGTCGTAAGAAAAGACAGGGGCTCGCCAAACTCGACCGCGGTCCTGCAAGACCAAGCTCCGCACGGCGCCGCCCCCGCCACTACCCGGCACCGCAGCTGCGGTGCCGGGTAGTGGCTCCCTTTTGCCTCAGGAGCCAGGGATTCTCATAAGACAAGCTTCTTCTTTGGTCCGTCCGGCACCCAGTTCAAGGAAAAGGCCTATGAAGTGTTGGCCCTGCGCGCGCAGTGGACCGATGCTGAGGACCGTTTCTCGCTGGCACTCTATGGCGATAATGTCACCAACAACCGGTACCGCACGCAGGTCCAGTATAATAATTTCGGCATCGGCAATGTCTGGAGTGCGCCCACCAGCTGGGGGGTGCAGGCCGGCATAAAGTTCTAAACAAGAAACGGCCATGATGCCGTTCTGCCAGGAGAGGCGAAATGACGGGCGAACGATCCTATAAGGTCATCCAGTGGGCGACCGGCAATATCGGCACAAAGGCGTTGCGGGCGGTGATCGATCACCCGATACTCGACCTCGCCGGACTATGGGTGAGTTCGCCTGACAAGGTAGGCAAGGACGCCGGAACTTTGTCCGGCGGCCAGCCTTGCGGCATCAGCGCGACCAGTTCGGTCGAACAGATGATCGCCACGCCCGCCGATTGCGTCCTCTACATGCGGCAGGGGACCGACATTGGCGAGATTTGCGCCTTGCTGGCATCGGGCAAGAATATCGTCACGACGCGCGGTGACTTTCATCATCCGTCCTCGATGGACCCGGACATAAGAGCGCAGGTGGAGCAAGCCTGCCGCACCGGCAACAGTTCGATCTACAGCACCGGGTCCAGCCCCGGTTTCGTGACGGAGGCGCTGCCGATTGCGCTCTTGTCGCTGTCGCGGCGGCTCGATTGCCTGACCATCGAGGAATTTGCGGATATGTCCTCGCGCAATTCACCCGATCTGCTGTTCGGGATCATGGGCTACGGCGTCGCGCCGGGCGCTTTCGACCAGCGCAAGATCGACCATGTGAAGCAGGATTTTGCCGGATCGCTGGCGCAACTGGCTGACGCGGCCGGCATTACGATCGACAGTTGGGAGGGGGCGGGCGAAATGTCCGCCGCGCGTGACCGCGTGGAGATCGCCGCTGGAACGATCGAGGCGGGGCAGGTCGCCGCCCAGCGCATCACCATCAGCGGAATGCGCGCGGGCAAGCCGGTGCTGCGCTTCCGGGCCAACTGGTATTGCTCCAGTAATATTGTCGATAGTGATTGGGAATTGCGCGAGTCCGGCTGGCGGATTCGGGTTGAGGGGGACACGCCGCTCGACGTGCATATCACCTTCCCGGTCAAGCCGGAAGATTATGCCGCCTTTACGCCGGGCCTGACAGGGCATCGGGCGGTGAACGCGGTGGCGGCCGTCTGTGATGCCCCGCCGGGTATCCGCACGACGGCGGATTTGCCGCAGATCATCGCGCGCCTCTGACCGGTAAAGCATCGTGCGAAAAACGGGGCCGTTTTCCGCACGATGCGACATTCTCAATAGTCCGCCACCAGTGCCTCGCTCACTGCCCAGAGGCGGCGGGCTGCTTCATCGTCCTGGGCGGCGGCGGACGGGGTGAGCGTCTGCCGTTGATGATAATAGCCGCCCGATGACTGACCCGCTTCCCTGGCTGTAGCCAGCCAGACGAGGGTGTCGGCGGCGGCTTCTGGTGTCATGGAACGATCTTTGATCGATTCCATATAGGCCTGCATCGGCCCGTCGCAGTGGCTGGCGAAATTGCTGTCGACCACGCCCGGATGCATGGCGTGGGAGAGGATGCCGTCCCCCGCCACCCGGCGCGCCAGTTCACGCGCGAACAGGATATTGGCAAGCTTCGCATGGCAATAAGCGGACCCGCCGACAAAGCCGTCGGCAAAGGTCAGGTCGTCCCAGTTGATCCCCGTGCTTTGTTCATGGCCGGTGGAGGAGACGGCGACGACGCGCACATTTCTCGATTCGGCCCCTGGCTCGGCCAGCGCGGCGGCGGCCTTCAACTGCGGCATCAACTTTTGCGTCAGCAGGAAGGGCGCGAGGTGGTTGGAGGCAAAGGTCGCCTCATGCCCCTCTGGCGTCATAATGCGTTCGGCATAGACTCCGCCCGCATTGTTGAGCAGCGCGTCGATGACCGGGGTCATCCGACCGATCTCCTCGGCCACGCGGGCGGTTTCGGAGAGAAGGGACAGGTCTGCACGCATCATCGTAAAATCCGCGCCCGGCACCGTCCGCAATTCGGCCTTCGCCGCCGCGCAGCGCGCCGGGTCACGACCGACGCCGATGACGCGCCAGCCCTGCGCCAGCAGCGCGCGTGCCGCCGCCTTGCCGATGCCCGCGCTGGTCCCGGTGAGGATAGCGACCTTCTGTCTTGTGGTCCGATTCATGCGATGACTTCCTTCATCCTTGGGGGGCTGCGCCCGAGCGTCAGGAACAGCGCCGCGCCCGCCAGCGTCACCCCGGCACTGAGCCACAGGAACGGTGCATAGGTGCCATAGGCTTTCAGCGTCAGGCTGAGCACCATCGCGCCCAGTGCAGACCCGCCGGCAATCGACGCGCCCACCAGTCCCATGACCAAACTAAAGACGCCCAGGCCGAAACGGCGTGAGACGAGATAGGCGGCGATGTCGCCCTCTGCCCCCTGCGCCATGCCCATCAGCGCGACCGCCAGCCCCAGCAGGACCGTTGCGTCCAGCGGCGAGGCCATCAGCGCCATGCCGATCGCGGGCATCCCCAGCGCCAGAGCGGCGACATGGTGCGGCTGCATCCGGTCGAGGGACAGGCCGCAGGCGAAGCGCCCGGCAATCACTCCCATCGCGTAGATGGACACCAGCCAGGTCGCGGTCTGAGACGGTGCGCCGCTATCCATCAGCACCAGCTTCATCTGGGCGGAGACCAGTCCTGCCGGAAAGTTCACCATTATCATGCCCACGATCAGCACCCAGAAAGCGGGATTATTCAGGATCAGGCGATAGTCACCCTTCGTCTGTACATGCTGCGGCCGATCGGGATGCTCGCCGATATGCGGTGGGGTCAGCAGGACCGCGATCAGCCCGAAAACCAGCGTGAGGCCACCCAGAAACAGATAGGTGGTGCGCCAGCCCTGCGCCGCGATGAGGCTGCCGATCAGCGGCGCCAGCACCGCGCCCACCAGTGGCGGTCCGGTCATCACGATGGAAAAGGCCAGACCCCGCGCCCGCTCGAACCGCTCCGCGACTATCCGCGTATAGACCGGCGACGTGGTGAGCGTACCGACGATGATCTGGAGTACCGCGACGGCAAAGAAGAAGCGGATGTCGCCCGACTGTATCGCAAAACCGATATAGGCAAGTGGTCCCGCCAGCACGCCGATCGCCGAAACCGTCCGCACGCCGAACCTGTCGGTCAGGCGACCCGTGATCGGCTGCACGACCAGCATCAGCAGGCCAAAGCTGCTCAGCAGCGCGAATTGCGATCTGGACCAGCCGAACGCGCCGAGCAATTCGGGCGCGAACACGCTCATCGTATAGGCGCTAAGGCCGATACCGAAGCCAAGGCCGATGGTGGCGGCCATCAGGGGCCGCCAGTGCGTTCGGAATTCTCCCCAATAGGCCGAAGCCATCCTCTTCTCCTTTTTATAGTTTTAGCGGGGCCTTATGCCTTCCTGGAACAGCGCGACGGCGGCGCTGGACCAATCTTCTATCTCGTCGCGCGTCATGGCATGGCTCGACAGCAGATTGCGCGCCCGCCGACCATCATGCTCATGACGACATTGGCTGCCATGTCCGGTCGGTCCACGCAAACCGCCCCGGCGCTATCGCGATGGCGCAGCAGGTCAGGCAGGAGGTCGATCACCGGCTTTGCTCTCCGCCTGATTTTGTGCACCACCATAATGAAACGTATTGGGTGCCATTAAAGCGATCCCGCGATTAGAGCAATAAGCAGCTTGTCCGGCATCGCGCGCGCGATCGTTTTAGTTGTCTCGCCGCCGCCCGTGTGAACGCCTGCCAGATACTGATACGTCCCACCAACGATAGGGTCCCGATGATGGGGCATGAGGTCGCAACCGGCGCGCAACGACGCGCACATATATGGTGAGGATGAGCGCATGGCAGAGAGCGATCCGCATTTAGATACGGGCCAGCCTGTTACAGCCCCGCCTGTTGCGGCAGCGGACAGGTTACCAAGCATGGCCTATCGCGCTTATTTCCTGTTCATCATGGTGCTGGTCTCTGCCTCGGTCCAGGGCGAGCGTTACCTGATGGTGGTGATGGTCGAACCGATCCGCCACGAACTGCATCTGAGCGATGCGGCGATCGGCATGGTCAAGGACATGATCATCGCCATCGTCTATATCCTCGCGATCATTCCGTTGGCGCGGCTGGCCGATGGCTGGTCGAAACGCAAGATCGTGGCGATCGCCGCGACTGTGTGGAGCGCCGCGGTCATCGTCTGCGGTGCGGCGAAAAGCTTCTGGGTGCTGCTGATCGGCCGCGCAGGCATCGGCCTTGGCGAAGGCGGCTATACCGCGCCCTCGCAGGCATGGATCGCCGACCTGTTCCCGGTCCGGCAGCGCGCGACCGCGCTGTCGATCTTTCTGCTTGGCGCCTCGCTCGGCACTTTTCTCGGCCCGGCAATCGGCGGCTGGGCGGTACATGAATATGGCTGGCGCAACACCTTGATCTTCGCATCCATCCCCGGCTTCATCCTCGCCCCCATCGTCTGGTTCACCCTGCGCGACACTCGCTCGGGCCTCGCCGACGGCGCGACGGCAGAGCAGTCCGCGCCGGTGTCCTTCGTCCAGACCGCGCGCGAATTGTTGGCGATCAAGACCCTGCCGCCGCTGATCCTGGCCGCCTCGCTCAATGCGTTGCTGACCATGGGCTTCATCAGCTGGGCGCCCGCCTTCATGGAGCGTAGTCATGGGATGCCAGCGAATGAGGCGGGTCTCCAGATGGGCGGGGCGCTCTTCTTCGGATCGGCGATCGGCCATACGCTGGGCGGCCCGATTGCCGACTTTCTCGGCCGCCGCGATATGCGCTGGTATATCTGGATGCTGATGATCAGCGGGGCCTGCGCCGCCGGTATCGGCTGGATGATCCTGACCGGGCCTGGCGAGCGCGTCTTTCCGCTCTATGGCCTTAACATGCTGCTTGGCGGCCTGTCCGCCGCGCCGCTGATGGCGGTGGTTGCGGGGCTGGTGCCGTCCCGCTCGCGCGCGACCGCGATCGCGGTGCTGATGGTGACGATCCAGGTCGTGGGTCTGGGCGGCGGTCCGGTGCTGGTCGGCTGGTTGAGTGACCTGTTGCGGCCAACCTATGGCGAAGACTCGCTGGGGATGGCCATGCGCTGGGCGCTGCTGGTTGGCGTTCCCAGCACGTTCCTCGCCTGGATCGCGAGCACGACATGCCGGAAGGATTTTGCCTCCGCTGGCGGCTGGGGCGGCGCTGCGGTCAATCATGCGGTGCATTGACGATAAGGAGACGGAGCGATGGCAGCCTATATGATCTTCACGCGCGAAGGGCCGGTGGTCGATCAGGCGGCGCTGGATGCCTATAGTGGCATGAACCGCAGCAATGCTGGTGGCTTCATGCAGGATTATGGCATCAAGCCGCTTGCCGTCTACGGTGCGCTGGAAACATTGGAAGGGGAAGCACCGGAAGGCGTCGTCCTCCTGGAGTTCCCGACCGCAGAGAAGGCCCGGGCCTGGTACAGCAGCCCGGAATATCAGGCGTCGGCAGAATTCCGCAAGAAGGGCGCGCCTTATCGCGCGCTGCTGGTCGAGGGGTTGTAAGGGGAAAGGCATGAAATATCTGATCGCAGCCTGCCTGCTTGGCATCAGCGCGCCCGGCTTCGCGACCGATCAGCCGGGAACCAAAATGCCCGCCTCCCGGCTGGGCCAAGGTTATTTGAAGAATGCAGCCCCGCCCGAAAGCATCGTTCTGTCCCCGGCGCCGCCAGTCGCCGGATCTGTGGCACAGGCGCGGGACGATGAAGCTTCGCGCGCAGGCCTCGCGCTCAAGGATGGCCCGCGCTGGGCGCTGGCAACGCAGGACGCGGATTTGTTCGGTCCTCGCGCCACCGCGACCATGTCCTGCGCGCTGGGCACCGACATCGGGCCGCACACGACACCACGGCTCGATCGCTTGCTGCACAAGGTGATGGCCGATTTCGGCATGTCCACCTCGGTCATCAAGCGCGCCTATAATCGTCCCCGTCCCTTCATGGTGAACGGCCGACCGACCTGCACGCCCGACTGGGAGCCGATGCTGAGGAAGGATGGTTCCTATCCGTCGGGCCATAGCGCGATCGGTTATGGCTGGGGCTTGGTTCTTGCCGAACTGCGGCCCGAATATGCATCGCAGATCGTTGCGCGTGGGCGCGCCTTTGGCGACAGCCGCCGTGTCTGCAACGTGCATTGGCTGAGCGATGTGGAAGAAGGCCGCATCGCCGCGACGATGATCTTTGCGCGGTTGAATGCCGAGCCTGCCTTTCAAAAGGATATGAAAGCCGCCCGCGCCGAATTGAAGCGGGCCAAGGCGGCGCCTCAAAATTGTGAGAGCGAGGCCGCAGCTCTGCGCCTTGCATCCTGACCACTCTATTTCTTTGTTTTCCGCGATTTCTTAACCAGCGATCGCTTGGAAATCGCTCTAGGGAGTTTCCAGACCATGACAGAGATCACACCCCGCATCCCGCCGCTGCCGCGTGCGGAATGGACGGACGATGCCCGCGAGGTTTTCGCCTATTGGGGCGAACCCAATGCGTGGGAAGAGGGGTCCAAGACCAATATCCTGATGACCATGGGTAATCACCCGGATCTGGGCAAGGTCTATAATATCTGGGGCAAGCATCTGTTGATGTCGAACACCCTGTCCACGCGCCATCTGGAGATATTGATCCTGCGCGTCGCCTGGTTGGTGAAGTCCGCCTATGAGTGGCACAATCATGTCGGCTACGGCCTGAACGCTGGCCTGACGCTGGAAGAGATTGGCGCGATCCGCGATTTTCCGGCGGGCGACGACTGGAACGAGCAGGACGAGGCGGTGCTGCGCTCGGTCGATGAACTGAAAAATGATGGCGTCATCAGCGATGCGACCTGGGCGATACTAGGTCAGTATTTCGACATGCGGCAGAAGATGGATCTGGTTTTTTCCATCGGCCATTATGTGATGACTAGCTGGGCGATCTCCTCCTTTGGCGTGGGGATTGAGGGCGGGGCCGACCAGATCGGCTTCGACCTGCGGACCGCTTCGGGCAAGATCCCCGGCAAGACCTACAAGCCCGGCGAGGTCGAGGATTGGACCGACACGCGCGGCTATTGAGCCGCCGGGCGTCAGGCCTATCGCGCCAACGATATCAGGGATGGGGGCGTCGCTTTCCGCGTTGCCCTGCCTTCGATGCGCGATAGGCACTGACGCAAGAATGCGGTTTCGACTTTGCAATAGGGATTGATGACATGGCTACCGAAATATTGCTGCCCAAGATCGGCTTTTCGATGACGGAGGCGCAGATCGCCGAATGGCTGGCCGAGGATGGAGCGGCTGTGACCGAAGGACAGCCGCTATTCCTGCTGGAAGCCGACAAATCGGCCAATGAGGTTGAGGCGCCCGCCAGCGGTACGCTGCGTATTCACGCCGAAGCGGGCCAGACCTATGAAGTCGGCACCATCCTTGGCATCATCGAATAAGATGACCCTGCGCGTCGGCATCGTCAGCGCCGCCTGGGGCGGTTTTGCCCACCTTCCCGCATGGCGCGCCATTCCGGGTGTGGAGGTGACGGCGATCTGCACCTCGCGGCAGGAAACGGCGGACGCGGCGGCGGTCCGGCTGGGCCTGCCACGCGCCTTCTGGGATGCAGAGGCGATGTGCGCAGACCCGGACATCGACATCGTCGATCTGGGCACGCGGCCCAGCGTGCGTTTGTCAATGGTGTTGGCGGCGCTGGCGAACGGCAAGCATGTCTATAACGCCAGTCCCCATGCGCCCGACTGGACCGCCGCAAAGGCGATCGACAGCGCGTGGCGGACCAGCGGATCGGTTGGCGTGGTCGATGCCTTTTCGCAGTGGATTCCCGCGCATCGGCAGATGAAGCACATGCTGGACGATGGCTATGTGGGCGCGCCGTTGGGCGGCACCTGCCATTTCAACCTGTCGCTGTTCAACCGGCCGATCAAGCAGTTCCCCTATAACTGGTTCGCGTTGCCGGGGCAGGGGGTGTCGGCGGTTCGCAACAATGGCAGCCATGCGCTGTATATGCTGCTGCACCTGTTCGGGCCGATCGCGGAACTGGTGGCCGACGACCGTCAGATACTGAAGCGCTGGGTCTTCCCGGATGGTGACAGCATCACGCCAGAAACCAACGATCTTGCCAATGTCATCCTGCGCTTTGCCAGCGGCCTCGTCATGCAGATGCAGATCAGCTGGAGCATGGCGCTGCATGATGGCTGGTCGCTGGACGTCTTTGGCGACAAGGGGCGACTGGTCGCGTCTTCGCCGACCTTCCCGACCGCGCGCGATTGCGTGCTGCATGGCGGGCGATTGGGCGGTGCGCTAGCGCCGGTCGAAATTCCGGCGGCCTTCAACAATGTCACGGGTATAGCGCTCGACTGGCAAAGCGAGCCGCAGCCAAGCTTCCCAATGGCCTTGTCCATGGCCGCTATGGTCGATGCGATCGAGGGCAAGGGCGGGGCTGCTGGCCCCGACTTCGCCCAGGCGCTGGAGGTCGAGCGGATACAGGAGGCGATCCGCCTGTCGAGTCAGGAGCGCCGCTGGATCAGGATCGCCGACATCGTCTGACGCCCGGAGGGGGATCAGCGCCCGGTGAAGCGGGGTGCGCGCTTTTCCTTGAGCGCGGCGATCCCCTCCCGATGGTCGGCGCTGCGGACGCTCAGCGATTCATAGGCGATCCCTGCCTCCATCACGGCACCGGCGATGCGCTTCAATTCGATATTGGTCAGTATCTTGGTCCAGCGGATCGCGTTGGATGCGCCGTTCAGCAGCCGCTGGCAGAAGGCATCGACCGCTTCATCCAGCTCTGCTGCGGGGAGGCTGTAGTTGATGAGGCCGATCTCGACCGCTTTCGGGGCGGTCAATAATTCCCCCGTCAGCAGATATTCCTTCGCCTTGGCCAGCCCGATCCGCTGCGTCCAGACGACCGCGCCGCCGTCGCCCGCCACCAGACCGATGCCAACATGGGGATCGCCGATCTTCGCGGTATCGGCCGCGAAGATAATATCGCACAACAGGGCCACGCTGGCGCCCAGCCCGACCGCATGACCGTTCATCCGGCAGACGACCGGCTTTTCGATGTCCAGCAGGGCAAAGACAATCCGCTTGGCCTGCCGGGCCTCATGGTCGAAAAGGTGCGGATTGGCGGCATTATGCTCCATATGGGCGATGTCCCCGCCCGCCGAGAAGGCTCGGCCCGCGCCGGTCAGCAGCACAACGTCCGACCCCCGATCCCGCCCGGCAAAGGCCAGCGCCTCGGGCAGTTCGTCATGCAGTTCCAGATTGACCGCATTGAGCGCATCAGGCCGATTGAGCGTCAGGACGAGCAGGCGCTCGCGCCGTTCAAGCAATATCGTGGCAAAGCGCGGCAGGTCATGGCTCATCGACAGTATCTCCTTGTCTGCCCCTTATCACGGGCAGGCTTGTCAGGGGCAGGGGCCGTGCAAACGTCGCCCCGGCGATAAACGCGACTATGGCGCGGCAGGCGGGTGCCATTCTGTGTCGCTGCGATATACCCCGAACACAGAAAATGGGAGAGCGGAGCATGAGCGGGTATGACGAGACGTTCGATTGGGTGGTCGTAGGCAACGGCGCCGGGTCGATGAGTTCCGCCCTTGTCATGCGCCATGCGGACAAGTCCGTCGTCATCCTTGAAAAATCGCCATGGGCGGGCGGCACCACGTCGAAATCGGGTGGTGTGATGTGGATCCCCAACAACCGCTATATGAAGGCGGCGGGCGATGCAGACAGCCCGGAAGCGGCGGTCACCTATCTTGACGCGGTGGCGGCGACCGATTCCGGTGACGCACCGGGCACCTCGCCCGAAAGGCGTCGCGCCTATGCCGCGCACGCGCCCCGCATGCTCGATTTTCTCGTCGATCGGGGGGTAAAGTTCGAACGCTCGTCCGACTTCTGGCCCGATTATTATGATGAGCTGCCCGGCGGGTGCAAGACGACGCGTTGCGTCTCTGCACAGTTGTTCAATACCAACGAACTGGGCGCATGGCGCGAGAAGTTGCGCCCCGGCTTCCTGCCGGTGCCCGCCAAGCTGGATGAGGGCATGAAGCTGCCCTATTACAAGAAAAGCTGGCTTGGTCGAAAGATGTTCCTGAAGGTCATCCTACGAACGGCATGCGCGCGGCTGACCGGGCAGAAGGTCGTGTCGGCGGGCGCGGCGTTGCAGGGGCGGATGCTCCAGGCCGCGCTCAAGGCCGGGGTGGACATTCGCCTGCAATCGCCGGTTGCGGAACTGGTGGTCGAGGAGGGCAAGGTGACGGGCGTTGTCACCGTCAGGGACGGCAAGCCCTGGCGCATCGGTGCGCGGCTGGGCGTGCTGGTGAACGCCGGGGGCTTTGCCCGGAATCAGGCGATGCGCGACAAATATATGCCGGGCACCAAGGCAGAATGGTCGCAGACCAGTGAGAGCGACACCGGCGACATGCATGTCGAGATGGAGCGGATCGGCGGCGTGCTGGCGCAGATGGATCAGATGGTCGGCTATCAGTGCACGCTCGTCCCCGGCTGGGAAAAGATGTTCCCGGTCCCGCCCGCGCAGAGCCTGACCGGCAAGCCTCATGCCATATTGGTCGACCAGTCGGGCGTTCGCTATATGAACGAAGGCGGCTCCTACGAACTGTTTTGCGAGACGATGATAAAGCGAAACCGCACGGTGCCCGCCGTGCCCAGTTGGGCCATTTTCGATACTGACTATATCGACCAATATATGCTGGCCGGGACGATGCCGGGGCGCAACAAGCCCGCTGCATGGACGAGCGAAGGCTATCTCAAGAAGGCCGACAGCATCGAAGAACTGGCCGCGCTGATCAACGTCGATCCCGTGACGCTCAGGGCCACGGTTGATCGCTGGAATGGCTTCGTCGATGCAGGCGTGGACGCGGATTTTCATCGGGGCGAGCGCGCCTATGATAGCTGGCTGGGCGATCCCTATCATGGTCCCAACAAGGCGCTGGGCCGGATCAAGCAGGGGCCTTTTTATGCCGTCAACGTCGTGCCCGGCGACGTATCGACCTATGGCGGCGCGGTGACGGATGCGGACGGGCGCGTGGTTAAGGCGGATGGCGCTGTGATCGAGGGGCTGTATGCCACCGGCGTCTCGACCGCGTCTGCCATGGGTAATGTCTATCCGGGCGCGGGGGCCAGCATCGGCCCGTCGATGACCTTTGGCTATATCGCGGCCCGCCATGCCGCGGGCCTTGGCAACCAGTAAAGAAACGTCAGTCGTTGGAATCGGGGAAAGACACCGGGCGGGATAGAAGGAAGGGCAGGCTGGGCGAGGCGATCTTGGATTCATGCCCGTTCTGATGGATCAGCGTGACCCGGCCAACGCCGGGGGACGCGACTACGCCCACTACACTGTCTACCCACTCGTGCAGCGCGGCGCGTGCGAAGGCGAGTTGATCGCCGCCGGTGCTGGCGTCGCCTGCGGCTTCCAGTTCGGCCTCAAGTTCGACGATGCGCTCGGCGGCCTTCTGTACTGCGTCATTCCTGTCCATGCCGGTTCCTTTCGTCGCTGCTTCGCCCAGCATAAAGCCTTTTCAAGCCGGGCGGCACCCTGTCGCCAGCAGGTCATCGCGGGGGCGAAATGGCGATCACAAAAGCGTGATGTGCTCTCCTTTATCGCCAAGAAGGTGCCGCCGGACGGGTGTTGCAAGGGCGGCTTGCCACATATCGCCGGGGCGAGTTGACCTGTGACCCCTGACGGCCAATGCAGAGGGCAGTCCACGCCACATGAGGAACCCCATGGCAGAGCTGAGCAACGCCCCGGCGCCGAGCGCGGAAACGCTGGTAGATATCTACCGGCGCATGATCCGTATCGAGCGCAACGACGACGCCATTCGCAAAACCATCCGCCTCGGGCGGCTGGTCATGCCCTATTATTCGGCACGCGGGCAGGAAGTGATCCCGTCGACCATTTCCGCGCTGCTGAACAATGAGGACACCATCTGCACCATCTATCGTGGCATCCACGATATGGTCGCGAAGGACATGCCGCTGCGCCCACTCTGGGCGGAAATTGCGGGCCGTGTCGACGGCACCTGCAAGGGCAAGGGCGGCCCCATGCACCTTACGCACCCGGAGACGGGCGTGATGGTGACGACGGGTATCGTCGGCTCGTCGATGCCGATCGCCAATGGCCTCGCCTGGGCGGCGAAGCTGGACGGCAGCAAGCGCGTCTCGGTCGCCTATTTCGGTGATGGCGCGTCCAACATCGGCGCCTTCCATGAATCGCTGAACCTTGCATCGGTCTGGAAGCTGCCGGTGATCTTCGTCTGCCAGAATAACGGCTTTGCCGAACATACCCGGTATGAGAATGGCACGTCGGTCGATTTCATCGCCAAGCGTGCGATCGGCTACGGCATGCCGGGCCATACGGTGGACGGCAACGACCCGCTCGCCATGTATGCCGCCGCGCATGAGGCGATCACCCGCGCGCGGGAAGGCGAGGGGCCGACCCTGCTGGAATGCAAGACCTTCCGTTTCCACGGCCATGTGCTGGGTGACGACGACAAATATATGACCAAGGAAGAAAAGGCCGCGGCGATCGAAAAGGACCCGTTGCCCGCATTCAAGGCGTGGCTGATTGCACAGGGCCATGCGACCGAAGACAGCCTGTCCGCCATGCAGGCGCAGATCGAGGCCGAGGTCGAGGACGCGCTGGAGTTCGGGCTGGCCAGCCCGCCGCCGTCGGTCGATGAACTGCGCCGCGATGTGTTTGCCGAGGAGTTGCCCGCATGACGGTCACGAAGATGAATGCCCTCCAGGCCGTGAACGCCGCGCTGATGCAGGCGATGGCGGAGGATCCCAAGGTTATCGTGCTGGGCGAGGATATCGCCGATCGTGAAGGCGGCGGCGTGACCGGCGCGACCAGGGGGCTGTCGACCAAATATGGCGACGATCGGGTCAAGTCCACGCCGATTTCCGAACAGGCGATCATCGGCGCGGCCATTGGCGCGGCGCTGTCAGGCTACAAGCCCGTGGCAGAGATCATGCTGATGAACTTCACGGCGGTCTGCATGGACATGATCTTCAACCATGCCGCCAAGCTGCGCTTCATGTCGGGTGGACAGAGCACGGTGCCGATCACCATCCGCACGCTGACCGGCGCTGGCTGGCAGACGGCCGGGCAGCATGCCGACCATCTGGAAGGCTGGTTCGCGCATACGGCTGGGATCAAGGTCGTCGCACCGTCCAGCCCGGCGGACTATAAGGGGCTGTTGCTGTCCTGTATTCAGGATCCCGATCCCTGCATCTTCATCGAGTCCGCAGGCACGGTGTTCATTCCGGGCGACGTGCCCGACGATCAGCCGCCGATCCCACTGGGCAAGGCGCGGATCGTGCAGGAAGGGACGGACGTCACCATCATCTCCTGGTCCTCGCAGATCATCCGTTGCCAACAGGCGCTGCCCGCACTGGCCGAGGCCGGAATTTCGGTCGAACTGGTCGACCTGCGGACGGTGTCGCCATGGGACAAGGAAACCGTGCTGGCGTCAGTCGCCAAGACTGGCCGCGCCGTGATCGCGCATGAAGCGGTGCGCCATTTCGGACCGGGCGGCGAGATTGCATCGACCATCAGCGAAGAACTGTTCGGCCAGTTGAAGGCGCCGGTTCGTCGTCTGGGCGCACCCTATTCGCCGGTGCCGTTCGCCAAGGTATTGGAGGACGCCTATATCGTCTCGCCAGAGCGTGTGGTGGAAACGGTAAAGGCTCTGATGGGTTGATTTGAACGCCATAGGGGCAAAAGAAAGGGCGCGGGAAGATGAGCTTCCCGCGCCTTTTTTTCGATCGTGTTCTTGTAAACCCGCTCCCTAAGCGTCGGCTAAGGGTGGTTAGCGGAATGTCGGCTTTTGGTATGCACAGCGCAAAAGTCTTCCATTTCCGATCAGGCGGAATAGCTATCTTCCAAGCGGCAGCGGGGCGAGAATGAACGCAAGCACCTTATGTCCGCGTGGATTGGTCTGTTCTGAAACGAGAAGATATTTCCTCTCCTTCGGTGCGCTCCACGCCTTAACCGGCGCGCCGTCTGGCCCCCTATTCGTCGGGCTTTTGACCGCACCAGGATGGCGTGAAGCCCACCGATCAACCAACGCTATCCCTTGGGCGAATGTCATGGCCGCTGAAGCTTGCACCGTACATACTCGAGGTGCGTCGGATACCATCACAATGACCTCACCTTTAATAAGGGCAGGGTAATTTCCAACCTTATCGTCCCTAAAGCCATCTTTGTGTGCAATTTGGCTCGTTTTCGCAGCGGATTCACCTGACACGGGTGGCTCGCAGTATCGGGTGAGCGCGGTTTCCGCGTCAATGGACGGAGCGGCCAGCACCGGACACGCGCATGTGGCGGCCACACTTGCAGCGGCAATCTTCCAGATTAAATGCATGTTGGCTCCGTTTGACATCCTTTCATCCGCGTAACGCTCCAACGCTAAAACCACGTTAAAATCCAACCGCCTGATTCTGTTATCAGCTAGCGTCCGCTATCGGAGAGCAATGTCTGGTCAGCGAACGACAAAAACTGGTCGCTGGCAGACGCCCGCACCAGTGGGTGTGCAACTACATAATCACCTTTCTTTTGCCCGGTCGTTCTCGATCGGATCTGGCCTATTCCACCACCACCCTGACGCGGCCCAGATTCTGGATGCGGGCATAGGGGGAGGCGGTGTCGCCCTTGCGCTCCGACGCGACGCGCAGCGCCGGGAAATAAGTGCCGGGCTTGACGAAGACATGGCTGGTTTTGAGCACCACCCTGGCATTTGGTCCAGCAGGCAGCTTCGCCTTGACCGGGAAAGAACCGCTGCCGTCGAAATCCCATTCCGCCGAAACGACCTTGCCCGCGCCGGGCGGCACCGCGATGGCGGCGGTGAATGTCACGCTGGTCTGGGGCTTTACCACCGCTTTTGCGCTGCCATTGGCCGTTACCGCGACGACGGGCTGGATGCCCTTGCGCGTGGTCGCATCGCTGGGGGCGATGACCTGCCCATTGTCGATGCGATAGGCGGTGCTGGCGGGCGGGGCGCCGCCCTTTTCTACCCAGGCCGACAGGTCGCGCAGCGCCTGCTGGAGTACGCCCAGATAACTGACGGTGCGGGTCGGATCTTCCTGTTTGGCGCTGTCGCCGTGCAGCGCATGATCAGTGAACCAGATGCGGAAATTACTATCCGTGGCGGCCCCCAGATTGGCCGCGACCTGACGGCGATACCAGTCGCCTTGCCACGGCATGGCTTCCCGATCCCACAGGTTTTCGACCAGGATCATCTTGCCCTGAAACTTTCCGGTCATGGGCGGCTGTCCCATTGGCTTGCCCGTGGTGGCGGCGGTGAACAATGGGCCAAGCAGGAAGGCGCGTTGCGGATAGAGGGGCGTGCCGTCCGGCTTTCGGAACTGGTCCCATTCGGGATAGCCCGCATCGGCTGGCGGCACCTGATGCCAGTGATAGGTTTCGGCGGCGAGGAAATTGCTGTTGTCGACCCGGACGGAGTCGCCCGCCCTGATCTTTGCCGCGACCGCATCATCGACGACGCCCAGCACGACGACATCGCCGACGATCCGGCTGATGGTAAGCCGCTGTTTTACGGCCTCTCCCGAACCGACGATCAGGTCGCCGCCGACGAAATAGATGGCGGGCGGCGCGCTCGACAGGCGGAAGGCGACGATTCGGCGCGCGGCTTTCCCCTGAAGCGCGGCAAAGGCGTTGTCGACATTGGCGGCGCCATTGGTGATCCGGGTGTCGAGGTTCAGCGTCGCGGCTTCCTGCGCGGTGATGGGGGCTGCGACCTTGGCATCAAATTGCAGGCGATAGCCCTCGAACGCCTTCGGGTCGTCATGGCCAAGATAGCCGGGTTTGGTCCAGAAATCGGTGAAGTAGGACGGGTCGGCCATCTGCATCCCGCCATAAAGGGCAGCGAAGCCATGAATGCCCATCGTGCGCCAGCCGAACCAGGAAGGCGTGGGAAAGCCCATCGCCGTCACTTCCCGCAAAACCGACGCCTGATCGGGTGTCAGCCCGGCATAGGGATCGCCGCTGCCGCCCGGCTCGACCGCATCCAGGATCTGGGGAAACCTGTCGTTCAGCACGCGCATTGCCCGCATCCGCACCGAGAACATATTGGGCGGCGCCATCGGCGATCCCAACACATAGGGGACGACGCCGTCCCACACGCCATTGGTATTTTCGATCGACCCTACCGTGCGGAACCCGCCGCCGCTACCGCCAAAAGCATAGCCATAGGGCCGTTTGCCGCCATATATCTGCTGCGCGACGACGCGCGAATAGCGGGCGGCGGCGGCATTGGCGCGATAGGCGGCGATGGTGGCATCGTTGGGCTTGCCGGGCATCCCGACTTGATCGCGCCCGCCGCCATTCGTCTCAACGAAATAGGCGCCCGAGGCGATCGAAAAGCCGATCTTATTCTCCTCGCCGACCGGGCTTTTCTGCGCCAGATTTTCATCGTCCGGAACGGGGGTGATGTGCTGGAAGAAACGGCCCTGATAGTGCACCTTTTCGGGGAAGTAGAAGGAGAAGCGCGTTTCCGTGTCCTTGAAGCCGCCATGAACATAGCGGTGGCGCACCGGTGCATCGCGCCATTCGTCCTTGTCGATATAGGGCTGGGTGAAGAGGGGGTCTGCCTGTGCAGATGCCGACACCGGACCAGCCGCCTGATCAGCGCCGGCGGGCGTCGCCAGTAAAAGCGATAGTGTCGCGAAGCTTTTGGCCGTTCCTAAACCCTTCATGCTCCATCCTCTCCTGTTGTGCGGGTCAGGCGATCGCTTGTCCCAGCGCCTGTCTGCCCGTTTCTTCTTCCCAATGATCGGCGTCCCCGCCCAGCGCGGCGTTCAGCATCGCGCGCTTGAGGAACAGGTGGCAATGATGCTCCATGGTGAGGCCGATGCCGCCGTGCAGTTGCACCGCTTCCTCCGTCACCATGCGATAGACGTTGCACGCATGGGCCTTCAGCGCGCCCATGGTGATCGCGTCCATCGCTCTGTCGCTCGCCCGCTCCCACAGCAGCGCCTCTGCCGCGACGATCGCGGTCTTGAGGTCGGCAACGCGGTGCTTCAGGGCCTGGAACAGCGCCAACGGCCTGTCGAATTGATGGCGGGTTTCCAGATAGTCGATGGTCAGCCGCAGGGTCGCATTCGCGCCGCCCAGCGAATCGGCCGCCAGCGCAAAGGAGCGTTGCATCGACAATCGCTGTGCAAGCGCAGTCGAGGCGTTCCCCTCCGCCAATATGATCTGCGGGGTGGAGCCATCGACCGACACATCGAAAAGGCGGCGGGTCTTATCCCATGTGTCGCGGGGTGTGATCGTCAGCCCGTCCATCGGCAATAAAGCGATGCGCGCCTCCTCCACCAGCAGGACATGGCTGGCGCGATCGGCGTTGGGCACACAGGTCAGAAGCGTGGCGCTGTTGCGGAGGGCCAGCGACGCGGTCATCACCTCGCCGCCCACGGCGCGTTCGATCAGGGAATCCCGATCGGCCAGCGTGTCCGCTGCGTTCAGCGCCTCGATCACCAGCATCTGCGCGATGGCGGGACCGGGTACCAATACGCGGCCCAAGGCGTCATGGACGACGCCTGCCGCCTCCAGCCCCAGGCCCAGGCCGCCCTGTGCCTCGGGCACGGCCATCATCAAAAAGCCCATTTCGGCGATCAGGCCCCACGCCTTTTCGGCATCGGGCGCCAGGTCGCTCTGGCCGAATGCCTTGTCGGCGGCATCCTGCAATTCGGCGCGGGTCATGCTCATGCCACGGCCTCCTTCAGCGTCCAGCTTTTGGGTTCGCGCGGCATTCCCAGCAGGCGCTCGGCAATGATATTGCGCTGTACCTCGTCACTGCCGCCCGCGATCGTCCAGGCATAGCTGTTCATGAAATCGGCCATCCAGTTGCCCGTCTCCATGCCTCCGCCAAAGGTGATGGGGTCATGATATTGCGTGTCCATCCCACCGATCCGCAGGCCCAGCGAGGTAAAGCCGCGCAACGTGCGCGAATAGGAGAGCTTGACGATGGAGGCGTCACCGACGCGCTCTTCCCCGGCGATGCGGTTGGCCAGAAACTGGTCGGCGACCGCGCAGGCCGCATCGACCTTCGTCGCCAGCCGCCCAAAGTCACGCAGGATGCCGCTGTCATTGTCGCGTCCATTGGCGCGGATCAGGTCGCCGATCCGCCACAGCGCCCCGCGCATCCGGGCGCTCAGTTCCAGCAGGGTGAGGCCGCGTTCGGACGACAAAGTGGACTGAGCGACGGCCCATCCCTGACCCTCTTTGCCAAGACGATCCGTCACTGGTATCTCGACATTGTCGAGGAAGACTTCGGCAAATTCCTCGTCGCCGTGAATCTGGTGGATTGGGCGCACGGTCACGCCCTTCGCTTTCAGGTCCAGTAACAGGTAGGTCAGACCGGCCTGCTTGGCGCCCTCGCTGCTGGTGCGGACCAGCAGCAGGCATTTGTCGGCGAACTGGCCCATGGTCGACCAGAGCTTTTGCCCGTTGACGATATAGACGTCCCCCTGCCGCTCGGCGCGGGTCTTGAGCGAGGCGAGGTCGGACCCGGCATTTGGCTCGGAAAAGCCCTGACACCAGATTTCGCCGTCCAATATGCGGGGGATATAATATTGCCGCTGCGCCTCGCTGCCCCATTCGAACAGGGTGGAGGCGGCATGATAAGTGGACATGAAGGAGAGCAGCAGGCGCGGCGTATCGGCGCGGGCGAACTCCTCATAGATGACCTTCTGTTCGGCCAGGCCGCGTCCGCCACCTGGCCATCCGGCGGGCCAGTGAGGAACCGCATAGCCGCCCTTCGCCAGTGTCGCGAACCAACTGCGCTGGAGGTCCACAAACGCCTCCTCCGTGGTGCAGTGGTCGCGCCAGTCCTGCGGCGCGTTCCCCTCCAGCCAGAGGCGCACCTCCTGTCGCAGAGTGTCGAGCGCGTCGGTCAAACCACCAGTCTCCCTTGAATCTGTGATCCCTCTGTGCGCTCGCTAGGCAGCATTTGCGATGCATGTCGCAAGCCGGTGGCTGCAATATCGGGAAGGCGATGCGGTCAGAGCGCGACTTCGATCATCTCGCCCGCGATCCTGACCGGATAGGTGGCGATCGGCGCGCTGGCGGGGCCGGTCAGCGGTTCGCCGGTTTCCAGGTCGAAGCGCGCGCCATGCGCGGGACAGGCGATCCAGCCCAATCGCATCCGCCCGCAGGCCAACGGTTCCTGCGCGTGCGAGCACATATTCTCCAGCGCATAGATCTGTCCTTCGAAATGGCACAGCATGATCGCGCGGCCATTCGCCTCTATGGCCACCACCGTGCCGTCCGGCACATCCTCTGCGCGGGCCACGGCGATAAACTGCGCTTCGCTCATTCCATCCTGCATTCGTTCATGATCGGACCCCTTGTTGTCCGCCGTGCGAGAGAGTGAAAGGCCGTTGCGGATCATATCACCGGGGCGTTCTCTTGAATGGACGACGCCTGCACGTCTGTTCCCGGTCCGCGCACTCCAGTATCGCTCTGTCCGATGAACTTTGAATGGACCGAGGAAGAGGCGGCGTTCCGCCAGCGGCTACGCGATTTGCTGGCAGAGACGTTGCCTGATGACTGGGAGCGCTTTTCCCAGCATGGCCCGGCCTCGCCCGCGCTGACCGATTATGCCCGCACCTTTTGCGGCATGCTGGCGGCTCAGGGATTGTTGACGCCGCACTGGCCGGTGGAGATTGGCGGGCAGGGGTTGGACCCGTGGCACCAGACCATATTGGCCGAGGAAATGTGGATCGCGGGTGAGCCGCGTGGCGGGCAATATATGAACGTCAACTGGATCGGCCCGACGCTGATCCGCTATGGCTCGCCCGATCAGCAGGCGCGCTATTTGCCGCCGATCGCGGAGGGACAAGCGCTCTGGTGTCAGGGCTTTTCCGAACCCGGTTCCGGCTCCGACCTTGCCTCGCTCCGCACCCGCGCGGTGCTGGATGGCGACAGCTATCGCGTGTCGGGGCAGAAGATCTGGACCAGCTATGCGAGACTCGCTGACACCTGTTTCCTTGTCTGCCGCACCAGCGACGATCGCAAGAAGGGCATCTCCATCCTGTTGGTGCCGATGGACACGCCGGGCATCACCGTGCGGCAAATCCCCTCGCTGATCGGTGAGGGCGACATTCATGAGGTGTTTTTCGATGAGATCGTCGTGCCCGTGTCCGCGCGGCTTGGGGATGAGGGGCAGGCGTGGGAGATCATCGCCTATTCGCTGACCAACGAACGGCTGGGCATCCCGCGCTATGCGCTGGCTTGCGCGGCGCTCGACCGGGCGGTTACTGTGCTGAAGGCGCAGGGCGAGTTTGAGGGCGAGGCCGTGAAGATCGAGGCCGCGCACGCCGCCGCCCTGTGCGAAGCGGCGCGGATGGCGAGCTATGCGATCGTCGACCGGCGCTGCAAGGGGCAGGCGATCGGCGCGGAGTCCAGTTCCGCCCGCTTCGCCACCGTCATGGCGGAGCGGCGGGTCGCCGAATATGTGGTCGAGTATCTGCCGCAAGCGCTGGCCGACGCGCATCCCTATCTCAAAATGCATCACCAACGCGGGATCGTTGCGGGCATCGCGGCGGGCGCTGCGGAAATCCAGCTCAACATCATCGCCTCCGATGTGCTCAAACTGCCACGGGAGCCGCGCTGATGGACCTTTCGCTTTCCGACGATCAGGTCGCGATCCTCGACGCGATCGACTCATTGGCCAAACCCTATGCCGGGGCGTCGCTGCACGAGGCTGGCTTTGCGTTCAGCAGCGACGCGCTCGACCGCGAACTGGCGGAGGGCGGGTTCCTTGATGTCGCCTTCGACCCCGATCTGGGCGCGGTATCCGCCGCGCTGATCGTCGAGCGGCTGGCGCGGCTGCCCCAAGCGGTGGAAGCCGCTGCGAGTGCGCTCGTTCGACCATTGCTGGGCGATGACCTGCCCCGCCCGCTATGCCTGATGGAAGAGGGGAAGGCGCATCGCCCGATCCGCTTTCTGGCCCCCGGCGCGACCGTGCTGGTCGTAGGCAAGGACCGGGTATCTACCTTCGCGACCGCGGACCAAGTGCGGGCCGAGCCGGAGGCGCTATATGGCTATCCTATGGGCACATTGCTTGAGCTGCCGTCGGAACGAACCGATCACGCTGTTTCTGCCAATGAAGTGCGCGTTCGCTGGCGTGTGGGACTGGCGGCGGAAGCGGCGGGATTGCTGGCCGCCTCGCTGGAAAGCACATCGGTCCACGTGACCGACCGCCAGCAGTTCGGTCGTCCACTCGCAACCTTTCAGGCGCTGCGTCACCGGCTGGCGGAAGCGCAGGTGCGCACCAACGGTGTCTACTGGCTGGCGATGAAGGCGGCGGGCACGCTCGATGCCGGAGACGCGGCACTGGCCGCGCTGCACGCGCAGGAATCGGCGCGCGCGACCGTGTATGATTTTCACCAGTTTCTCGGTGCGATGGGGATGACGCTGGAGCATCCGCTGCACCTGTGGACCTATCGCCTCAAAGCGTTGATCGGTGAATTGGGCGGGCGCGGCGGGCAGGGGCTGGCGGCGGCGGATGTCCTCTGGGGCTAGGCCAGCTTGGGCTTGATCTCCTCCATCACCCACTGCGCATAATCCTCATATTCCGCGACGCTGCGCACGGCGGGGATGGGGACAGAACTCATCGTTACGCCCAGCGTCCCGAACCAGCCCAGCCGGTCGATAATCTCTGGCGCGGTCATGCCGGGGCGGGCACGGGGGTCGTCCATCACCTTGTGCCCCTCCCCGACGCGGCTCGTCGCAAAGCCATACATCACGTCGAAGGGCCGCCCGTCATAGCCGGGCTGCGACTTGATGAAGTCGATCTTTGCCGGGATATCTTCGGGCTTGGTAAGATAGGGCCACCAGCCGCTGGCAAAACGCGCCGCCCGCTTCAGCACTGCCTCCGCTTCGCCACCCATCCAGATCGGGAGATGGGGTGTCTGCACCGGGCGCGGCGCGAAGGCGACGTCGCGGAAGGAAACAAATTCCCCCTCGAACACCGGATCGTCACTCGTCCATAACTCCACGATCGCCCCAAGATATTCGTCACACATCCGCCCGCGCTGTTGGAACGGCACGCCAAGCAGGTCGAATTCCTCCGCCAGCCAGCCCGCGCCGAATGTCACCATCGCCCGCCCGTCCGACATCCAGTCGAGCGTGGACAGCGCCTTGGCGGCGATCGCCGGATGCTGGAGCGGCAGGATCGCGATCGAGCTGTTGATGCGAATGCGATCCGTTGCGCCGGCATAATAGCCCATCGCGGCATAGGCGTGGAAATGATGAGGCCCGGACAGGTCGACATGGCTTTTGGGGATCAGAAAATGCTCGGGCACGCTGATCATGTCATAGCCCAGCCGATCGGCCAGCTTCGCAAGCCGCGTCTGGTCCGCACCCGTGACCGACAATTCCCAGGGCTGCATCGTCGCCTTGAGTTCGATCAGGCGCGGCATACCGAAAGCGAATTTCATGGAGCCTCTCCTCGGGTGACAGGTCGGCGCGGCGTTTGAGCAGAATGATCTGCTTGTGTTCCGCCGCGCCCTCCGGTCAGAAGCCCAGATCCAGGATCGGGCCGTCGAAATTGCCGGCCAGTTTCTGCGTAGCCTGTGCCAGCTTGTCCTGCGGCACGCCCTTCAGATAGCCGTCGATGATCCGCTGATAATTGCTGATCAGCCCCTCAATGTCCTTCGACAGCCGCATGAAATCGAAACCGGCCGCATGGGTGCCCTTTTGCTGGAGCGGAATATTGGAATAATCCTGGCGCGGGATCTGCGGGAACTGATCGCTGTCATAGGGCAGGACGACCGGCTCCATCACTGGCTCTGGCTCCTGACCTTCGGGGAAGTGGGTCAGCGACCATAGTTCGAACAGGCAGCTTTCCGGTCCCAGCGGGCGGATGCGATAGGCGGCCATGCTGGAAAGGAAGGGCAGCAGGAAATAATTGGGGAAGATGAATTCCACTGCCTTGACCGGCGTTTCCACCGCGATCTTGTTGAGGTCTGGGGTCGGCTCGCCGCGTGCCTGTCCCGCCTGCGTGACGAAATGATTGACCATGCCGAACCATTGCATGATCGCCTGGCCGGGGTCTTCGGGTAGATCGACATCGATCAGGGTGCGGGCGACGGCCACGTCCTTGGCGTGGCACATGCCGGCCATGCCATCGCTCAGCAACTGCATATGCTCGACCTGATCCTCGATATTCTCCTTCATGGTGCGGTTCGGGTTGATCGGCACGCCGATGCCGCCCGTGTCCATGCCGTACATCATGTTATAGAGGATCGGCACCTTCTGCTGAAGCTGCGGATGGGTCCGCATGACATGATAGCCTTCCATGAAGGCTTCCATGGCGATCTTCCAGTTGGCGGGGAGGACGGTGGCATAGCACCATTCGGCCCGCATCGAGTCGGCATTATAGGCCTCCAGGCCAATGGCAAGTGGACCCAGATTGTCGCGGAGCGGCGGGGCATCATCATCGAAATTGATGAACACGCAGCCCATCTCGATTTCGGTGCGGCAGGGACGCAGCGCCAGATCCGCCTCGTCCAACTGACCCTCGCTGAACATATGGCGGCCATAGACGAAGGTGTTCTTGCCCTCGATATTCCAGCGCCAACCGTGGAAGGGGCAGATAAAGCCTTTGCCCTTGCAGTTGCCGTGGCTGCCCTCGGTCAGCGGGACGCCGCGATGGCGGCAGGCATTGTGGAACGCCTTGATACCGTCCGTGGTGCGGACGATGATGACTGATTGGCCAAGGTTGCTATATTCGATCCAGTCGCCGACATTGGGAATCTGCTCCACGCGGCAGGCCATCTGCCAGACATGGGGCCACAGTTCCTCGCATTCGCGCTGGTAGAAAGCCTCGTCATGATAGCGTTTGGTCGGGATGCGCTCGGGATGGGTGATCTCGAAAGGGACCGACTTGCGCGCCGCCAACATATCCTCTGCCATTCCCTACCCTATTCCTAGTCTGCTTTGGGATCGAAAGGTAAAGGCTGGGGAGGGGTGTTCAAGGATGATCGCATGGCAGGGGTGTATCATCGCCGTGCCGATACAATGCGTCTATTCCGCAGGCGCCGGACTGTCGATTTCGGCCAGCACCGCCTGCGTGTCGGCGCCCAGCGATGGCGCGCCGCCCGCGACCTTGCCGGGGGTGTGCGAGAACCATGTCGGTACGCCGGGAAAGCGCACCGGCCCCTGCGCTGTTTCCACCGTCTCAAAGAAGCCGACGGCATTCAGATGCTCGTTTTCGAACAGCTCGTCGGTCGTCCGCAGCGGCGCGGCGGGGATGTGAAGCTGTTCCAGCAGATCGAGCCATTCCCGCGTCGTGCGTTCGGCAAAGGTTTCGCCCAGCAGGCCATAAACCCGCTCAATCTGTCCCGCGCGCTTGGCCAGCGTGTCGAATTCCGCCGTTGCCCAGGCTGGCTGCACCGCCTCGACAAAGGCGTTCCAATGTTTGTCATTATAGACGAGCGCGGCGATGTGGCCGTCCTTCGTCTGATAGGGCTTGCGGTTGCGCGCGACGACGCGATGATAATGGGCGTTGCCCAGCGGCGGGTCGAACAGCATGCCGCTCGCATGTTCGGTGAGCATGAAGGAGGCCATCGTCTCGAACATGCCGATCTCCACTTCCTGCCCCTCACCCGTGCGTTCGCGGTGGAACAGGGCCATCATCGTCGCATAAAGGGCGGTGAGGCCCGCCACCTTGTCGGCGATGATCGTCGCGAAATAATCGGGCTTGCCGGTCATCAACTGTTGCAGATGGGGGATGCCGCATTCGGCCTGGATCGTGTCGTCATAGGCGGGCTTGTCACCGTCCGGGCCGCGGCGGCTATAGCCGTAGCAATTGGTATAGACGATGTTGGGATTGATCGCCTTTACCGCTTCATAGTCGAAGCCGAGCTTGCCGATCGCCTTGCTGCGCATCGAATGGATGAACACATCGGCGGTGGCGATCAGGGCGCGCAACGCCGCCTTGTCCGCTTCCTGCCGCAGGTCCAGCACGACGCTGCGCTTGCCGCGATTCACGTTCATGAACACGCCGCCCAGGTCCGGCGCGGGGCCTGCGTTGATGAAGCGGGTATTGTCGCCCGCCGGCGGCTCGATCTTGATGACGTCCGCACCCATGTCGGCCATGATCTGGGTGGCATAGGGGCCAAAGACCATGGCGGTAAGGTCGATAACCCTTACGCCGGTCAGTGGACCGCCATGCGCCGTCATCCCGTCCATCAGCTTCTCCTGTTCCATAATCTTGGGCTAGGGCAAGGGCGTGGCGAAATCCACGCGCAACCCCTTCGCCCCACCGATATGTGGGGTCGCGTAATTGTGCCGCCTGGACCCGGCTGATACCCCGCAATGAAGTGGAACAGCCCCAATCAAGGCCAAAAATCTTGGATTTTGCTTTTACCGAAGACCAGCGGAACATCCGCGATGCGGTGCTCAATCACTGTAGCCAGTTTTCCGACGATTATTGGCTGGAACGGGACCGGGAGGGGGCCTTCTGCGACGACTTCTATGCGTCGATGGCGGACGCTGGATGGCTGGGCATCGCCATGCCGGAGTCGGTCGGCGGCGCGGGGCTTGGCATCACCGAGGCGGCGATCATGATGCAGGCCGTGGCGGAAGCGGGCGGCGGCATGACCGCGGCCTCGACCATCCACGGGCCGGTGTTCAGTCTGGAGCCGATCGACCTGTTCGGCACCGAGGAACAGAAGCAGCGGATGATCCCGCCGGTCCTGTCGGGCGTGGAAAAAATCTGCTTTGCGGTGACAGAGCCGAACACCGGCCTCGACACCACCAAGCTCAAGACTCGCGCTGAAAAGGTCGAAGGCGGCTATCGCGTCAATGGCGAGAAAATCTGGATCACCAACGCGCATGTCGCGGACCGGATGATGCTGCTCGCGCGCACCACGCCGCTGGACGAGGTGAAGAACAAGACGCATGGCCTGTCGCTCTTTTTCACGAAGCTGGACCGGGAGAAGGTCGCGCATCAGCTGATCCCCAAAATGGGCCGTCATGCGGTCGGATCGAACATGCTGTTCATCACTGACCTGTTCATCCCCGACGAGGATTTGATCGGGGAGGAGGGTCAGGGGTTCAAGATCATCCTGAAAGGCCTTAATCCCGAGCGCATCCTGCTGGGGGCGGAGGCGATTGGCATCGGCCGCAATGCGATCCAGCGAGCGGCGCGCTATGCCCGCGAACGGATCGTGTTCGACCGGCCGATCGGGATGAATCAAGGCATCCAGCACCCCCTCGCCAAATGCTGGATGCAATTGGAGGCGGCGAACCTGATGGTGATGCAGGCCGCGATCAAGTTCGACAAAGGCGAGGATTGCGGGGTGGAGGCGAATGCCGGAAAATACCTCGCCGCCGAATGTGCGTTCGAGGCGTGCCATACGGCCATGCTGACGCTGGGCGGCATGGGCTATGCACAAGAATATCATGTCGAACGGCTGCTGCGCGAGGTATTGATACCGCGCACCGCGCCGGTTAGCCCGCACATGATCCTGAACTTCATCGCGGAAAAAGTGCTGGATCTGCCCAAATCCTACTGATGCCAAAGGATGAGATATTTCAATGCCGAATGCCCCTCTCCAGAAAATGCGCTCCTGGCTGTTCGCACCGGGCGACAGCGAGAAGAAAATGGCCAAGGCCGCCGAGGGGTCGGCCGACATTGCCCTGTTCGACCTGGAGGATGCGGTCGCGACGGAGAATAAGCCGCTCGCACGGACAATCGTCCATGATTTCCTGGCGAGCCATGCCGTGGGGCGTGAGCGGCTGTGGGTGCGCGTCAACCCGCTCGACGGGCCGCATACGCTGGACGATCTGGTCGCGATCATGCCCGCGCGACCCGGCGGGATCATGCTGCCCAAAGTCTATGGGCGGCAGGATGTCGAGTTGCTGGACCATTATCTGACGGCGTTGGAGGTGGCGAACGGAATCGAACGCGGATCGACCCCGGTGATTGTGCTGGTGACGGAAACGGCAGAGGCCATGTTCCATACCGGCGACTATAAGGGCGCGCCGCGTGTCGTCGCGCTGACCTGGGGGGCGGAGGATCTGGCGGATTCGATCGGGGCCAGTTCCAATCGCAATGCCGATGGCAGCTATGGCTTCACCTATGAACTGGCGCGGTCGATGTGCCTGCTGGGCGCGGCCACCGCGGGCGTCACGGCGATCGAGACGATCCAGGGCGATTTCCGCGATCTAGACAGCCTGAAGGCCCGCGCCGAAAAGGTACGGCGCGACGGTTATCGCGGGATGCTGGCCATCCACCCGGCGCAGGTCGACGTCATCAACGCGGCGTTCACCCCCACGGAGGAGGAAATCGCCGAGGCGCAGGCGATCGTCGATATTTTCGCCGCCAATCCGGGTGTCGGCGCGATCGGCTATAAGGGCGGGATGCTCGACCGGCCCTATCTGTCGCGGGCCGAGCAATTGCTGAAACAGGCCGGTCGCGGATGATCCAGACCGACGCCACCGGGCTGGACCTCAGCCAATATCTGCGCCGGGGCGACCGCATCGTCTTCGGTCAGGCGTGCGGTGAGCCGGTGGCATTGGTCGAGGCGCTGATTGCGCAGGGGCGGGACATTGGCGACCTGTCGGCCTTCATCGCCACCAGTTTTTCCGGTGCCTTCACGCCCGATAGCGCCGACAGCTTCGCGCTTTCCAGCATGGGGGCGATCGGTGCCCTGCGGTCGATGACGAAAGTGGGCAAGCTGTCGGTCATCCCAGTCCATGTCAGTCAGGTTGGCCCGATGATAAGCGCCGGGATCATCGGTTGCGATGTGGCGATGATCCAGGTCAGCCCCGCAGATGCCGATGGCAATCATAGTTGCGGCCTCATCAGCGACTATGTGCGAGCTGCCGTCGACAAGGCGCGAGTGGTGATCGCCGAAGTGAATGCGGCTGTGCCCTTCACTCCCGGCGAAATAATCCCATCCTCCATCATCGACGTGGCTATCCATGTGTCCCGTCCGCCGGTCGCGGTATCGCCTGCCGTTATCAGCGCGACCGACGAAACGATCGCGCGGCATTGCGCCGCCTATATCGGTGACGGATCGGTGATTCAGACGGGCGTTGGCGCGGTGCCCGACGCGATCCTGCGCCTGCTGGGCGACCGCAAGGATCTGGGCGTCCATTCGGGGATGCTGGGCGATGGCCTTGCCGATCTGACGCAAGCGGGTGTTCTCACCAATGCGCGCAAGGAAATCGACACCGGCGTGTCGATCAACGGCGCGCTGATCGGCACACAACGGCTGTACGATTGGGCCGATCGCAACCCCGCCATCCGCATGTGCGCCACCAGCTACACTCATGATGCGGCGGTGTTGGCGCGGCTGTCGCGGCTCGTCACCATCAACTCTGCGCTCGAAGTCGACCTCACCGGGCAGGTCAATGCCGAACAGTCCGGCGCCGCCTATCTGGGCGGAACCGGCGGGCAGGTGGATTTCGTGCGCGCGGGTAGCCGTTCACCCGGTGGCCGCTCGATCATCGCGCTGTCCGCTACGGCAAAGGGCGGGACGATCAGCAAGATCGTGCCCACGCTCTCCGGTCCGGTCACGACTGCGCGCAGCGACGTGGACGTGATCGTCACCGAATATGGCGCGGCGGAGTTGAAGGGGCAGACACTGGCCGAGCGGACCCGTCGCCTGATCGCTATCGCCCATCCCGACTTTCGCGAAGCCCTCGACCGCGCGGCCCATGTCATCCAGCAGAGGGGCTATTAATGACCGACGCGGTTCTCTTCGAGGCGCGGGACGATGGCATCGCCATCCTCACCATCAACCGGCCCGAGCAGCGCAATGCCCTGACCCGCGAGGTGCGGGAGGGATTGCGCGTTGCGTGGGAGCGGTTCGAGCATGACCCGGCTCTGCGCGTCGCGATCCTGACCGCTGCGGGCGACAAGGCCTTCTGCGCGGGTGGCGACCTGAAAGAGATGGTCGAGACGGGGATGCAGGTGCCGCCGCGCGATATGTTCGCACTGCCCTATGACACGATCGAGCTGTCCAAGCCGACGATCGCGGCGGTCAATGGCGTCGCCTTTGCGGGCGGGTGGATGATCGCGCAGGCCTGCGACCTGTGCGTCGCCAGCACGGCGGCGCGCTTTGCGATTACCGAGGTGAAGGTGGGGCGCAGTTCGCCCTGGGCCGCGCCGCTGATCCATATGATCCCGCAGCGGATCATGATGGAAATCATCCTGACCGGAAAGCCGATCACCGCCCAGCGTGCCTATGAGATCGGCCTGGTCAATCGGCTCGCCGAGCCAGAGGCGCTGATGCAGACGGCGCTGGAACTGGCGGGCGAGATACTCGACGGCGCGCCGTTGTCGGTAAAGGCCGGGCGCGACATGGTGATGCTGGCGACCGAAATGGGACGCGCCGCCGCGTTGCAGGCGGCCCGCCACGCATCGGAATATCTCTATCGGAGCGACGACGCGCAGGAAGGGCCAAGCGCCTTTGCGGAGAAACGTCGACCGGAATGGAAGGGGCGCTGAGCGCCCGGCCGGAATGGAAAGGGGCGCTGAGCGCCCGGAAAGTGAGGATGTGATGAACGAACTGAGCAAGGTCGCCGAACCCGGCGGTGATCTGGTCGAACCCGTCACCGTGCCTGCCGAAGCCTATGTGTCGAAAGACTATGCGCAGGCCGAGCGCGACCGGCTGTGGCGCAAGGTCTGGCTTCAGGCGGCACGGCTGGAGGATATCCCCGAGGTCGGCAATTATGTGACCTACGATATCCTCGACGACTCGATCATCATCATGCGGACGGGGCCAGACGAGATTCGCGCCTATCACAATGTCTGTCCGCATCGGGGCCGTCGCCTGATCGACACGCCAGCGGGCGCCCGCGACGCGCGCGGCAGCAAGACGAACATCGTCTGCGGCTTCCATGGCTGGACCTTTGACCGGCAGGGGCAATGCACCTTCGTCAACCATCAGCAGGATTGGCAGGGCGTGTTGACGGCGGAGCGCACGGCGCTGGGCAAGGTCAGCGTCGACACATGGGGCGGCTGGGCGTGGGTCAATCTCGACCCCGATTGCGGATCGCTGGCCGACTATCTGGATACGGTCCCCGCCATGCTCGACCCGTTCGGGCTGGAGAATATGCGCTATCGCTGGCGCAAGTGGGTCATCTTCGATTGTAACTGGAAAGTCGCGCTGGAGGCGTTCAGCGAAACCTATCATGTCCAGACCACCCATCCCGAATTCAACGCCTTTGGCGAGTTTCGCGGCTGGGCGCGCAAACATGGCCTGCACACCAATATCGGTTATGACGCGCCCAAGAATATGGACGAGAATCAGGCCAAGCTGCGGATCGGTTCTGGCGAGGACCCGCGCCTCTCCACGGCGGAGATGCAGGTCTTCACCTGGGAAAATGCCAACACCAACACGACGATGACGCTGGTCAACGCGGCCAAGCGGTTGAAGGACGAGCTGCCCGTGGGCACGCCCGCGCCGCAGGTGCTCCAGCACTGGCTCGCGTCCGCTCGCGCGGATGACGAGAAGCGCGGCGTGATCTGGCCGGTGGTTGATCCGGCGCATACGGCCAAGAGCGGCACGGCGTGGCAGATCTTCCCGAATTTCCAGATCGGCCATGCCGTTAATAATATGCTCTGTTATTCCGCGCGCCCCTATGGCGCGGACCCGGACAAGTGCATCTTCGAGGCGGCAGTCTATGAACTGTTCCCGCAAGGGGAGGAGCCGCAGACCGAGTGGGACTATACGCAGCCGCAGGATTGGCCACCGGTGCTCCAGCAGGATTTCACCAATATGGCGGCGGTGCAGCAGGGCATGAAGAATGTCGGCTTCCGCGGTACCCAGCCCAATCCCTATATGGAGCGGTCGGTTGCCAGCCTGCACTATAATCTGGCGCGCTATATGGGCATGGGGATGCCAAGCCCGATCAAGTGACGAGCCAGCAAAAAGCCCGCCGCATGTCGACCATGCGGCGGGCTTTTGTATGCCGGTGAGAGGCGTCCGACCTTATTCGAACGGTTCTTCGCCCCTCAGCTTGGTGCGGTGCATCATGCGGTTGCAGTTCGGGTCATAGGCTTCGGCGCGGTGCATGGTGCCGGTATTGTCCCAGATCACCAGGTCACCGACGCTCCAGTCATGGCTGTAGCTGAACTCTTCGCGGGTCGCCCATTCGCGCAGGCCGACCAGGATCTGGGCGCTCTCCATCGGCTCAACGTCGAGGACGCGGTGCGCGGTGCAGCCCAGCACCAGCGACTTGCGTCCCGATTTGTGGTTCCACACCAGCGGCAGCTCATTCTCGCCGATCGCCTGCATGCCCTTCAGCTTGGCGAGGCTCGTCTCCGGCTCATAATAGCCGACGGTCGCCCAGACCGAGTGGATGACCCGCAGCTTTTCATATTCGGCCTTCTGCTCATCGCTCAGCGCCTCATAGGCGGCGTAGGTGTTGCAGAAGCCGGTATTGCCGCCCCATGTGGCCTTGACCTTGCACGACAGCAGCGAGGCGAGGATCGGCGTGGCATTCATCGTGCCGTCGATATGCCAGTAGAGCGACCCTTTGAGATATTCGGCGCTCTGGGGATTTTCCTTCACGTCGAGCGTGATCTTGTGGATCTTGTGGCTGTCGTGGCCGTCCTGCATCTCCGGCGCGAACTCGCCCAGCGTCTCTGTGAAGGCGACCTGTTCTTCATCGGTGAAATCGATCTTCGGGAACACCAGAACGCCGCGCTGTTCCAGCAGTTCGCGGATCTGCGGGCCAAGGTCGCCGGCCAGCAGTTCTTCTTTGCTGTTCAGGATGCGGCTGCCGATCGTCGGCTTGACCTCTTCATGGTTGAAACGGGTGATGGTGGCGCTTGCCGACATGGGCGAACTCTCCTGTGAGTCTGCTGAAGTTTGAACACATGTTCAACATAAATGCCCAAAAAGTCAATATGCCTCATTTTTTGGAGGCAGGAGTTGATCGAGCCAGGCCTCCACGCTCGATCGCGCCTCGTCATGGCCCGCGCTCACACCCAGACCCTGTTCCATCACCAGCGTCCGGCCCACGCCCGCCAGCAGCAGGCTGAGACCCGCCGGGGTCAGGCCAAGCGCTGCAAGCCGGTCGCCCAGCAGCCGGTCCAGCAACTCCGCCTGACGCGCGCGCATCGCCTCGCTATGCCGGGCGATTTCGGCCTGGATCGCCTTGCGGTGATTGGCGAGCGCCACGAACTCCATCGCCAGCGCGGTTCGGCTGGCATCGGCGAAGAAATGCCAGAGCGCCCGCACCGGATCGTCGCTCCCCAGCGCCTGATCGATCATTGCGTCGCTCTGCTCTGCCCCGCGCCGGAAGACGGCCATCAGCAGGTCGTCCGTGGTCGGGAAATAATAATGGACCAGTGAGGGCGGCAACTCTGCGCACAGCGCTACACGCCGCGAACTGGCGGCGGCATAGCCCTCATCGCGGATTACCTGTTCGGCGGCCTCCACGATCCGGGCACGGGTTTCGGAGCTTTGCGCGCCCACACGGCGTTTCTGGACCATTGCCCAAGCATAAATGGCAATGGAGCGGGCGCAAGCTCATTGGATCATGGCGGGCCGGGATGGCGGCCTGTTATCCGTCACCGCTACGGCGATGTCCATATGCGCCGGGGCATTGGCGGCCCCCGTCAACAGCCGCTGGAGCATGGTGACAAGCCGCGCCGCGATCGGCGACAGCCTTTGTCCTTTCATCGTGATGATGCCGATTTCGCGCGATAGCGGCGGATCGACGATCGGCACCACCACCAGCCGCGGATCGGGCAGGGCAGGGACGGCGATGCGGGGCACGATCGCCGCCCCCAGTCCCGCCGCCGCCATCGCGATCTGGGTCTGCACCTGCCGCACTTCATATTTGATGTTGAGCGTCACGCCCGCCACCTGTTGCGCCTCGTCCAGCACGGACTGGATCGCGCTGCTATCGGTGACGACCAGCAGCGGCAACCGCGCCAGTTCGGCAAAGCTGATCTCGCGTGCGGTGGCAAAGCCCATGGGCCGGGGAATGAGGGCGCAGATCTCATCCACCATGATCGGATGAAAGTGGAATTCCGGCGCATTGGGCACACGGGGGCCAAGGCCGAAATCCACCGCATGCGCGCGGATCGCGTCCAGCATCTCGATCGAGGCGATCTCGCGGATGTCGGCGGTGACGCTGGGGAAGCTTTGCTGAAAGGTGGTCAGGATGGCGGGCAGGCGGGTGGAGGCGATGGTGGGCGCGCAGGCCAGCGACAGATGGCCGCGCTGCATGTCGGCCATGTCCTTGAGCTTGCGCAACCCGGTCTCCAGTTCCCGCACGGCCTTGCGCGCGGTGTCGCGTAGAATCTCGCCCTCTCGGGTCAGTTGTACGGTGCGGGTTGTCCGGTGGAACAGCGCGACGCCCAGTTGCAGTTCCAGTTGTCGCACCTGCATGCTGACGGCTGATTGCGACCGGTTCGATTCCTCGGCCGCGCGCCTGAAGCTGCAATGATCCGCCACCAGCAGGAAGCTGTGGAGCAGCTTCAGGTTGATGTTCATGTGGCGACAGTCTGACCCATGCCGCGCGCCTCGCCGGTGATGATGGCGATCTCGTTCGCGAGCAGCATGGGTTTCATCTCTATTCTACCAAGGTTCAATGCGAGCCCATGTAGCGCCCGCCATTGGTGCTGATCGTCTGGCCGGTGATGTAGCTGGCTTCCTCCGACGCCAGATAGGCGCAGGCGGCTGCGATATCCTCCGGCTTGCCGATGCGCTTCATCGGCAGGGTCTGGGCGAAGGCATCGGCGTCGATCGGCGCGGCGCGCAGCATCGGCGTGTCGATGAAACCGGGCGGCACCATGTTGAAGGTGATGCCGGTCGGCGCGAATTCCAGCGCCAGTGCCTTGGTCATGCCCATCAGGCCGCCCTTGGACGAGACATAATGGCCCTGCATGGGCGAGCCGGTCTGCACCGAGGAGGAGGTGATGTTGATGACGCGGCCCCATCCAGCGGCCAGCATGTCGGGCAGGATTTCCTTGGTGAGGAGGTAAGGCCCGCGCAGGTTGATGCGGATGACCTTGTCGAACAGATCATCCTCCGTCTCCATGAACGGGGTGAAGGGGGCGATGCCCGCATTGTTCACCAGGATCGCGACCGGTCCCAGTCTGGCGCGGGTTTCTTCCGCCGCGGCGTGGATCGCGGCCTTGTCCGAACAGTCGGCGTCGAGGGCAATGGCGGTGCCGCCCGCATCCTCGATCATCTTCGCCGTTTCGGCAGCGCCAGCGGCATTAATGTCCCAGATGGCGATCTTGGCCGTATCCTCGGCCAGACGGATGGCGATGGCGCGGCCAATGCCCGACCCTGCGCCCGTCACTACCGCTACTCTACCGTTCAAAGACCTCGACATGATATTCCTTCCTGTACGTTCCTGTGCCAGCATCGGGCGCCGACTAATTGCTTGATCGCTTCGATTGTATTGCGGTGCATGGCGATCTTGATCCGGCCCCCGCACAGCCTGCCAGCAAGGTCGCGGCGTCGGCCTTGATTTCCGTGTCGATCCGGGGTGTCGGGTCGATGCTATGCAGGGTCATGAGGCCTCTCCGGGGCGCGCATCATGCGCCCTCTATGCCGGTCATGAACAGTATCGTTGATTAGGAAGTCAAGCGAGGGGCACGCATGATCGCCTCGGCGAACCCTCCTGGCCCGATGCGGTGTCGCAGGTCACGACTGCGTTGCGCAATTCATAGCTTTGCAGCATGTCGGACCAGCCGATCGTGGGCGCGCGATCCAGCCGGATACCGGGTACGCGGAACAGCCTGTCCAGAAACATCCGCGATTCATGCAGCGCCACTTGCCAGCCGGGGCAATGATGCGCGCCGTCGCCAAAGCTGAGGAACGATCCGTTGGCCTTCATCCGCGTGGCCCGGTCCGGGTCTATGGCGTGGGGGCAGGCGCCGACTACCGTCTCGTCCAGATTGGTGTCGCGCAGGCACAGCGCATAGACGTCCTTCGTCTCCGTTTCCTGCCGATACAGGAAGGCGGCGATCGGTTCCAGGCGCAGGATTTCCTGGAGGATGGCGACCTGTTCCTCCTGATTGCTCTCGACGAAGCGCGTGCGCAGGTCGGGATTGTCGAACATGTGCCAGGCGGCCATCACGATGAACTCGCGGGTCGTCACCATGCCCGCGGCGGCATAGGTCATGCATTCGATCATGATCGTCTTGTCGGAACAGCCCTGGGCGATCAGGTGCGACAATATGTCGTCCTGCGGATTGGCGCGGCGATCGCGGACCGCGGGTTTCACGTCGTTGAAGTAGAAGTCGATCTGGTTGATGAACTTGCGCGCGCTGATGTACAGCCGCCCCAGATAATTATGCTGATGATAGAAGGCCGCCGACAGCGATGCCGACAGCCGCCGCGCCATCCGCGCCCGGTCGGTAACGGTCAGCCCGACAATGTCCGCCGCGACCGCCACTGCCAGATCGAAACTCATGACATCCAGCGTCCCCCGCCCGGTGCGACGCAGCGCGGTGAACTGCTCCTCGATCACCCGCTCCATGATCGCCTGATAGCGGGTCGTGATCGCCTTGGGCGTGAAATAGGGGGCGATGGTGGCGCGCTTTTGCCGGTGGTCCGCGCCGTCCAGAAAGAAAACGGGCGTGCTGCCCGGATCACTTTTGTCGAAATATTGCGCGCCGCCGCCCGCCTGCGTCATCGTCGCGCTGCGCAATATGTTCCGCGCCTCGCGAAAGCCGGTGACGCGCGTCGCGCCCTTTTCCGGTCGGGCGCGGGCCGCGACGATGGATGCGGTCTTGCGGTCGTCGCGGTCAGCGTCAATTGTGGGGGATGCGGGCATTTGTCCGGCTCCTCTTTGGGTATTTGTGATATAGTGTGTATCATATCTCTATGAATGAAACGGCGTCAACCCTCACCGATGCGCGGCAGGTGCGCACGCGGCGCAGTCTGTTGGACGCGCTGCTCACGTTGCTGGAAACACGCGCTTTCGAGCAGGTGACGATCCGGGAAATCGCGCGGCAGGCCGGGATCGGCTATGCGACCTTTTTCCGCCATTATCCCTCCAAGGAAGCGCTGCTTCACGATCTGGCGGCGGGCGAGATCGCAGCGCTGCTGGCGCGTGCCTTGCCGGTGTTGTTCGCGGTCGACACCCGCCAGTCCTGCATCACCCTGTTCCATTATGTCGACGATCGCCGCGCGCTCTGGTCGGCGCTGTTGACGGGGGGCGCGGCAACCATGTTGAAACAGGAGTTTACCGCGCAGGCGCGGCGCATTGCCGAGGAAACGGGCGGGCCGGGCGGCTGGCTGCCCGACGAGTTGCGGGTCATCTTTGCGGTCAGCGCGACGGTGGAGATCATCGCCTGGTGGCTGGGGCAGGACCCCGGCGTCCCGGTCGATAAAATGGCGGAGATACTCGACCGTCTGGTCGTCGTTCCGGCCATGACGACAGAGTGATCGCTCCCGCGATACATGCCCGCCTGCGTGGCGCTATCCTGTGGTTGACCCTAGCCTGACGCCAAAAGGGAAAAGGGGCGGGACATGGATGAACTGACGGTTATAACCAGCGGAGGTCCGGTCAGGGGAATGCGCGCGCAGGGCGTCCGGCGCTGGCTGGGCCTGCCCTATGCGCGGGCGGATCGGTTCGCTGCGCCGCGCCCGGTCGACCCCTGGACCGATATACGCGACGCTACAAAACACGGCTCACAATGCCCGCAAATGTTCGGAAACTCAGCCAAGCGTGCGCAGCTTGCCGCTCCAGCCTTTGCCGAGGATTGCCTGACCCTCAACATATATGCGTCTGAAGGCGGGGCGGATGCGGGCCTCAAGCCAGTCTATGTCTGGATTCACGGCGGCGCATTCGTCGCCGGCAGCGGCAACAGCTATGATGGCTTCGACCTTGCGCGACAGAGCGATATTGTCGTCGTCACCATCAACTATCGGCTGGGCGTGCTGGGCTTCGTCAATTTCGGTGAGGTGCCGGGCCTGCCCGACATCCCCTCCAATCTGGGCCTGCGTGACCAGATCGCGGCGCTGGAGTGGGTGCGGAAAAATATCGCGGCCTTTGGCGGCGATGCTGCCCGGGTGACGATCGGCGGGCAATCTGCCGGGTCGATGGCGGTATCGCTGTTGCTTCAGGCGAAAAGCGCCTGGCCCCTGTTCCATGGCGCGATCATGCAGAGCGGCGCGGTCAGCCTGATCCACGGACGGGCAAAAAGCCGCGCGATCGCCCGCCAATATGCGCAGGCTTTGGGCCTCGACCAAAGCGGGCTGGAACGGTTGCGGACGATGGACCTGCATGAACTGTTCGAGGCGCAGGCGACGGTCGGCGCAGCTAATCCAGGCACCATCCCGGCGGCGCCATGGTTCGACGACGATCTGCTGCCTGCCTCCCTTGCCGACGCCCATGCCCAGCCGTCGGCGCCCGTGCCGCTGCTCGCCGGGGCGGCGCGCGACGAGATCCGCCTGTTCGAAATCATGCCCGGCGAGATATTGCCGACGCGCTGGCCCGCCATGGAAGCGCTTCTCAATACGCAGTTGGGTGCGGCGCAGGCCGCCCAAATATTGGCCACCTATCCGCGCACGAAACAGGGCCGCCGCGCGCTGGCGAGCGACCTCACCTTTCTGATGCCCACCCGCAATTTTGCCGAGCGTCATGCGGGGCACAGCCCCACCTGGTTCTATCGTTTCGACTATGCCCATCCGATCGCCGGGGCGACGCATGGGCTGGACCTGACGCTGACCTGGCCAATGCATGGCCCGCGCGCCGCGCTGGCGCGCGGGGGGCGGATGACCGGAAAGCGGGCGGCGCTGGGCGCACGGATGACTGGCCATTATGGGCATTTCGTGCGTCATGGCACGCCGGAACCGGGCTGGCCGACATATACCGTGCCGCAGCGGCCGGTGAAGATCTTCGATCTGGATGACCGGGTGGAGGCCAACCCGGAGTCCGCACGCTTCGCCGCATGGGCTGGACGCGATGTCGGTGTGGGGCTGGACGGTGGAGACTGATGGCCGGAAGGGCGGATCGCCGGGACGCTGGATGGCGTCGCCCGCTTGCGGGGAAGCGACCGGGCAGGGCACGGAAGGATTCTTCAAGCGACCAGACCGAACAACAGGCCCTCGACATGACCGACACTATCAGCACGCGACGCTCCACGCCCAATGGATGGCGTATCCGGTGGGACGAACCGCTCGCGGCGCAGGCCTATGCTGATGGCTGGTGGCGGACGGACAGTTGCGCCGACGCGCTGGTGCGCGTGGCCCGTGAAGACCCCGATCGCATCCTGATCATCGACGGCGACACGCGCCTGTCGGCCGCTGCCCTCTACGATCAGGCCAGCCGTCTGGCGCAGGCCATGCTGGCGCGGTTCGTGCCCGGCAACGTCGTGTCCTTCATGCTGCCCAACTGGCATGAGGCGGCGGTCATCTACATGGGGGCGACGCTGGCGGGGATGGTCGCCAATCCGATCCTGCCCTCGCTGCGAGACCATGACCTGCATTTCACACTGGCCGACGTGGGTACGCGCATGATTTTCGTGCCGCAGACATTCCGTGGCCATGACTATGCGGTGATGATGGATCGGGTCGCCGCGACGATGGCGCAGCCACCCGAAACCGTGATTGTGCGGGGCGACGCGGGCCATCACACCGCCTATGCCCATCTGTTTGAGGAAGGCGCCGCCGCCCCGCTGCCCGCGATCCATGCGGACGAGGTGCGGATGGTGATGTACACCAGCGGCACCACTGGACGGCCCAAGGGCGTGCTGCACACCCATAACAGCGTAAACGCCCTGATCCGCCAGATTGGCGCGCACTGGCTGGTTGATCCGGGCGACCGTTTTCTGGTGCCGTCACCGATCAGCCATATCGGCGGATCGATTTACGCGTTCGAGGCGCCCTTGCTGCTGGGCAGCACAGCGATCCTGATGGAAGCGTGGAACCCAGCCGAAGCGATCGACATCATGGTCGATCAGCGCTGCACCCACATGGCGGGGGCGACGCCCTTCCTTCAGGGCTTGCTTGCCGCCGCGCGGGAGGCGGATACACGCCTGCCGGACCTGAAGCTTTTTATCTGCGGCGGGGCATCGGTGCCGCCTGTGCTGATCCGCGAGGCATCGGTCACATTCGACCGTGCTATCGTCAGCCGCGTCTATGGCTCGACCGAGGTGCCCGTCACCACCGTGGGGGTCATCGACCGCACGGACATCGACCATGCGGCGGATACCGATGGTCGCCCCGGCATCGCCACGGTCATCATCGCCGAGGATGGCGAAATCCGTGCGCGCGGGCCACAGATGATGCTCGGCTATTTCCGCGAAGAGGACGACGTGGCGGGCTTCGATGCGCAAGGCTATTATCGCACCGGCGACCAGGGCGCCTGGGTCGATGGCGACCATCTGGTCGTTACTGGCCGGATCAAGGATCTCATCATCCGCAACGGCGAGAATATCTCGCCCAAGGAGATTGAGGATCTACTGGCCGACCATCCGGCCATCGCCGAAATCGCCATTGTCGGCGTGCCCGATCCACGCACCGGCGAACGCGCCATCGCCGTCATCGTGGCGCGTGACGGAGCGACGCCGGACGTGGCGGCGCTCGGCGACTATCTTTCGGAGCAGGGGGTTGCGCGCTTCAAATATCCTGAAGGCGTCGAGCTGTGGAAGGCGCTGCCGAAGAATGACGCGGGCAAGGTGTTGAAGCAGGCGATTCGCGCCAAGCTGACCCAGCCCGCGATTTAGCTACGCGCCCTTGGATGCCATGCCGAAACTGTAGCGGATATGGTCGACATGCCCCTCAAGGTCGAAGATCAGCGGGTCAGCGGGGTCGCGGATCGCTTCGATCTGTTGCCCCACATCCTCGATCGACCATTCAGGCTGATAGACGCCCTTGCTCTCGCCAATGAAGGCGCGGGCGATGCGCCCGGCGATCGACACCAGCATTTCGCCGCTCACCGAGCAGCTTTCATGCGCCAGCCAGCCGACCACGGGCGCGACCAGTTCCGGTCCCATCGGCGGGTAGGCGGATATGTCGATCCCCTCGGCCATGCGCGTCACGGCGCCGGGGACGATGATGTTGCACCTGACGCCCTCGTCCGCGCCCTCGATCGCCGCGACATTGTTGAGGCCGATCATCGCCGCCTTCGCCATGCCGTAATTGACGACGTTCCTGTTGCCATACAGCCCGCCGATCGAGGAGGTGAGGACGATCCGGCCATAGCCCGCCGCGCACATCAGCGGAAAGGCGGTGCGCACGACATGGAAGGCGCCGCGCAGATGCACATCGAGCACCGCGTCGAAATCATCCTGGCTCAGATTCTTGAGCGACCCATAGCGGACATTGCCGGCATTATGGATCAATATGTCGATGCGGCCGAAATGGTCGATCGCAGCCTGGATGATGGCGTGTCCGCCCTCCGGTGTGGCGACTGATTCGGTGCAGGCCACAGCCTCACCGCCCGCCGCGCGAATTTCGCGCACCACATCCTCGGCAGGGCCGTTGTCAACGCCGGCGCCATCCATCGGCCCGCCCGGATCGTTGACAACGACCTTCGCGCCGCGCTTCGCGAGCAACAGCGCATAAGCCCGTCCCAGCCCGCGCCCAGCGCCGGTGATGACGGCGACGCGATCGTCGAATCGCAATGCAGATGATGGAGCAGACATAGGAGCAAGCCTCTCTCGAAAAAGGATCGATCCATCGGGTGAACCGTCCGGCCCCCTCGTTCAAGGCATCGGGGGCAAGGCATCGCAGGGGCGGTTCGCGGGTCGCGTCCGACTGGGATAGGAAGGAAATGCGATAGCGAAGAAGAACGGGAACCCAGGCAATGCAGGTAGCGATCATCACCGGAGCGGGCAGCGGCATTGGTCTGTGCACCGCGAAGATGCTGCATGATGCGGGCATGGCCGTGGTGGGCATTGGCCGTGACGAGGCGAAGCTGGCCGCGCTGGCAGAGACGATCAATGATCCCGACCGGCTCGCCACCCTGTCAGTCGATGTTACCGCCAAGGATGCGCCGCAGAAGATCGTGCAATGCGCGCTCGACCGTTTCGGCGGGATCGACTTCCTCATCAACAATGCGGGCGCGGGCAGCCCCAAGCCGCTACACGAAACCGATGATGAGACGCTTGATTATTTCCTCGACCTCATGCTCCGCGCGCCCTTCCGCCTGTGTCGTGAGGCGATCGGCCATATGAAGGAGGGCAGCGGTATCGTGAACGTCACCTCTACCTACGCGGTGATCGGCGGGCGGCGCGGCGGCGCTTATTCCGCGGCAAAGGGCGGCCTCACCGCGCTCACCCAGCATATCGCCTGCGATTATGGCCCGCTGGGTATCCGCGCCAATTGCGTCGCGCCGGGCGTCACCATGACTGACATGGTCCGCCACCGGTTCGAGGATGAGATGTTCAAGCGCGTGAATTTCGAAACCACGCCATTCCCGCGGCTGGGCGAGGTGGAGGACATTGCCAGCACGATCGCCTTCCTCTGCTCGCCCGGCGCTGCCTTCATCAACGGGCAGACGATCGTGGTCGATGGCGGTTGGACCTCGACCAAATATCTTTCGCCCCGCGCGCTGCGGACCGAGTGGATCGAGCCTGAAGACGCGGCGGGTTAACCCTCCGGGTGAGGGGTGATGTTCCATAAGACAAGGGGGCGACAGGCTCGCCGATTCAGGAGAGCGATGATGACCATCTGCCGATCAGTACCATTCCTGTTTGCCGCCATTGCGCTGGCCTGCGCGCCCGCTGCATTGGCGCAAGTGACCAGTGGCTCCATCGAGCCGGACGGTACAGTGGTCGTCCCCTCCTTCAAGCTACCACCGTCGGTTTACCTCAGCGAAGAGGCGAAGAAGGTGCTGCCCCGCACCCCGTCCGATCCCGAAGAACCGATGATGCGTGCCGTCGCGGCAGGGCAGGCGGGGGCGCTGCGCCAGAAGATGCCGCAGATCATGGCCCCGCGCCTCGATCGGCTGAAGGCGATGTACAAGGTCGAAACCCGCGTCGGAGAGATTGCGGGCGTCCCCGCCGTCTATGCCCGCCCGGTGGCGGGCGTGCCAAAGGTGAACGCGGGCAAGATTCTGCTCAACCTGCCGGGTGGCGGGTTCGTCATGGGTATGGCCGGGGGCACGGGCATGATCGAATCGATCCCGCTGGCGGGCCTTGCGGGGGTGGAGATTGTCTCCATCACCTATCGGCAGGGACCGGAAACCACATATCCTGCGGCGACGGAAGATGTAGCCAAAGTCTATCGGGAACTGCTCAAGACCCACAAGCCACAGGACATCGCCATTTTCGGCTGCTCCGCCGGGGGGCTGTTGACGGCACAGGTGATGGCCTGGTTCATCAAGGAAAAGCTGCCGCTTCCCGCAGCCATCGGCATTTTCTGCGCGTCAGCGGACGCGCGCTGGGGTGGGGATAGCCGCGCCTTTGGTCGCCCCTTTCAGGCTCTCCCGATGCGGGACGATGTGCGCGCCTATTTCAAGGGCATCGACCTCAGCGATCCAATGGTTTCGCCAGTCCTCTCGCCCGATACGCTGCTGCAATTCCCGCCGACGCTGGTGATCACCAGCACCCGCGCGTTCGAGATGAGCGCGGCGGTCAACACGCATCGCGCATTGGTGAAGGCCGGGCGCACCGCAGACCTGCACGTCTGGGATGGGTTGGGACATGCCTTTTTTTACGACCCGGCGCTGCCCGAATCGCGTGAGGCGTTCGACGTGATGACCGCCTTTTTCCGCCACCATCTCAAACTGGCGAAATAGCGGGATCAGGCCATGATTGCCCGGCGGCAAAACTCCCATATCTCCTCGGCCAGCGCGGTGCGTCGGTCGAGGTCAGGGCGCGTCCCTTCCTCCGCCAGCAATTCGGTGTGCACGGTCGCGGACACCAGATTATAAACCAGCACTGCCAACCGCTGGACCGGGGAAGGGCGGACCTGCCCGGCGGCCATGCCATCGCCCAGTTGCGTGGCGATCAGGTCGACGAGCGGGCTGACGGCCCGGTGCAATTCCGCTGGCCGGGCTTCGGCCAGACGCAGATGCTCGCGACTGAGCGCGGCCCCGCGCCGCTGGCCGCCGTCGCCTGCCCCCGTATCCATTGATCCGCGCCCCAGCACGATGCTGGTGACGATATAGTGCATGCGTGTCATCGGGTCGGGCAGGTCACGCACCTGCTCGCCAAAAAATGTGGCTGCGGCGCGCAGCGTATGCGCGAACACCGCCAGCACCAGATCATCCTTACCTGCGAAGCGATCATAGAAAGCGCGACGCGCAAGGCCTGTGCGCGCCAGCACGGCGCGGATCGTCAGCCCCTCCAGCCCTGCCTCATCCAGCAGGTCGTAGGCCGCCGCGACAATCTGCCGGCTACGGTCCGACGTATCGTCGTCCATCTCGCTTATCGTTATCGCCGGGCTGTCCATTGCGCCGCCCCTTTCCTGTGAGAACAAAGTTCTTCCCTTCTAACAGTCCCGCGTTATAGTGCCAGTGAAGAGAACGACGTTCTCAAAAAGTGTGATAGAAAGAATGGAGAGGTCGATGGTGTCCGTCACCTATATTGAAGCCAATGGCGCGAGCCATGTCGTGGCCGTGCCCGATGGCGAGAATCTGATGCGCGGAGCGCTGGATAACGGGATCGATGGGATCGTCGGCGAATGCGGCGGCGGCCTCGCCTGCGCGACCTGCCACTGCTATGTTGACGATGCCTGGGCTGACCGGCTGCCGATGCCCGAGCCAATTGAAGGCGAAATGCTGGAATGCGCCTCCGCGCCGCTCAAGGCCACCAGTCGGCTGAGCTGCCAGATCGTTGTCGGCCCGGCGCTGGATGGCCTAGTCGTCCATCTTCCCGAAACCCAGTTTTAAGGGAGGCATAGTCATGGCTACCGCACCCGTCGCCGACATTCCGGCCCATGTTCCGCCCGACTTGATCCGCGAGATCGGCCTGACCACCGGCGCCGATTTTCTCGCCGCGCCGCACGATTTCATGGCGAAGCTGCACGAAACCCATCCGCCGATCTTCTACAGCGTCAATCCGCTGGTCGGGAATGCCTGGGTCACGATCAAGCATGAGGATGCCTTCTTCGCGCTGCGCCACCCGGAATATTTCACCACCGCCGGGGCCACGCCTTTCCCGCGCGATCCCAATAATTATTTCTACTTCATCCCGCTGGAAATCGACCCGCCGCATCATCGCAAATATCGCGCTATCCTGGATTCCACCTTCTCGCCGCAGGGGGTGATGAAGCTGGACGCCTATATGCGGCGCCTGTCGAACGAACTGATCGACGAATTTATCGACAAGGGCGAAGTGGAATTTACGACCGGCTTCGGACGTCCGCTCCCCGTTTCCATCTTCCTCGACCTGATGGGGCTGCCGCAGGAGATGCGCGACACCTTTGTCGGCTGGGCGGTGGACCTGCTCCATTCGCAGGACCGGATGAGCGCGGGCCTCGCGATGCGCGGGATTGAGGCGTATCTGGCGCAGGTCATCGTGGAAAAGACGAAGACGCCCGACGATGGCGTCATCAGCACCATCATTCAGGCGCGCCCCGATGGCGAACCGCTGACCGAGCGCGAGATTTTCGGCTTCACTTTCTTCCTCTTCATCGCGGGCCTCGACACGGTGTTCGCCACGCTCAACAATATGTGGCTGTGGCTGGCCCGCAATCCCGACCGGCGGCGGGAGATCATCGACAATCCCGGCAACATCAATGCGCAGGTCGAGGAGCTGCTGCGCGTCTTCTCCGTCACCTTCTCCGGCCGCACGCTGACGCAGGATATCGAGATGCGCGGCGTCAAGATGAAAGCGGGCGACAAGTTCACCAGTATCCTGCCCGCCTGCAATTATGACCCGGACGTGTTCGCGGACCCGACGACCATCGACTTCTCCCGTCCGCGCAAACCCATCCTGGCCTTTGCGGGCGGCGTCCATGCCTGTATCGGCGCGCATCTGGCGCGGCTGGAGATCAAGATCGGGTTGCAGGAATGGTTGCGCCGCATCCCCGACTTCGCGGTGAAGCCGGATGCTGAGATCAGCTATTATCCCGGCGGCGTCGTCGGGCCGAAAGCGCTGCCGCTGGTCTGGTAGCCTTTGTCCAGATCCGTCAAGCGATGCTGGAGGCGGCCCCGATATAATCCATCTCAAAGCACAAGGAGCAGGAGGAACTACATGGCATCGCTTGACGGCAAGGTCGCGGTCGTGACCGGCGCCAGCCGGGGCATCGGCAAGGGCATTGCGCTGGCTCTCGCGGCAGAGGGCGCGACTGTCTATGTGACGGGCCGCACGGTGACGGCGGGGGAATATCCGCTCCCCGGCACGGTCGGCGAAACCGCTGCCGAATGCGACGCGCGCGGGGGCAGGGGCATCGCCGTGCAGGTCGATCATGCCGACGATGTGCAGGTCGCCGCGCTGTTCGATCAGGTCCAGCGCGAACAGGGCCGCCTCGACATCCTCGTCAATAACGCCTTCGCGCTGCCCGAAGATCTGACCGAGAAAAAGCCCTTCTGGGAAAAGCCGCTCTCCAACTGGCAGATGGTCGATGTCGGCGTCCGCTCCAACTTCGTCGCCGCCTGGCACGCCGCGAAGATCATGGCCCCGCAAAAGTCCGGGCTGATCGTCGCCATCTCCGGCTATGTCGGCGTCACCTATACCTACGGTGTAGTGTTCGGCATAGCCAAGTCTGCGGTCGACCGCATGGCCCGCGACATGGCGATCGAACTGCAACCGCATGGCGTCGCCTCGCTCTCGCTCTGGCAAGGGCTGACCTTTACCGAACGCGCCAACCGCAATCTGGAGCGCGATCCGGCCATGAAGGCGTTGACCGTCACCAACCCGCTGATCGGCTGCTCGCCCGAATTTCCCGGACGCGTCATCGCCGCGCTGGCGAGCGACCCGGCGGTGATGCAGCGTTCGGGCGGCACCTTCATCACGGCGGAGGTGGCGCAGGACTATGGCGTCACCGACATCGACGGCAAGGTCATCCCCTCCCTGCGGGCCGAGCGTGGCGCGCCCATCTGGCAACCGATTGCACAAGGAGCGTGATATGGACGCTGATCGCCTCGCCCGCCTCGACGCGCTGCTCGACCGGCAGGACATCGCCGACTGCCTGACCCGGTTCAGCCGGGGCATGGACCGCTTCGATCGGGCGCTGTTCCTGTCGGCCTTCCACAATGATGCGACGATAGCAGCGGGCGCCTTTGTCGGTGGCCCGGAAGCCCTGTACGACTGGGCCAGCGCGTTGCATGAGGACGGACAGGTCGCCACCCATCATAATCTGCTCAACTTCACCTGCGAGATCGACGGCGATACCGCCCATAGCGAGCAATATTATCTGTTCGTCGGCCGCAACCGGGATGAGAGCAACTGGATCGCCGGCGGTCGCTATATCGACCGGCTGGAGCGGCGCGACGGCGCGTGGAAGATCGCTCTGCGCACCAATATGATCGAATGGTCGGGCACCGTGCCGACCCTGCCGCTGCCCTTCGCCGATGTGCCGGGCATTGGCGACAATGGCCTGCCCGCACGCAGCGCGGACGATCCGTCCTACCAGCGCCCGCTCACCAATCGCCGCGCGCCGTTCATTCCCTGACGGGTCCAGAGTTTGTCGAGGTTTTCGACAAGCGCAAGCGCCATGAGCGGACGCTTTTAACCCTCTCCCGCCTTCGCGGGAGAGGGTTGGGTGAGGATCTTTCTTCGACCATTCTCGGATGGAAAAGACTGCACTTTCTGTTCCTGGAAGCAGCCTCCATTCAGGTGCAGATACCCTCGACTAACCCAAGAGCGTTTAGCGTCGTCACCCGCGTCGACCGTCCGCAACACGCCCCTTGCCGACGTTTAGAGAGCGCCTTCCCCAAAAACCCCACCCCCTAAAAATCTCCCCTGTTCTCCGCCACCAGTTCATCCAGAAAATCGACCACCGCCCTGATCCTCGGCAGCTTCTGCTGATCGGCGTGCATCACCAGCCAATAGCTGCGGATGATCTCCACCCGCTCGGGCAGGATGCGGACCAGCCGCTCGTCCGCCTCGGCCGCAAAGACGTGCAGCATTCCCAGTCCCAGCCCCGCCGCCACCGCCGCCTGCTGCGCGGCGATCGAGCTTGACCGGAACACCGGCCGCGCATCCACCGATATCTCGCGCAGATAACGTAACTCGGGCAGTTCCAGCATATCGTCGATATACCAGGCGAAGGGGTGCTCGGCCGCCTGCTCCAGCCCGTCGATCGGTCCATGCTCCGCCAGATAGGCCTTCGACGCATAAAGGCCGACGCGATAATCGACCAGCCGCCGCGCCACCACCCGGCCCTTGGGCGGGCGGTTGAGGGTGATGGCCAGGTCCGCTTCCCGGTTGATCAGGTTCACCATTCGCGACTGGGGCGACAGTTCCAACTGGAGCGCGGGGTGCCGGGCGCTGAGCGCGGGCACATTGGGCGCGATCAGATAGGTGCCGAACGCTTCGGGCGTCGCCAGCCGCACCGTGCCTGACACGGCGGCGTCGCGCCCGCCCAGCATCTGCGCCGCCGCCGACACCTCCGCCTCCATCCGCTCGGCAAAGGCGACCAGCGCCGCGCCCGCATCGGTCAGGCGGATGCCACGCGGCGAGCGTTCGGTCAGCGCCGACCCGACGCCTGCCTCCAGCGCGTTCAGCCGCCGCGCCATAGTCGT